>WFTS01000041.1 GCA_015485385.1 Kordiimonadales bacterium | reverse complement strand
CTCTAGTGGTAGTTCTAGGTGGCTGTTAAAGACCAAACGGATCACCCCCAGCGCAGCACGGCGTAGGGCAAAAGGGTCCTTTGAACCGGTTGGTTTTTGGTCGATGCCAAAGAAACCAACAAGCGTATCGAGCTTTTCTGCGAGGGCTACGGCCACCGATACCGGCGCGGATGGGCAAACGTCATTCGGGCCTGCTGGGGCATAATGGTCACGGATGGCGTCTGCTACTGCGTCGCTTTCGCCCTGCGCCAGCGCATAATAGCGCCCCATCGTGCCTTGCAGGCTGGCGAATTCACCGACCATGCCCGAAACCAGATCACATTTGGCTAACTCTGCGGCGCGTTCGGCCTCATCTACATTACAGCCCGGAATATACTTCGCCAGATAGCGCGCGAGTTGTTTGATGCGCTCCACACGCTCCGCCACAGTCCCCAGTTTTTCGTGGAAAACGATATCCTTTAGCTTTGGCAGATTATCATCCAGCTTATGCTTTAGGTCTTGCTCGTAAAAGAACTGCGCATCCGCCAGCCTTGCTGACAGAACCCGCTGGTTGCCGTCGGTAACCGCACTGCCGTCGTCTGCTGGCTCAAAGTTAGCAGTGAAGATGAATTTGTTGGCGAGTTTTCCGGTCGCAGGGTCGCGGGTGACAAAATATTTCTGGTCCTTCTTCATCGTCAGTTGCAGCACTTCTTCAGGCACTTGCAAAAAGTCCGCATCAAACGAACCGATCATCGGCACCGGCCATTCCACCAGCCCTGCAACTTCTGCAAGCAAGCCTTGGTCTTCAACCAATTCAAGCCCAGCGGCAGAGGCCAGTGTTTGCGCTGTGTCCACAATGATCACAGCCCGGCGCGCGGGGTCAAGGATCACTTTATGGTCCAGCAGCTTTTGCTTGTAATCCTCAAAACCGGTGACAGAAAATTCTCCGGGCGCCATGAAACGGTGGCCCTGCGTGGTGTTCCCGGCCTTGATGCCGTCAATGTCAAAATGTATCGCCTCGCCACCAAAGACACAAAGGATCGAGTGCAGCGGCCGCACCCACCTGAGCGAACCAGTGCCCCAGCGCTGTGACTTCGGCCACGGGAAATTGCGAACGGCGGTTTCGACAGCCTCAGCAATTACATCGCGTGCAGCGCGGCCCGGCTTTTCGATTTTGGCGTAAAAGAAGGTGCCCTTCTTTTCCTCGCGTTCTTCAAGCTGATCGCGTGTCACACCCGCGCCGCGCATAAAGCCTGCCAGCGCTTTTTCAGGTGCGCTAGTGGATGGCCCCCGGCGTTCTTCCGAAATATCGGGCGTTGATGTTGGCACACCGGTGATATTTAGCGCCAATCTGCGCGGTGTAGCGAAGGCATCTGCGCTATCATATGTCAGGCCTGAGGCCCTCAGCGCGTCTGTGATCAAACGTTTCAGATCATCAGAGGCTTTTTTCTGCATGCGCGCTGGAATTTCTTCGGAGAAAATTTCAATCAGGAGATCAGCCATCTTATGTCTCCCCTTCAATCGTCATACTGGCAATCGTCATACTGGCAACTGTCAAACCGGACTTGATCCGGTATCCAGACAAATGTTCCGCCATTTGCGCCGTTTCAAGCATGAATTCCGGATCGCGCTGCGCTTGTCCGGAATGACACTGGGGGGTACGATCAGCCATCTTATGTCTCCCACCCGTTTTTCTTGATATAAGCAGCACAGCAACCTTTGGCTAAATCACGCACGCGGCCAATATAAGCTTGGCGTTCGGTGACTGAGATCACCCCGCGCGCATCAAGCAAATTAAATGTATGTGAGGATTTTATGCACTGCTCATAGGCTGGCAGCGGCAGCTCGGCTTCAAGCAATTTGGCACATTCGGCCTGTGCATTTTTAAAATCAGCGAACAGTTTTTCTGTGTCGGCTATCTCAAAATTATAGGCCGACTGCTGCTTTTCGTTTTCAAGGAACACATCGCCGTAACTTACGCCTTGGCCGTTATAATCGATCTCGTAAATGCTATCGACGCCTTGCACAAACATAGCGAGGCGCTCCAGCCCATAGGTTAGCTCGCCCGAAACAGGTTTGCAGTCATAGCCGCCTACTTGCTGGAAATAAGTATATTGGCTAACTTCCATTCCGTCGCACCAAATTTCCCAACCAAGCCCCCATGCGCCGAGCGTTGGGCTTTCCCAATCATCTTCGACAAAGCGAATATCGTGCAGAGCCGCATCAATGCCAATTGCCTTCAGGCTACCGAGATACAAATCCTGCATGTTGGCGGGATTTGGTTTCAGGATCACTTGGAACTGATAATAATGTTGCAAACGGTTCGGGTTTTCGCCGTAGCGTCCATCGGTTGGCCTACGGCACGGCTGTACATAAGCGGCTTTCCACGGGTCTGGTCCCAAGGCTTTCAGCGTGGTTGCCGGGTGAAACGTGCCTGCGCCCATTTCCAGATCATAGGGCTGCAAAATCACACAGCCCTGTTCAGCCCAATAAGTCTGAAGTCGCAGTATCATTTCCTGAAACGGAATTCCGCCAGTTTTTTCGCCAGTTTTGTTTGAAGTATCTGTCATAAAGGCCGCATTTAATCCGAATTTAAAACTCTAATATTGCGCTGCAACCTAACGGGCGTGTTAAGCCCGGTCAAGCGCGGCTTTCAAGAGATTTCAAGCCTCTTTATGTCACCACAATCGGGGCGCCTTTCGTGACAACAAAAGTATGTTCAAATTGAGCGCCAAAACCGCCTTGTGCCAAGCGCAGTGTCCACCCATCTATATCTTCAACATAGTGGCGGCTTTTTGTGGTCAAAAACGGTTCGATTGTCAGCACTTGGCCTTCAACCAGTTTAGTGCGGGCGCGCGGCTCATATGTGTTTGGAATGGTTGGTTCCTCATGAATCCATCCACCAACGCCGTGACCATTTAACCCTTCAATGATCATATAGCCGTGCTTTTTGGCCTCTTTTTCCACCATCTTACCCACCACATTGATAGGTTGGCCTGCGCGCGCCGCATACATGGCCTTCCTTTGGGCAGCCTTGGTGGTGTCCAAAAGCTGCTGTAGCTCAGGGGCTATTTTTCCAACTGCGAAACTTGAGCCGGTGTCTGCAAAGATACCATCTTTTTCAGCCGAAACGTCAATATTGCAGAGCTCACCCTCTTTCAAGGGAATATCACCGGGGATGCCGTGTGCCACTGCGTCCCCCACGGAAATACATGTGTAGCCCGGGAAATCATATGCCAGTTTCGGGGCTGATTTTGCACCACGTTCAGCCAGCATTTTGCCGGCAAATTCGTCCAATGCACGGGGCGTAATTCCGGGACGTACCATCGCCCCCATTGCCGCCAAAACATCGCGGCAGATGGCTCCAATTTCTTTAAGTTTCGCTAATTGCTCTGGCCCGTCAATGGTCATATTTTGATCCTGATTAATCAGTAAGGCTGATAGTCTGCTGGAGTTAAAGCGAGCCGCTTTCACGAATGCGCTCATGGTGTTGGATAACTTCGCGAATGATGAATTGAAGGAATTTTTCACTAAATTCCGGATCAAGGTTCGCTGATTTAGCCAACGTGCGAAGGCGGGCAATCTGATCTTGCTCGCGACTAGGGTCCGCAGGCGGCAGATTATGCTCCGATTTATAATAGCCTACGGCTTTGGTGATCTTAAAGCGTTCTGCCAGCATGAAAACCAGTGACGCGTCAATATTATCAATGCTTTCACGGTAGGCGGTAAGCTGCTGTTTATGTTTTTCGGTCAAGGCCACTAGGGGTCTCCGTTAAAAATTAAAATAACTCGGTTACAGCCCAAATTTATTCCAAAAAAGACGCTCTTCCACTGCCGCGAGTAATCCGTGCGGCATATCCCCCATCCCCTTGAAGCTGCTTTCGCTGCCCCCACCAAGGCCTAATAGCGCGCCCAAACGCTGTTTCTTCTCGGCATATGTCCGAAGCTTTACCTTGGCACCAAACCGCGCACGCAAAATCATACGCACATCGCCAATGCCGTCAACCAAACCAAGCTTCACAGCCTCAGTGCCAGTAAAAACTTCCCCTGAAAACAACCTAGACCGCAGCCCTTTAAGGCGCTTGCCGCGACGGTCACGGACCATTTTTTTGAAATGCTCATGAATATCATGCTGAATTTCCTTGAGCCGCGCCACATCTTCGGGTTTTTCATCTTGAAACGCATCCAGCATGGCTTTGCTTTCACCAGCGGTATAAAGACGGCGCTCAACGCCCAACTTCTGGATTGCTTCTTTAAAGCCAAACCCACTAGACACAACGCCTATACTGCCAACGATAGAGCTTTCATTGGCAAAAATTTCATCCGCTGCCAACGCAAGCATATAGCCGCCCGAGGCCGCCAAATCTTCTGCAAAAGCCAAAACAGGCACATGTTTTTCGGTCGCCAGATCACGAATGCGTTTGGTGATCAAAGCCGCCTGCACCGGAGACCCTCCGGGCGAATTAATCATCAAGGCCACCGCCGACAGGCCCGGAGTGCCAAAAGCTGTGTCAAGTTGGCTTGCAACCGAGGAAAGTGAAATATTTTGCCGGAAACGCCCGCCGGGCGCAATGACACCGTAAAGCTTGATAACAGCCACGCGCGGTGGTTGCTCGCCCAAAAAACGGCGGCGCATCGTATAAAAGAAATTTCCAATCGCTTGCGGCATCAAAAAATCCACGACCCTCACTGGCTAAACGGCATGTCATTGATTAGCGGCTTTAGCGCTTACACGCAAAGGCTTTCAGGTCCAAAGCCGCACCGTCCCACAATATTTTCTTAGCCTCAGGCGTATATCTGTCTACTTCACCGTGGAGAACAAGCCCCGGAAGGATGCATGCTGGGCCCTGCATGCCCTTGGTTCCTTGGATGATGACCCGCTTTGCCGGGACGCCCTCTCGCGGCCAAAGTGGCATCACCAGCATATCTCCAACGCGCCGAAACAAATGGGCAATCACTTCGTCCATACGGTCTGCGCGGATAATGACTGTGATTGTGCCCTTGTTTTTTACTTTATGAACGGCAAAGCGCATCCAATCCTTCAGGGTTGCACCTTTTTCCATATGCGCAAGGCCTTTGGACTTAGAGGGAGGGCGCAACGCTTTGCCTGCAGGCAGATACGGCGGGTTCAACATCACATGGTCATACTGACTTTGAGGGCCGGATAGATCTGTCACGCATCCCTTGTCACAAGTGATACGGTCATCAAGGCCATTAAAAACCGTGTTGCGCCGGGCGATAGCAAGCATATCGTCTTGGCTATCAATGCCCATAACTGTCACACCGTTTATGCGTCTAGCAAGGCAAATGGCAGCTCCGCCTGTCCCGATACCGCCCTCTAAAACCGTCTCTCCGGACTGTGCTGGAACTGAGGCTGCCAGCATGACAGTATCCATTGATACACGGTAGCCTTTTTGGGGTTGGATCAGCCGTACTGCGCCGCCAAGGAAATCGTCAACAGTGACCTCCCCGCCCAGCGGATCGGCCGCGTTTTCTGATACATCCATAATCTTTGTACTCTCCAGCCCCACACACACCAGCCCCACACTCCTAAGTGTAGGGTAAAATTGGCTGCGGTCAATCACAGCACCCTAGCTTGGTCACGCTTCTGTGGCTTGCTTTACAGCTAAGGCGGCTATATGGTCCGGCCAAATTATGTGTAACCTCACACTAATCTGTGTAACCTCATGCAAATGCGAAACTGGGGCCCCAATGATGTCCAGCAACGTTGTCTCGATAAAAGACCATCAAAACCAGCAGGCAGATATGTCTGCTATCACTGCTATGCAGGCACTTGTTGCCGATGACATGGACGCTGTAAACAGCACAATTCTCAAGCGCATGGACAGCCCTGTTGTTCTCATCCCAGAGCTGGCTGGCCATTTGGTTAACTCAGGCGGAAAACGGCTGCGGCCTATGCTGACACTGGCATCTGCTCAACTGGCTGGCTACACCGGCAACAAACATATTGGGCTTGCGACGGCTGTAGAATTTATCCATACAGCGACCCTATTGCATGATGATGTGGTGGATGGCAGCGCATTGCGGCGCGGCAAAAAACCCGCCAATCTGATTTGGGGCAATCAGGCCACGGTTTTGGTTGGGGATTTTCTTTTCAGCCGCGCCTTTGAACTGATGGTTGAAAGCGATTCGTTACGCGTTTTGAAAATTTTAGCCGGCACATCAGCCGTGATTGCAGAGGGCGAGGTTCTGCAACTGACCATCGCCAACGATCTGTCCACGGGTGAAGACAAATATTTGCAAGTGATCACAGCAAAAACGGCTGTCTTATTCGCGGCCGCCTGCGAGGTTTCTGGCGTTGTCGCCGGTGATAACCCTGAAGTCTCAAGCGCGCTTGACGCTTACGGCCGCAATCTAGGCATCGCCTTCCAACTGGTGGATGATGCACTTGATTACGCCTCTCAGCGGGCTGCGATGGGCAAAGAAGTGGGGGATGATTTCCGCGAAGGTAAAATCACCTTGCCTGTGATCCTCGCGTTTCGGCGTGGTGATGACGACGAACGCGCCTTTTGGAAACAAACAATGCAGCGCCTCAAGCAAGACGACGGTGACTTGGAAAAAGCCATTGCGCTTTTGCACAAACACGACACTTTATCGGACACCATCGAACGCGCACGTCATTACGGTGCGATGGCAAAAGATGCGCTGGCAATTTTCAAAGATAGCGAAGCCAAATCCGCGATGATGGGCATTGTTGATTTCTGCATATCCCGCAGCTATTAACCAGCTTGGGCTACGCCTTAGACTTCACCACGGCCCTTAGGCTTCACCACCGCTAAGCATTCTTCATGCTTCCAAGCGTGCTTTATATTTTGTGAATTATAATATTTTGCGAATTACAGGGATGCTTCGCGCACTAAAGGCCGGGTCAAGCATGTGGGACCACCTTCGCCTTTGCGGCTGATTTCATCGCCCCTATAGGTTTGCACACAGCAACCAGCCGCCTCAAGCCTTGCTTTGGTCTCAGGCAGGCGATCAAGCATGAACACGTTACGCGGACCAAGTGCCAAAACATTACAGCCCATCGGGATAAATTCCGCCTCTGGGACTTCAACAAATGTCATTCCTCGCGCAGTAAGCCATTTTAAAAAACTATCCGGCATCAAGGGCCTGTAGATCAGTGCTAAATCCTGATCAAGTGGGCTGATCATTGACATCAAATGAAACACATCCTCTGGATGATCCGGCGCCGGCAACGGCACCACATGGACGTCAATGTCAGGGCCTAAAAGCTCAGATAATTGCCGAATTCCCTCGGCGTTGGTGCGCGGACCCTCGCCCACCGCGAGTGCGTTTGCATCCAGCCAGATAATATCCCCACCTTCCAGTGTGCCGGGGGCCATAATTTGGCCTGCAATTCTAAAGCCTTGCCGTTCAAGTGTCGCCGCATTTTGTTTTGGCTCTGCCCTGCGACCCGCACGCCCCATATTGCACAAGATTAACCCTTTTGGACTGACAAGCAGCGCATCACGCGCATAAATAGCATCAAGCGTTAAGCCATCCCCCGGCTCCAAGGAAATTATATCAGCGCCTGACGCGGATAAAATCTCTAAAAAGCGCGCGTGTTCCTCCGTTGCCTTGGGAAGGTCCGGTGCTGAATAAAACCGCAACTTTTCCCATTCTTTCTCAATTTTATCAGGCGAAACATATGCTGCCTTTGGGGTGCGCACGGCAACCTGTTTTAATATCCCATATTCATTAAAACCAGCTAACGTCATGGTTTATCCTGCTCCCGATCAGACGTGATCCATATATAAACTGGCGCACCTAATAAAAGCAGTAAAAAGCCCCAATAAACACTTTCTTGGCCCGATCCTGCTATGGCCCAAAGAGCATAGCCAAAACCGATCGCCATCACTGCGCCCTCCCCTATTTTTTCCGAAGCCCGGCGGCTTTTATCGCGCAGGGAAAACTGCCATGCCGCTGCAACTGAAAGCGTCACAGGTATCAGGGCTGAAATCGTCGCCAACAAGATTAAAAAGTGAAACGCTGCAATCAGACCAGCAGCAAAATTAAGTGCCAGCGCCGCAGAGGCTAGAATACCGCCAATAACAAAGGCCGCAACCGGAATACCCTCAGCGCTTAACCTTCCAAAAACCTTTGGGAACAAGCCATCAAGTGCCGCAGCCATCGGCATTTGCCCCGCTGCAAACAAATTAGCATTCACACCGCTTCCTGTCGCAACAAGAGCTACGATAACGACCACCGCCGCTCCGTATGGGCCTACCAAAACCGCTGCGGCATCGGAAAGCGGCGCTGTTGATCGCATCAGTGCTTCAGCAGGCAAAAGGCCAAATGCCGCAACGGTCACGGCCATATAAAGCACCGCAACCGCTAAAACGCTGGTTACAAGCGCTCTTGGGATAGTTCGGGCGGGATCTTTTATTTCCCCAGCAGGAATAGTTGCCGCCTCAAAGCCGATAAAGGCCCACATCGTTAGCGCACTAGCAGCAGATAACGACGAGACGCTATCTTTGGGCTGAGCCATACTGGCATAATTCGCACTATCAACATTCATAAGCCCAAAGAGAGCCAAGAATAAAAGAGGTAGAAACTTCGCTAAACTGCTTACCAACTGAAACAGGCTGGATGCATTCACACTCCGGCAGTTCAATAATACCAGTGACCAAATTAGCCCCAACCCAACTGCCAAGGAACCATTTGGCGAGCTTTTCAAGATCGGGAAAAAAGCCCCTAAATAGCCGATAAAAGCAACCGTTATTGCCGCCACAGAAACCCATATGGAAATCCAGTAGCCCCACGCCATCAAAAAGCCAGCAAAATCCCCAAAGCCAGCGCGCGTATATGCATAAGGGCCGCCCGGCTTGGTCACACGCTTGGCTATGAAGGCAAGTGAAAAAGCAAGGGCAACCGTGCCGCCGCCCGTTATCAGCCAGCTATAAAGTGCGTATTTACCGTGGGGAGCAAGAACCGTAGGCAGCATAAAAACGCCCGAGCCTACCATCACGCCTACAGAAAGCCCCCAAGTGCGCCAAAAGCCCATGATCGGCGTGTGTTTATCTGTCATATAGTCCTCCCCGGAACAATAGGAGCCTACCCAGCACAGGGCTTTTGGGCAAACGCTTTATTGTCGCAGACTTATTGACGCTGGCGTCTTGCTGTGATCAATCTTACTATAGATGGAATTCACCGCACTAAGGACTATGAGCGTGGCGAACAAAACCCAGTTATATTTGCACATCGGCCACCCCAAAGCCGGATCAACCACACTGCAATCCTTTTTGTTTACCAATTGGATTTATTTGGACCGCCGTGGTTTTGCTATGCCAACATCTGATTTTTCCCTTAGTTCACACCAGCCCCCCCCGGCGAACCCGCTGGAGAGCCTGCAAAGCATGCTGGCTCAAAAATCTGTCGAGCCCATTCGAAATTGGATCATTGCAGCGGGGAAAACCCACAGAAAATTGATTTTATCATCAGAGTGCCTGTGCGGTTGGGCATGGCACAAGCTATTCACCGATTTAACCGATCTGATTGATATTCATTTAATCTATTATGTTCGCCGACAAGATGAAATTCTATTATCTGCATGGCGACAATGGGGCCTCAAGAAGGGCGTACCGCTAGAGGACTTCATCACAGAGAGGCTTGAACAGAAGCAGCCTGACTATTGGTCTAATATCGCTCCCTGGCGCAATAAAACAGGCCTGAAAAGCCTGTATGTTCGCTTTGTTAGCGCGCCTTTTTTAGCTGGGGGAAATATCCAGCAGGATTTGGCTCAGCACTTGGGACTAGAGCCTGCCGCGATGGAGTTTGTAGAGAATAAAAACATCAGTATTGATGCGCGGCTTCTGCTATTTATGAGTAAACGCCCCGAAATGTTCCAGTCCGTTCATGATGACAGCATCTTTCACTTATTGACGCAGGCCAACTCAACGGAACACCCGCTGCGCCTATCTTTAAATGCTGCACAGTTTACCCGTATCCATGCGACATTTGAGGCGAACAATCAGTCTTTTCTTGAGAAATTTCATCCTGAAATGGCGGGTACTCCGGTGATAGACCAAGCCACGGCCAACATAGAGGAAAGCCATGACCAGCCATCCATTCAGGCACAAAACGCTTATGTTCGGGCATGTTTATCTGCAATAACTGAACCCTCAGACCCCCGAATTGAGGCTCTTAGATCAGCCCTAAATGACCCTCAGGCCCCAACTCAGGAGGCCGATTAATATGGTATCCATTATAAATTGGCGCGGCTTGATTTTATATAGCCTTATAGGGCTTGCAAGCCTATCCGTGCCCACACCAGTTTTTGCTCAGTCACAAGACCATACGAGCAAGCCCATCATAGTTTTTGCCGCCTCAAGCCTAACAACCGCCCTAAAAGAGCACGCGAGCAAATGGGCCAACGAGCAGGGCAAGCCCAAACCCCGACTTTCTTTTGGTGCCAGTGCCTCTATGGCACGGCAAATTCAAGCGGGCGCCCCTGCCGACATATATATTTCTGCTAATCCCAAATGGACTGCCCTGTTAGAAACAAATGACACTGTCCAAAAGCAAGTGGATACCGTATCCAATCAACTTGTACTGGTTGCTCCCATTGGGGACAAACCCTTGCTGCCGTTCACCGCAGACACAGCTGGATTTGACCGACTTTTACAAGGGCGGCGCATTGCTGTTGCTGATCCAAGAACCGCACCAGCCGGAGCCTACGCGCTGAACTTCCTGCAAAAAACTGGGCTTTGGGAAAGTATAAAAAACCGCATTGCTTATGCTCATAATGTGCGGCAGGCCTTGCGCCTCGCAGAACAAGGCGGTTTGCCAGCATTTGTGTATAACAGTGACGCTACCGCCAGCAGACAGGTCGAGATTCTCTATCAGGTCCCCAAAAGTCTGTCCGGTGATATTCTTTACCAAACCGCCTTGTTAAAAAGCGCCAGCCAAGATGCCGCCAATTTTTTCGGCTATTTGCAAACTGAGGCGGCTACCGACATCTGGGAAAAGCACGGTTTTCACAAAATTGCGTCAAATTGAAACTAAATGACCTGTATCATTTTGATACACACCTGTTTCACTTTCTAACACTCCACCGCCATGAAATAGTTAACCTATTGAAATATATAGGTTTTAAAAACTGGCACGCCCATTGCGATTATTAAAGCGAACCTAAGGTGTCACCCACCGCACCGCCCTAGGTTCCCAGATTATGGGCCGCACCAACTGCCATTGACGCGACCCCGAGTTAGAAGCCGGTTATGCTGCATTTTTGCCCCACCTCAATCCGCCGCAGCATAACCGGTTTTCTATGCATCCTCCCGAAAAGCACGCATTTTCCTTGTTTGACTTTCAGCCAACCTGCTACAGCTAACGCCTCAGCAAGTGAGGGCTTATGGCGATCAAATTTAAGCATGATTTAACTGCAAATTACGGTGTGGCTGAAAGCCTTAGCCCTTTGATCACCCGTGTTCTGTGCAACAATCCCAGCCCCTATACCTATACAGGCACGAGCACCTATTTAGTGGGGGCCGGTGCAAGCCTTGCTGTTATTGACCCCGGGCCAAGGGATTTAGATCACTGTGCAGCGATTTTACGGGCGGCCTCTGGACGCAAGATTGACAAAATCATGATCACCCACAGCCATATCGACCACTCGCCCCTTGCCAAAATTTTGTCCGAAAAAACCGGCGCACCGATTTATGGGTTTGGTCCACATGGCGCTGGACGCAAAGGCGGATTAGAGGGCGAAGAAGTAGAAGCTGGTGCTGACTGGACATACAAGCCCGACATACGCGTGACTGACAACCAAACCATCACCGGCCCAGACTGGACCATCACCGCTGTTCACACTCCCGGTCATACAGCCAACCATATGTGTTTTCACCTTAAAGAAGAAAATACGGTTTTTGTTGGTGATCATATAATGGCGTGGGCCACTACGGTGATCAGTCCACCAGACGGCGATGTACGTCATTATATCCAAAGCTTGAAAAAGCTATCAGACCGAGATCCTGATATTTTAATTCCAACCCATGGCCCTTGGGTAAAAAATGCCAAGCCCTTCATTCGCGGCATAATCACGCACCGTCACATGCGCGAAGGGCAGATACTCAAGCATGTCGGGCTCGGCCTTTCTACAATCGAAGACCTGGTTGACGTTATGTATAAGACTGTCGATAAACGCCTACATCCGGCGGCTGCGCGCTCGGTCCTTGGCCACCTGATCGCGCTTGTGGATGAGCATAAACTACTCTGTGATGGACCTGTCGGGCTGGGCGCACACTATTATCCCCGCCAAACTCAGTAATTGACAATTGATTTGCCGCGCGCTGCCTTGTATCTATGCGCCTACGCATCCTATTGCCTAGCATAAGCTAAAGGGCGTAATCTGTTTTAAGTGGCCTTGAGTGTCAGGAGACAAGAATGAATGTGATTTCAACCCAGAGCCTAGACCCGGCTCTTGATCTTGTGGCCGAAATCAAGCGCCTAAAGAAAGAAAAAAATGCTGTCATTCTGGCGCATTATTATCAAGCGGGTGAAATTCAGGATATTGCTGATTTTGTTGGTGACAGCCTAGACCTATCCCGAAAAGCAGCGGAAACAGATGCAGATATGATTGTTTTCTGCGGCGTGCGCTTTATGGCCGAAGTTGCCAAAATCCTTAGTCCAAAGAAAACCGTTGTCCTCCCTGACATAAACGCAGGTTGCAGCTTAGAGGATAGCTGCCAGCCAGACGAATTTGAAGCCTTTGTCAAAGCCCACCCTGACCATTTGGTGCTAAGCTATATCAATTGCTCCGCAGGGGTTAAGGCACACACAGATATCATCGTCACCAGCTCAAATGCCGAGCATATCGTGAGCCAATTACCGGCAGATCAGAAAATTATTTTTGCACCCGACATGCATCTGGGTGGCTATCTATCGCGCAAGCTTGGCCGGGACATGCTTTTGTGGCAGGGCACTTGTATTGTGCATGAACTGTTCAGCGAAAAAGAGCTGATGAAACTCAAGGCCAAATACCCGGATGCTCCGGTAGCGGCGCACCCAGAATGTCCTGACAATATTGTACGCCACGCTGATCATGTTGGGTCTACCAGTTCGATTTTAAAATTTTGCACGGAACACACCCAAGACACGCTGATTGTTGCGACCGAGCCGGGCATTATCCACCAAATGGAAAAAGCCGCACCGCACAAAACCTTTATCGGCGCACCGGGTGCAGACGGCAATTGCAGCTGCAATACCTGCCCCTTCATGGCGCTCAATACGATGGAAAAACTTTATCTATGCCTCAAAAATGGTGGGCCTGAAATTGAACTGGATGAAGAAACGCGCCTAAAGGCAGAAATGCCGCTTAGGAAAATGTTGGACATGAGCCAACCCGTCAACAGCAAATAGATGGTCAGCCAAAGGCGCATTCGATGACAGATTTTCCGCTGAACCAAACCGAGATTGACGCTTTTATAGATGCCGCCTTCGAGGAAGATATCGGCACAGGGGATATCACGGCTGAGCTGGTTATTCCGCCAAGTGCTCAATTGGCCGCGACGATGAATGCACGCGAGGCTATGGTGCTTGCAGGATTACCCTTAATTGCCCCCATTTTCACACGCCTTGACCCAAACTGTGCCCTGTCCTTCAAAGCGAACGACGGCGACAAATTATATACTGGTGATACTATTCTTGAGGTTTCCGGATCAGCGCGAGCCTTATTATCCGCTGAGCGTACCGCCTTGAATATCCTACAGCATCTCTCTGGTATAGCCACGTTAACGCGGTCATATGTTGATGCGATCAGAGGCACAGAGGCCACCCTTCTTGATACACGGAAAACCATCCCGGGACTTAGGAAGCTTGGTAAATATGCTACCAACATGGGCGGGGCGAAGAACCACCGCATGGGCCTCTTTGATGCGGTGATGATCAAAGACAACCATATTGCCGTGGCCGGTTCAGTTGCTGCCGCAGTTGCTGCCGCCAAAGCCTCTGGACGCAACGATATTCAGGTGGAATGCGATACACTGGAACAAGTCAGCGAAGCCGTGCGTGTCGGCGCTGATAGTTTGCTTCTTGATAATATGCCACCCGCCATGTTGCGCCGCGCACGCGCGATCGTAGATAACCGTATTCCCTGCGAGGCCTCGGGCGGAGTTCATCTGGATACCATCCGTGCAATCGCAGAAACCGGAGTGGATTATATCTCGGTTGGACGACTAACTCAGTCTGCGCCTGCGGTGGATATTGGACTGGACTATGTCGCGTCTTAAAGGCTGATCGTGCAAGTTTGCAAGGAAACGCTTTTGCCGCTGTCCAAAGATTGCTGACCTATTTCCGTAAAACCATAGCGCGTGTGAAAGCGTGCAGACCCCTCATTCAGAGGCACGCTATAATATTCGCAAGCCAGACGCTTCATGCTGCGCAACTTCGCAAAGGCAGAAAAATCGTTGTAGAATAACCGCCCCAATGAGCGCCCCTGCGCCTCACGAGACACAACGATTCTGTCGATATAGGCAAAATCATCAAAGCGGCTGTCAAACCAGCGGTAATTCACGCTGTCATAGGCCGCTCCGGGTAAAAACCCAATCAGAAAGCCCACTATTTCGCCGCCAAACACAGCAACCCTGCCATAATCAGCCACCGTGAGCAAAGTTTGTAACCCTTCTTCATCAAGGGGGCTGAGAAAATGTACAAAAGTATCATTAAGGCGCAAAACTGCGCCTATATCTACTTGTGCTATATCTCGAAAGGACGGTTTCAATGGTGTCTCCAGATTTTCCTCAGCTCTGACAGCGACAGACGATTGGCCCTAATACTCAAGACGCTTTAAGACGCAGATGCTTCCTTGGCAAGGCGCTGTTTTATGGCCTCTATTTTTCGCAAGTCCTTGTCTCCGGATTGTTTTGTACGCGCTGCCAGCGGCTTAAAATCATCCGGAAAATCAAGCCCCGCGTCTGAGAAAATCTGCCTGAAACTGCTTTGACTGGTATCAGAAAGAACTGTTTCATACTGAAATGTCGTGTCTATCTTATCTGCCAAATCGGTAGCGGCAACCTTATTCCAGCGCGTGATCAAAGCCATTTCAGCTTGCACATCATCATATGTAAGCGCATCAATTTTTTTCTGTGCTGCCGGGGTTGGGACCACATTACTGGACCAAACATCAGACACCTTCGCTTTGGCCAAGGAATAAGCCTGAGCAACCTTATCCTCGCGCTCAAGAAAGTAAATTTTATCAAATTTCACAACATTAAAAATATCAATATTTCGCTGTAAAAGAGATTGATACTGATCAACATGAAAGTTCACCCCAAAGACACCAGTAGAACTGGTCGTGCGCCGGATAATATCCTCCACATACTTGGAAAAACTAACATTCTCTATGCCCATAACTTGGCAATAAGCGCGAATACGCCGCAGATTGAACCATTCTTCTGGGCGCCCTAGCTTTTCAGTTCCCTTCAAAATATCACAAAACATTGAGGAGCCACAGCGCGGGGTAGAGATAAGCGCATATTTAAATGTTGCTTGATCAAGGTCCATCAGATCATTTTTAAGAATGTCCTTCACCCTTTGCTGTAGCAATTTATTGGTATTTTGAAAGCGTGAGTTTGGAGCAACCCCGTTTGACGCAGACGCTTTCACTTGAGAGGGAGAAACAGCCGCCATACCATCCACAAAATTACGGTGGACCGGCATTGCCCGGCGCAACCGACTTTGTATCCGGTCATGTATTCTAACTTGCGGCTTAGGCCGGTATTTTTTTGCCTCCATGCTGTGCAGTGCGGTTACATCCTTATTTGAGACGCTGGCACTAATGTTTTTGCTGCTTTCTGGCTGATACCCAAAATATTGCATTGTCCTTGAACAAATAAATTCAATGATTGCTATTTCCTGTGCATCAAGCTCGGAACGGTATTTATGAAAATTATCTGCGATAACTTCTGTTGCCAAATTCTTCCACAAGGGATTCTGGTCTGCATTAGCCTTTGTAAGAGCGTTCTTGTGAAAATCGAGCATTTTAGGCGTATAGGCTATACCCAAAAGATCACAAATCCTGTTTAATTCTTTCGGAGAATTTGAAACAAGATCTTCATACCGCACCAAAAGTCCTCTGCCGGCTTTTTCAAGCGCAGAGAAATTCGTCAGTGTTTGGTTCTGATCATAAATCCATTGGCGTGCCCCGGCCACAATACCGCCGCTGTGGGTTTGATTGTTACGCCATGACAGCGCCATATCACGCGGATCGCGCACCAAATAAACATAGTTCGCTTCGGGGAAAACCCACTGTAAAAAACTAAGATACCGGTAGGTCCATAGCTCTTTAATAAAGAGCGTTTTTTTACCTGCGGCCTTGGCCTCAGCCTCATAAATTTTCCGACACAACGTCGGGACATCACCAACGGCGGCCATATTTTCAAGCTCAATTCGAGTGAAAACTTTGTTCCACTGAGCAAACTCTGAAGTTGTTAAAGCCAAAAGATCGGTGATGAACTGCTGCCATATCTTTTTTTTGTTCAGGTCCCCATATTTATGAAATTCCATCGCCACGACACGCAAAATATGCAGCGGCGCTGGGCCACACACATCAGGATGCGCATCCAGCATTTTAGTAATAAGATTACTGCCGCTGCGTTCTGTCGCTATTAAAAAATGAAAATCCATGCACCCCCTAAAGCAAACTATTGATCAGACAGTATGCCCTAGCCCCTAATATTTAAACTGGAGAATTTGTTAGCATACTCGGCCCCGAAATTGTAACCGATTTATTGAAAAGACATTGTTCAATAGAGTGACATATGCACACAAAAAAACCGGCGGGCCGAATGGCTCTACCGGTTTTATCTGTTCTCTGGTCGCCCGTTAAGGCGACAAGACGCTGTCAGGCTTAATAATCGCCTTTAGGCTCGATGATTTGCTTGCCACGATACATGCCTGTTTTCAGGTCAATATGGTGACGCAGCTTATATTCGCCAGTGTGAGTATCTTCCTGATAGTTTACAGCTTTCAGGCTATCGTGTGACCGACGCATACCACGGCGAGAGGTTGAGATTTTACTCTTTGGAACTGCCATTTTCTTTACCTTCTAACGCGCCACGGCATCCCACATTTGGGTACCCGGCTATCTTGTGAAGCCCACCATGCGGTGAACCCATTGAATTCAGGCGCGCAACATAGTGCTAGCCTTCTCAAAAAGCAAGGGAAACTCACACGCTGTGCAAGAGCCCTGATATGGGCGCACGGATAATTGATCCCAAAGCTCTTTTCAAGCTGTAATTCACCAATTATCACGCTACATCTATAAGCTGGGCAAAAAGCAGTTTAAATATAGGGAAAAAACCCGTCGGGAGGGGAAATTATGCGTAACTTTATCATGTGGCTAGGCGGACTTTGCATTGCAATGACCGGATTTTCAGTAAAAGCGGATGATTCGTTCGTCTATTGGCCGGGGGCAAATTACGATACAAGCATCCCCACACTTGAAAAAATTGTGGGTCATACATCCGGCGAGCGTATTTCCACCCACGCCGATATGGTGCGTTATTTCGAAGCTCTTGCAGCGGCAGCGCCCGACCGGATCAAACTGTTTGACTATGGTGAAACATGGGAAGGCCGCCGCCTGATTTATGTCGCCATCTCAAGCGCTGAAAATATCAAAAAACTCGCAGACTTTAAAAATGCCATGCAAGCCCTGATGGACCCTCGCAAAACCAGCAAAACTGCTGCCACAAAAATCATAAAAAACCTGCCTGCCTCAACATGGCTGGCGTATGGGGTTCACGGCAATGAGATATCATCCTCAGACGCTGCGATGCAAACCGCCTATCACCTTCTGGCATCAAAAGGCGACCAGCGTGTTCCAGAGATTATGGCAAAGACCATCACATTTATTGCACCGATGCAAAACCCCGACGGCCGCGACCGCTTTATTCACCGTTTCCGCACCGCGCGCGGCATGATAGCAGACAGCGACCCAATTTCAGCCGAGCATAACGAGCCTTGGCCAAGTGGGCGCACTAACCATTATCTCTTTGATATGAACCGCGACTGGATCGTGCTTACACAGCCCGAAACACAAGGCCATGTCAAAGCCCTGCAAAATTGGTATCCGCTGGTCTTTGTTGATCTGCATGAAATGGGAGGGAATTCCAGCTATTATTTCGCGCCTGAAGCCGTGCCTTTCAACCCACACCTAGCGCAAGATCAACGCGATAATCTGTTTCTATTTGGCAAAACCAACGCCAAATGGTTCGATAAATTTGGCAAGCGTTATTTCACCCGTGATGTATTTGATGCCTTCTATCCTGGGTACGGTGCCAGTTGGCCCGCTTATTACGGCGCCGTTGCCATGACTTACGAACAAGCCTCTTCACGCGGGTTAATTTATCACAGGAATGACGGCACTGACCTCTTATACCGTGAAACCATCAAGGGGCATTTCATCACCTCGATGGCTACTCTTGAGACAACAGCAGCGAACCGTAAGAAGCTCCTTGATAACTTTTACGCGTATCAGGTCACAGCCATAAAAGAAGGCCGTGACGATAAAAAAAGCCGCACGTATATTTTTCCAAATCGTCATGATTTAGGGGCCAATCGTAAGCTTGCCGGCTTATTGGCAGAGCAAGGCATTGAAGTGCAGCAAGCGGCCAAAGATTTCAAAGCGTGCGGTGTCCAGTACCAAAAGGGCGCCTATATTATCGATACAGCGCAACCACGAAAGCGCATGATACGCACGCTTTTAGACCCGCAAGTTGATATGAATTCAGATTGGGTTGCAGAGCAAGAGCGCCTACGCACAAAAAATGTTGATCATGATATTTATGATGTAACTGCTTGGTCCTTGCCCTTGATGTTTAATGTCAAACAAACCGTTTGTGGCAAGCAAGTTTCAGTGGATGGGGATTTGGTTTCCGCTCAGCGGATCACACCCGGAATCCTAGCCGGCGCAAAAAGCGAAGAGGTCGTCTATTTGGTGCCCGCCGACGGCGCTAACTCTGCCCGCTTTATGGCAGCCGCTCTGAGGGCTAATATCACGCTTTATCTTGATGACAAAAGCTTCACCCTAAATGGACGCCACTTCAGTGCAGGCTCCTTGATCATCAACCGTGCTGAAAATGGTGAAGACATACGGTCAACACTGAAGCGTTTAGCCAAAGAAACAGGGGCCGAGGTTGTCGCCTCATCCACCACTTGGCTTGATAGCGGCGCAGACTTTGGCGGACGCTACGTTCGGCGTGTGCACGCCCCCAAGATCGCCATGGCATGGGACGCGCCAACAAATCAGCTATCTGCCGGAAACACTCGCTTTGTGATCGAACAGCAGTTTGGTTATCCGGTGACAGTGATTAGAACACAGCACCTAACGCGTGCCAATTTAGCGCGCTATCAGGTGTTGATCCTACCAGACAGCCGCGGCAGCTACCAAAGCACCCTTACAGCTGTAGGGGCCAAAAATATCGCAGACTGGGTCAAAAAAGGCGGGGTTCTGATCGGAACAGGGTCAGCAGTGCGCTATCTCTCAGCCGAGAAGGTCAACCTTCTTTCCCTTAAACTAGAGGCCCAAGTGCGCCGTACAAAAAAGAAAACCGCTGAAATCAAAGCCAAAAACGGACGTATCCCCGGCACTCTCTTAACCTCAGCCGTAGACATGCAAGCCTTAATTGAGCCCTCAAACGAGCGGCCTGACAGTGTGCCGGGTGTCCTTGCCAATGCCACAGTTGATCCTGATCACTGGCTTTCGGCTGGACTTGCTCCAGACTTGAAAGTCTTGATCCGAGGCAGCGACATCTATGCGCCAATCAACCTTGAAAAAGGCACTAATGTCGTGTGGTTCCAAGGGGCCGACAGTCTACTTGCAAGCGGGCATATGTGGAAAGAAAACCAAAAACAATATGCCTTTAAACCCTTTGTCGTTGTCGAACCCAAAGGGCGCGGCATGGTTATTGGCTTCACACAAGATCCAACTGTCCGAGCCTATATGGACGGGCTGAACCAAGTATTTTTCAATGCGATATTCAGCGGCGCTGCACATGCCAGCCCTCTGCGCTAAGGAGATTATCCATGAAAAAACTTTTTATTGCCCTTTTTGTCAGCTTCCTTTTAACCGCACCATCAACAGCGAATGACTATTGGGTCAACCAACTACGAGCAGCCCCAGGTAAGTTTCCTGAACTGTTAGACTTTGTAAAAACCACCAATTGGACGGTAGGTTTTGGCCCAAGGCCCATCATGATGCGCCACAGCCAAGGGGACCGCTGGGACTTGATGCTTTTAGGCCCTGCAAAGAGCGCCTGCACGTCCCATGACTGCAAAACCGCACGAAAAGCCTTCGCTAGCAAACTAAACGATTTGGTGGATTATGAGATGCGCTTTACAGCCAGTTCAGAGACGAGCTGGCAACAATTGCAGGCAGAGGCCCAAAATACCGGAATGTTTCATATCGAAATGTTCAATGCCGCTGCTGGCAAACATGACGCCCTGCTGCGCCAACGTAAAATTGAGAATATCTATCTAGAAAAAACGGGGCAGGTTACAAACGCAATCTTCACCGTGAACTTTGGCTCTGATGTGGATTTTTTTACAATCGGGTTTCATGAAAGTTTTGAAAGCTTTGCCAAACAGGGCCCACCCAGCAGCGAGGAAGCGGAAAAAGCAGCCATTGAAGCGGGCTTTAAAAGTCGCGCCGATATCAGCTTTCACCTCCGCGAACTGATAATGGGCCACCATGACACACTGGCAGTACCAGTGAGATGACCCGCATCCTGTTTTATCTTGATGGATATCCGCACGATGCTTGGCGGCAGGCTTTGCTTACTGCTGACCCATCGCTTGAGTTTCGCAGTTACCCCGATTGGGGCGATCCGTGTGATGGCCCAGCATATGCCGTCGTGTGGGAAGCAAAAAAAGGCCTGTTAGCCGCCTACCCGAATATAAAAGCTGTATTCTCTCTAGGGGCAGGTATCGACCATATTCTAAATGATACCAGTGTTCCTCACGACCTGCCGATCATTCGCATGAGTGATGATGGGCTAAAGGAAGGCATGGCTGAGTATGTCTTGATGACTGTCTTGATGCACCATAGGCAAATGCCCGTTATCTTAGACCAGATGAAGAAAGCCGAATGGAAACGTGTCTATTCCAAACCCGCAAGCGCCATGCGTGTTGGTATCATGGGATACGGTGCGCTTGGCCAACATGCCGCAGCAGCCCTAAAACCACTAGGGTATGACATTGGCGCATGGTCAAACAGCCCAAAGGCGGACGAAGACGCCGTCACCCATTTCACTGGGGCAGAAGCCTTCGAACGCTTTCTTGCTCGCAGCGACATTCTGGTCGGAATGCTACCCGATACCGAGGCCACCAAAGGCCTATTAAACGCCGACACGCTTACCCTTTTGCCCAAAGGGGCATCGGTTATAAATGCCGGACGCGGGAGCCTGATCGATATCGACGCTCTGATGGAAGCCCTAGACAGAGGCCATCTGTCTGCCGCAACTCTTGATGTGGTCCCTGACGAGCCTCTCGTGAAGGATCATCCACTTTGGAGCCATAAAAAAGTTATAATAACTCCCCATATTGCCGCAATAACACGTACCGATACGGCTGCTAACTATATATTAGAAAACATAAAGCATATTGAAGACGGCCAGCAGGTTACCAATGTGCTTAATAGGAAAATCGGCTACTGACTTCCATTTCATAGCCGGAGACCCTATATAAGCTGAAACCGGCGCTTTGGTCGCGCCAACGATAAGTAAGGACCCGTATACCACATGGCCTATATTCAAGTTGTCGCCGGACTGGTTTTGTTAGTGTTTGCCGGAGACTTTTTGGTACGGGGTGCCGTTTCGCTTGCTCAGCGGGCTGGCATTTCTAAGCTGATTATCGGACTAACAGTTGTTGCGTTTGGCACATCGGCACCCGAACTGGTTGTCGGCGTTGACGCTGTGCTTAAGGGTGCTCCAACACTTGCGCTTGGCAATGTTGTGGGCTCGAATATCGCCAATGTCCTTTTGGTGGTGGGTCTGCCTGCAATCATAGCTCCCATGACCTGCGATGCTCCGCGCTTAGGGCGCAACTTGGTCATCATGCTGGTTGTTACTGTGCTTTTCATTGGCCTTGCCTTCAAAGGCACTCTAGGGGCGGATGAAGGGGTTGTTTTACTGTCCTTCCTCGCCTTGTTCCTCATTTATTCAGGCATGCGTGCCAAAACTATACCTGCGACCGAGCAATCCATGTGTAGTGCAGATGACATTTTAGAAGTGCCAGATAGTTATGCCTTGTCGGCTGTTTTAGTGATTGGCGGGCTAATCGGTTTAGGCATTGGAGCAGACCTATTGGTGGTCGGTGCCGTTGATATTGCCATGAGTTATGGGGTTTCAGAAGCTGTTATCGGCCTTACACTTGTCGCTCTTGGCACCAGTTTACCTGAACTTGTCACAGCCCTTGTCGCAGCTGTACGCGGCCACTGTGACGTGGCGGTAGGAAATGTGATTGGCTCTAACTTATTTAATCTTTTAGGTATCATGGGTATTACGACCATTGTTGGTAATGTCCCCGTACCCGATAGCTTCCTCGAAGTCGATCTGTGGGTTATGTTGGCCTCTGCAATGCTATTAATCCCATTTTGCACCATGCGTTCTAAAGTTGGCAAACTGGCTGGTGTCGCTATGGTTGGCTTATATGTCGGCTATATCTTTTACCTAAGCAACAGCGAAGGCAGCGCTGCGGCCATGGGCATGGAAATGGATCACCATAGCGAAGAAATGATTGGAGCGGCGCATTGAGCCCCCCCACTTACGCCGCCGCACTGGTTACCGGGGCGGGCCACCGCATTGGTCGTGCGGTCGCGCTTTCGTTAGGGGCTGCCGATATTGCTGTAGCGGTACATTATCACGGATCAGCAAACGCTGCAGACGCCGTAGTTGCTGAGATCACACAAAATGGTGGGCGGGCGGCATCAGTAAGCGCGAACCTTATCGACGAAATCGCCGTATCTAGTTTGGTAGAAAAGGCTTCAAACGCACTGGGGCTACCGATTGATATTCTCGTCAATAACGCCTCTATTTTCGAAAAAGATACCCTGACTGATTTTACTGTCCATAGCTGGGAGCAACACCAGAAGGTCAATCTTTTGGCGCCGCTAATGTTGATGCAGCACTTTGCCCAAGCCTTACCACGCGACCATAAAGGCGTGGTTATCAATATGATTGATCAGCGGGTTTTGAAGCTAAATCCACAGTATTTATCTTATACACTGGCTAAATCTGGCTTATGGACAGCAACGCGCACCGCTGCGCAGGCTCTGGCACCAAATATCCGGGTCAATGCTGTCGGCCCTGGCCCGACCCTGCCCAACCATCAGCAAACACAGCATGAGTTTGAGGCTGAGGCTGCTTCTGTCCCCTTAAAGATCGGCCCAAGCCCACAAGAAATCGCTCAGGCTGTACATTTTATTCTTGAAGCCCCCTCTATGACAGGGCAAATGATAGCGCTTGATGGCGGCCAGCATTTGGCGTGGCGTACAGCGGATATTCCAGAGGATTAAAACCAGTGGCAAAGAACGAAACAACAAGTCCCACGAATATCCATCATCTGCCTTACGCCGATGCAACACGCTCGGTACGCCATATTTTTGTGCGAGACTATGTGGTCGATGCTCAGATCGGCGTTTGGGAGCACGAAAAAGATACACACCAAAAAGTGCGCATAAGCGTAGATTTGTCAGTTCAAGAAGATACTGCGCACAATGACCAGCTCGGCAATGTGGTTTGCTACAATGATATAGTGCTCAATATTCAGAAAATCATTTCAGCCGGGCACATCAATTTAGTGGAAACATTGGCCGAAAAGATAGCGGATATGGCACTAGAGGATATGCGTGTGATCGGCGCCCGGGTGAAAGTTGAAAAACTGGAAGCCGTTGAAGGGGCCGCAAGCGTCGGCGTCGAAATCGAGCGTCACAAACATCCTTAACAAGTTGGTAACATTTGGTTTTTTCAAGTGAAATCAACGATGAAGGCAAAAGAGTTGTGCACACCAGCCCTGTTGCTGCCATAATCGGTTTCCTTCGACAAGATAACAAATGTTAATTGCCTAAAATTTTCTTCTTGGTGGCACTTGACCCTATATAAATCAATGACTTAGGAAAATTGCCTAAAAAATAGGCAATCTGCAGAAACACAAGTGTTACAGCCATATTACATAATTGTGACAAGGGTTGCACACAGACTTATCCACAGATTAAGTGGAAATCTTTTTTTGGACTATTTCAGGGACAACTGATTGATTGATTCTCTCGCCAGATAATACAACAATACAAAGCACTTAACAGAAAAGGCCGTCGATTTGAGCGAAAGTATTCTAACATCTGGCGTCACTGTGATCAGGGATTATGTCAAAACAGCACCCACCGCCCCGGGTGTTTACCGCATGCTCTCCGCTCACGGAGATGTTTTATATGTTGGCAAGGCCAAAAGCATAAAGAAGCGAATTGTTTCTTACACCCACACGAACCGATTGCCGCACAGGTTGCAGCGCATGGTTGCGGCCACCCAATCGATGGTTTTTGTCACCACGCGCACAGAGGGGGAAGCCCTCCTGTTAGAAGCCTCTCTGATCAAGCGCTTCAAGCCGCCCTACAATGTGCTTTTAAAAGACGATAAATCTTTCCCCTATATTTTATTGCGCGACCATGAATGGCCTCAAATAACCAAGCACCGTGGTAGACGAAAATATAACGGGCAATATTACGGGCCTTTTGCCAGCGTAAGTTCGGTAAACCGCACGCTGAATATTTTACAAAAGGTTTTTCAATTACGGTCTTGCACAGACAATACGCTAGAGACCCGCACACGGGTTTGCTTGCTGCACCAAATCAAACGGTGCTCAGGCCCATGTGTTGGTAAAGTTAGCCGTCAAGATTATGCTGATATGGTCAGCGAAGCCCGCGCCTTCCTTGAAGGAAAATCCTCTAACATTCAAAAAAAGTTCGCGGCATCAATGCAAACAGCCAGCGATACACTGGACTATGAAACTGCTGCACTTTACCGCGACAGGCTCAATGCACTCACGCAAGTGCAAAGTCATCAGTCGATGGTGAACGCCATGATCAATGACGGCGATATCATAGCTGCCGAGACTGTCGCTGGCAAAGTTGCGATCCAAGTATTTTTCTTCCGTGCCGGACAAAATTGGGGCCACCACGCTTATTTTCCAAAACATGATAAATCAGACAAAATCGAAACGGTCCTTGGTGCATTTCTGAGCCAATTTTATGATAACAAACCCGCTCCCAAACTTGTGTTGATCTCTCACACCGTTCCGGACCAAAATCTACTCTCGGACGCCCTCAGTACGCGTATGGGGCGTAAGGTCGGCATTTCAGTACCGCAGAGAGGCAAGAAGGCCGAGGTTGTCAAAGAAGCCAGCCGCAACGCGCGTGAAGCTTTAGAGCGCCGCATGGCTGAAAGTGCAAACCAAGCCAAACTGTTATCTGGTGTCGCAGATTTATTTCATATGCCAGAGCCACCACAGCGCATCGAGATATATGACAACAGCCACATACAAGGAACCAACGCCGTAGGCGGCATGGTGGTGGCCGGTCCAGATGGGTTCCTGAAAAACAGCTACCGCAAATTTAACATCAAATCTGAACTGTTAACACCAGGCGACGACTTTGCCATGATGCGTGAAGTGATGCAGCGCCGCTTCACGCGCTTAATGAAAGAGGATGCCAGCCGTGAACGTGGCCATTGGCCCGATGTCTTGTTGATTGACGGCGGCAAAGGCCAATTATCATCGGTTATGGAAATCCTGACCGAACTTGGTATCAGCGGGATCACAGTTGTCGCCATATCGAAAGGGCCTGACCGCCACGCTGGTCGTGAGCAATTTCATATGCCGGGCCGTAAAACATTTACGGTCCCTCTCACTGATCCTGTGTTATATTATCTCCAAAGATTACGCGATGAAGCGCACCGATTCGCCATTGGCACACACCGGGCAAGGCGCAGCGCCGATATTAAAAAATCTCCGCTGGACGATGTGCCGGGTGTTGGTGCTAAGCGTAAAAAGGCTCTGTTACACCATTTTGGCTCTGCTAAGGCGGTGATAGGCGCAGATGTACGAGATTTAGAAAGCGTTGACGGCATATCAAAAACCACAGCGCAGCAAATTTACGATCATTTTCACGAGTGATTGACCTTATGCTACATTTCCTTATGGTGACGCAGCATCTTCGTTTGAATTGAGATAAAATACCATGTGGAACCTGCCGAATATTCTCACACTGTCGCGGATCTTTGTTATCCCGCTTTTGGTGGCATCCTTTTTCATGGACCAGCCCCTTGGCAGCCATATCGCATTTGTCACCTTCACGCTGGCAGGAATCACCGACTTTTTTGATGGTTATTTAGCGCGGGCCACACAATCCGTTTCTAAAATTGGCCAGTTTCTAGATCCAATCGCCGATAAATTAATGGTCGGCGCAGTGATTATTATGGTGGTACATATCGGCTGGGTAGACGGTATTCATGTGGTCGCTGCAGTGATTATCATGTGCCGCGAACTGCTTGTATCTGGCCTTAGAGAATTTCTTGCCGGTGCACAGGTTAGCGTGCCGGTCACGGTTCTTGCCAAATGGAAAACTACTGTTCAAATGGTTGCACTTGGAGCACTTGTATGGACCGAGGGCGCGCCGGAACTTGGTATCCCTGCACAAGAAATTGGCCTTGGCTTATTATGGGTCGCGGCTGTTTTGACCCTATATACCGGCATTGACTACCTGCGCGCCGGCCTCAAGCATATGGTCTAAGCCATGCAGCTAGTGTATTTTGCAAGTGTACGCGAGGCGATCGGTATGTCGGGAGAAGCCTATGAACTCCCAGACGAAATTAACACGGTTGCGGGCTTACTATCTCACTTGGTATCACGCGGCGAAAATTTTGCTACAGTCTTTAAAGATACCAAAATGGTGCGGGTCGCCGTTAACCAGCTTCATGCGCGGCCTGACCACCCCATCAGCAACAGCGATGAAATCGCTTTCTTCCCACCAGTGACAGGCGGCTGATATGGCGCGCATTCTGGTTCAGCAAGAAAACTTCAATTTATCCGAAGAGCTTGACCTATTGCGCGCAGGCCGCACGGATATGGGTGCATTTGTCACTTTCACTGGCACAGTGCGTGACATGGACGGTAGCTTAAACAGCATGACGTTAGAGCATTATCCCGGCATGACTGAAGCCGAACTTGCCCGCATTGCCGCCAAGGCAGAAACCCGCTGGCCGTTGGCAGGTTGCACAATAATACACCGCTACGGCACGCTGATGCCCGGCGATAACATCGTACTGGTTATCACGGCGTCTGCGCACAGAAAAGCCGCGTTTGAAGCCGCAGAGTTTCTAATGGATTTTCTAAAATCCCAAGCGCCCTTCTGGAAAAAAGAAGATACCGGAGGCGAAACAAAATGGGTTGACGCCAAAGACAGCGACACCAGCGCGCTTGACCGCTGGCGATAGAGCCTCATTTGTATTTATAGTCTTTCCAATAGCAACCACACCAATAAGGAACTGCAAAAAAACGCCGGGCACAAGGCCCGGCAAGCTTAGGAAATAGATGTTTAGGCCACTGGTCTCTCAGAAGCCTTGAGTTTTAATTTTGCTGACGGCGTAAAAAGCTTGGAATTTCAAGCTGGTCTTTTTCCGTTTTGGGAGCCGGACGATCAGCATCTGTCACCCCGCCTACAGACGGCGCGGCCTCAACAGGCTCTTGAGGTCCGGCATCATTGGAGGCCGACTGGCTTTGCGCCTGATCCCCCTCGTCGGGGTCTTGACTGCGAAGGCCTGCTGTCATCACCTGAAACAGGGACCGCTTGGGCGCTGGCTCACTTGGAGCCTCCGCTTCTGGTTCCTGTATTTCAGTGCTAGAGCTATTTTCGCTATTAGTATAGCTGTCCACTGCTGCAGTATCAGCCTCTGCCAAAGGGGCGTTAGCACTGGCTTTTGGCACCATCGGCGCATCTGAAACAAACGGCTCGGTCCCTTTTGCGGCAACAGCACGAGCTTCAAGGTCTTCTTCAGGAGACGTATCAGGTATATCTACTGTATCAGACACAGTATCGACCTGCATTTCAAATGGTTCCGCCGCAGGAACGGCTTCCTCTGTTTCATCAACGGCTTCTGTTGAACTTGGAGTTGACGCATTTGCTTCAACACCGGTGTCTTGTCCTGCTGCTGCGTCCTCAGCCTCAGAAGCATTAGCTTCTGTCTCAGAGGCTGCTTCAGGGGCCGCAGCTGCGGATGTACCGAAAGATTTTGGTTCCGCAACAACCGTCCGGGTTGGCTGTGGGGTTTCGATCGCAGCAGCACCACCTTCAATGCCTGTCGCCACGACAGATACACGCAGCTTACCTTCCAAATCCTGGCTAAAAGCCGAGCCAAAGACAATCAACGCGTCTTCATCGGCTTGATCCCGTACCATATTAACGGCTTCATCAACTTCATAAAGCGTCATATCCATGCCGCCGGTGACATTGATGATCACGCCCTTTGCGCCTTGAAGCGAAGCTTCTTCAAGAAGCGGGTTTGAAATCGCAGCCGCAGCGGCGTCTTGCGCACGGCTATCACCTTCTGCCTCGCCCGTGCCCATCATGGCTTTACCCATTTCAGACATCACGGTGCGTACATCGGCAAAATCAAGGTTGATCAAACCCGGCATCACCATCAAATCAGTGATCCCTCGCACGCCTGAATGCAATACTTCATCGGCCATATTGAAAGCGTCGGCAAAGGTGGTCCGTTCGTCAGCTACCCGGAACAAGTTCTGGTTAGGAATGATGATCAGCGTATCCACATGCTCTGCCAACTCAGCAATGCCCGCATCCGCTATTTTCATACGGCGGCCACCCTCAAACTGAAATGGCTTGGTGACAACACCGACCGTCAGGATACCTTTGTCGCGTGCCCGGCGTGCAATCACCGGGGCTGCGCCCGTGCCTGTGCCGCCGCCCATACCAGCGGTTACAAACGCCATATGGCAACCGTTTAACATGTCGTCGATGGTATCAACGGCTTCTTCCGCGGCCGCAGCGCCCACTTTGGGCTGTGATCCAGCACCTAGGCCTTGCGTGATCTGAACACCAAGCTGCAAGCGGTTATCCGCGCTTGATGTAGCAAGCGACTGAGCGTCAGTGTTCGCAACAACAAAATCGACCCCCTGAAGCTCAGCAGATATCATGTTATTGACCGCGTTGCAGCCTGCACCGCCAACCCCGATCACTGCAATACGGGGCGTCAACTCTGTCAGCTCCGTATTTCCAAACTCAATAGACATATCCATTTCCTCCGTTTTATCTTTTCTACCCTGCTATGGCGGCTAAAGCCAGCATACAGCAGGGGTCCATTAGAAAGTTTCCTTCACCCACTGGCTTATACGGCCAAATAGGCTTCCTGTGAGGACCGCCTCTTGTTTTCTATTTAGACCAAAGGTTTGCTGTGGTTCTTTTGCGGCATAAGTCAACAAGCCTACCGCGCCAGAAAAATTAGGCGCTTGCGCCGCAACAGGCAGGCCCCCAAGCGCTTTGGGGCGCCCAATACGGACCTGTCGGCCTAGTATTTTGCTTGCTAAATCACGCACAGCCTCACACTGCGCCACTCCGCCTGTGAGCACAACCCGTTTTCCCGCAACGCCAGAAAACCCAGATGCATCCAGTTTTTCGCCAATAGTCGTAAACAGCTGCTCCATCTCGCGCTGCATCACCCCTGTGAGTTTGCTGCGCGGCATGCGTACCATGCGGTCGCTCCCGCTTTCGCCAACTTGTTGGATCTCTATCTCCACACGGGCATCGGCAGGGTCAACCACAGCGGCACCGTTGAAGGTTTTCAGCCGCTCTGCTTGCTCAAATGGGGTCAAAAGCCCGCGCGCCACCTCTGCGGTTACATGCATACCCCCAAAGGGCAACACTTCTGCATGTACCAAAGCGCCTTGTGCAAAAATAGAAATACCTGTCGTGCCTCCACCCAAATCAATGCAGGCAGCCCCCATTTTAGCTTCATCGTCAACCAGACACGCCAGACCAGACGCATATGGAGCCAAAACAACTGAACCCACATTCAAGTGTGCGCGGCGCACACATGTCTCTAGGTTTCTGAGCGGTCCGACATCAATGGTCACGGCCAACAGAGCCACAGACAAGCTTTTCCCGTACATCCCAATCGGGGCTTTGCTGCTAAAATTACCGTCAACACCGTATGCCGCCGGGATCATGTGCAATAATGCATCATCCTCAGCATCAATTTGCGCACGGGCAAGCCGATACGCTTCAGTCAATTCAGCCTCACCTACGCCTTGGGCAGATATATCCACTTCAACTTCAATGACCGTGCTTTTAGGAGAACCGCCAGAAAAACTTAAAACCACATCACTAATTGTGGTGCCTGCCATTTTCTCTGCTTGGTCAACCGATGCCCTAATTGCCTGTTCGGTCAACTGCATATCAATAACAGCTCCGGCCATCACACCGCCGCCAGCCGCACGGTTGCCAACACCTTTCACCAGCATCTGACCGCCACTACCGGCCTGCGCAATCAGGCAAGCAACTTTGGACGAGCCTACATCTAAGGCTGCGACCATTCCCTCTTGACCATTTATCTGCGCGTTCATCATGACAAATTCATTCCGGTTACTTTGGGTTAAGTAGCCCATTCCTTACCATTCATTCTACGCCGCCCTGCAGGGGTGACCCGCATAATCAATCGGTCGTTCATCCGCAAATCAATGACACTGACTTCTCGTGCAAGCAAGTCATGTTTCGCCTCAAGTTGGGCAAATTTTTTCCATGCTGTTACAGATGTGTAACTCGCTTTGCTATCATCGGGTAACTTCACCCGAATTCCATTTTCAAAAAGCAGATCCCAGCGGCGCATACCCACACGAACAACCGTCTTAATACGGTCAGCCAAATCAGGGGCAAGCCTCAGGGTTTCATATAATCGGCCAACTTCAGTTGGCCCACCGTCGCCGACAATCATCAACAGATCAGAAAAGGCAGTTAAACCACGCCGTGTAATCACGACACCCTCTGTATCGATCAATCGCAATTTACCTCCGCGCTGCCACAAGGCAAACGGAACGCGTTCTTCGATTTTAATATTCAGATCACCCGGCAATATCCGTGTAATGGCGGCACGGCGCACCCACGGCAATGCTTCGATCCGCGCTTGTAATTTCTTGAGATCCACAGCCAGGAGCGGCATACCAGTATCAATATCAAGCCGAGCAAGAATATCGCGTTCCGATGTGCGCTCGGCACCACTGATAGTTAGATTTGTAAGGACAAAGCCCGCATCCCGACTGGCTTCTTGCACCCAGTCTGCGGTCACAGGTTTTCCGATAGTCGCGAACAATGCCGCCACGAGCAGCATCACAGCCGTAGAGAATGTTAACCAATGTTCGCGCAGAACAATCACTGAGGCTGCTCCTCACTGTCTTGATCGGCAGAGCGACCAATACGGCGGATTTCCCATTCTAATGAAATGCCGCTATTTTCTTTCACACGTTCGCGGACAGTTTCCCCCAGCTTTTCAATATCAGCCGCCGTAGCACCGCCTAGATTGATCAAAAAGTTTGCATGTTTTTCAGAGATTTGTGCTTGCCCGATCTGAAGCCCTCGGCAGCCTGCTTCCTCAATCAATTCCCATGCTGCTTTATCGCCGTCCGGGTTTTTAAACGTACTGCCACCGGTTTGCGTTCCAATCGGCTGGCTTTCTTGGCGCGTGCATGTGATCTGGTGCATACGCGCCTGAATGTCCTCTGGATCACCGTTGGAAACACGGAAAGAGGCACTCAGAAAAATCATCCGAGGGTCAATCGTGCAAGTTCGGTAACCAAAGCCAAAATCCTCCACACGAAGCTCGTGAATATGTCCGTAGCGATCCATCGCATGCGCATGGATCAGCACATCTTTAACTTCTTGGCCGTATGCTCCTGCATTCATGCGTAGCGCACCGCCAATTGTCCCCGGGACCCCCACAAGAAATTCAAGACCCGTAACGCCAGCTTGCTGTGCCGCACGGGCCACATGCACATCCATTGCGCCTGCCCCCGCTTTTAAAACATTACCGCGCACCTTGGTTGCCGCAAACCCGCGTCCGAGGCGGATAACCACCCCTTCGACGCCGCCATCACGAACCAACAAGTTCGATCCAACCCCAATGACAGTAACTGGTACTTTGCTCGGCACACGGCGTAAGAAAATTTTTAAATCTTCCTCGTCTGCAGGTTCAAATAGAATGTCCGCAGGCCCACCTGTTCTAAACCAACTTAACCGCGCCAAACTGGCATCTTCAATTATGCGGCCCTTCACATGTGGCATCTGCTCCAAAAAAGATTTGGTCACGCTGGATGTCATGACTGCCCTCCTGTTTTTAAGGCTATTTCGCTGGGCAGATCATTTGCCCATTTGGTAATTGATCCTGCGCCCAAGCACACAATTGTGTCCCCCGCGCGAGCATATTTCAATAGAGTTTCGGCCAAATCATCAGGCCCTGAGACCGCATCAACTAACCGGTGACCATGCAGCCGTAAGCCCTCGATCAAGCTTTGTTGGTCAGCCCCTTTAATGGGGCTTTCCCCTGCTTCAAAAACCGGAGCGACAAGAACCGCATCTGCATCATTAAAACAAGTGCAAAAATCTTCAAACAAGCTCTCAAGCCGAGTATAGCGGTGCGGCTGTACGACAGCGATCACTTGTCCATTAAAGGATTGACGAGCAGCCTTTAAGACACTGGAAATTTCCACTGGATGATGCCCATAATCATCGATCACCGTGATACCGGCAGCCTCACCGGTTTTTGTAAAGCGCCGTTTCACGCCACCAAATCCTGCAAAGGCCTCACGCAGCACATCATCGCTAACATGCATCTCAAGCCCCACAGCGATTGCCGCTAGTGCATTTTGCACATTATGATCGCCGGGCATCGGCAAACAAATACCGTTAATCGTCCGTGGCCTACCACCCGCGCGGTCCCGCAGATCAACATTAAAAGTCACTTTGCCGGCATTCATGGTTATATCCACTGCACGCACGTCAGCCTGCGCTGACAATCCGTAGGTGACAAATTTTCTGCCCTGAATATGGCTGATCAAGGCCTGCACTTCTGCATGATCCACACACAAGACCGCTGTCCCGTAAAATGGGACACGCTCAAGGAACGTGCGGAAGGCTTCTTTTTCAGCCTCAAACGTACCGTAAAAGTCCAGATGTTCAGCGTCTAAGTTGGTCACCACTGCAATAGTTGCGGGTAGCTTTACAAAGGTTCCGTCACTTTCATCAGCTTCGACAACCATCCAGTCGCCTTCGCCAAGCCGGGTATTGGTTCCGTAATTATTGATAATCCCGCCGTTAATAACGGTTGGATCAATGCCTGCTTTTTCCAGCACTGCGGCGACCATTGAAGTAGTGGTGGTCTTGCCGTGCGTTCCCGCAACCGAGACACACCATTTAAGCCGCATTAATTCAGCCAACATTTCTGCACGCCGCACAACAGGGATACTGTTAGCACGAGCCTGAATAACCTCTGGGTTATCAGCACCAATAGCCGTGGACACGACCACAACCGTGGCGTCCTTTAGGTTTTCTGCACATTGCCCAATACTGACATCAACACCGAGGCCCCGAAGGCGAACAACATTGGCGTTTTCACTCAAATCCGAGCCCTGCACACTATAGCCAAGATTATGCATCACCTCAGCAATACCGGACATGCCAATACCGCCAATACCGACAAAATGAACTGTCCCTATATCAAAGGGAATACCCTTCATGTCTCTGCTCCTTTAAGATCACACAATCCAAGAATAGTGTGAGCAAGCAATTGGGCAGCATCAAGGCGCGCGATGGTCCGCATCCCGTCAGACCAGTTTCGCAGATCTCCCATATCGTCAAACAGTCTTTCCAGCTTTGCCGCAAGCGCCGGAGCCGTAAAATCAGCCTCGGCAATAACTAGGCCTGCGCCTGCCTCTTCTATGATACGAGCATTGGCCATTTGGTGATCATCTGCAGCTATTGCAAGCGGCACCAAAATAGCAGGGCGGCCCATCGCGGTTAATTCTGAAAGTGTTGAAGCTCCAGCGCGAGAAATCACCAACTGCGTGCGCAACAGCACCGTGCTTACATCTTCAAAATATGACCGAACATCGGCTTTCACTTCGGCCTCAGCATATGTTTTCATAACCATAGCAACATCTTCAGGCCGAGCTTGATGCACCATATCTAATCGTTGCCGACACTCTGCTGATAAAAGGCTTATGGCCGCGGGAACAACATCTGACAAAATGCGGGCGCCCTGACTGCCACCAAGGACAAAAACTCGGATGTCCCCCCAACCCATTGGCACCGCATAGGCAATATTACTCAGTTTTGCGATCTGCTTGCGCACCGGATTGCCTGTGACAACACTGTGGATGCCTTTGGGTACACGCGCTGTACACGCTTGGCTCAGCGCTACAGCCTTCGCGCCCTTGGCAGCATAGCGGTTTACTCGGCCCAAGACGGCGTTTTGTTCATGCAGGACATACGGGATACCCAAATTGCGAGCGGCCAGTACAGCAGGCAGGGATGGATAGCCTCCAAAACCCACCACCACTGAAGGGCGGCGTTTTTTAAACATCCACCATACTTTGACGGTTCCATATATGATGCTGATAAAAGATTTAATCTTGGCAATAAGACCGCTGTTCATGTGGTTGCTTGCAGCCAACACTGTGCGCTCAATATCGGGCATGACATTTTTAATTTCTTCCCCGCGCGTATCTGTCACCAAAGCGACATCGCAGCCCTCAGCTTTCAGCACATCTGCCACGGCTTCGGCTGGCATCATATGCCCGCCCGTACCACCCGCGGCCAAAATTATATAGGGCGATGTCATAGCTATGTTGCCCTCCAGCCGAGCAGGTCACGCTGAGGCTTAATAAAGCGATTGCGCCGCGTAAGAGCCAACACCATACCCATACCGATCGCAAGTGCCAACATAGAAGACCCGCCATAAGACACAAATGGCAATGTCATGCCTTTTGAAGGCAGCAAGGCCAAGTTTACGCCGATATTTATCAAGGCTTGAAACCCGAATTGCATGATCAATCCCGCAACAGCAAGCAGGCGGAAAGGGTTTTCTTCTTCCAAGAGATGCGCCAGACCGCGCACAACAAGGCCTGCAAATAACATCAAAAGCATAACACCAGCAACAGCGCCAAATTCTTCACCGATCACGGCGAAAATATAGTCCGTATGCGCATCCGGCAGATCAAGCTTGACCAAACCTTCACCGGGGCCTTTACCCAAGATGCCGCCAGATTGAAACGCATCAAGGGCTTGGTTTACCTGATAATTATCACCGCTTTGCGGATCGATAAATCTATCAAACCGGCTGGCCACATGAGGTAGAAACACATAAGCAAAACCAACACCGACCACGCCCATACCTGCGCTTAATCCTATCCAAATAACGGGTAATCCTGCCAAAGCCATCTGAGCAAACCATACACCGCTGATCAAGACTGTCTGTCCAAAGTCTGGTTGGGATACCAACAAGGCCACAATCAACGCATATAGTCCCAACGAAATACGTTTTGCAGGGATTTTGGATCCGTCAAAGCTTGCTGATAATATCCAAGCGCTGGTGACTATGAAAAAAGGCTTCAGAAATTCGCTTGGCTGGACCGTGAAACTTCCTATGGGAATCCAGCGCTTCGCTCCGTTAATTTCAGGGCCAAAGAACACTGTGATCACCAATAAGGCAAGGGCAGCGGGGAATGCAAGAACGGCCATTCGCCGCACTGTCACAGTTGACATCATGGAAATCGCCAACATCACAGTTACACTTACGCCTAGAAACAAACCCTGCCGTTTCACAAAATGCATCGGATCAAGATGTAGGCGCTCTGCCACTGCAGGGCTCGCCGTAATGGCAAGCCAAAGGCCCAGCACAAACAAAGCCATAACCGTAGCCAGCATCCAGCGGTCAATGGTCCACCACCAACGCGACAGTATGCTATTATCATTTCGAGACAGGCTGATCATGAACCAGCTCCTCGAATAACAGCGACCATATCCTTGAAAGCCTGACCTCGCTTTTCAAAATCCTCAAATTGGTCAAACGCTGTGCAAGCCGGTGACAATAAGACAGTATCCCCCGGGGATGCCGCCATCACTGCTGCCGCAAAAGCTTGTGCCAAAGTTTCATGCAGTGTCAGATGCGGCGGCATCAAATCTCCGGCCAATTGGCCCGCAGCTTCGCCAATGAAGTAACAGCCCTTCACAGGCATCAGCTTTTCACTGAGGTGACTGAAAGAGTTTTCTTTCGCCCGCCCCCCTGCGATCCAGTGGATATTCTCGAACGAGGAAAGAGCACGCGCGGCGGCATCGCTGTTGGTGGCCTTGCTATCATTGACAAAGCGCACACCGTCGATCACTGCAACGATTTCCTGACGGTGCTCTAACCCAGGAAAGCTCAGCAGGGCATCAAAAATGTCAACCGAGGCATACCCTAAACTGCGCCCCACAGCATAGGCCGCTGCTGCATTTTGGCCGTTATGACAGCCGTGTAGCGCCTTGGCAGCCCGAATATCTCCGACCGGAGTTGCCTCGCCGTTAATGGCATCAATAAGCAATCCACCCGACACATAAACACCGCGCTCCAGTTCTGTTTCTGCGGAAATACACACCGCTCGGCTTTTGTGCTTAGCTGCAATCTTCCGGCCGCACGCATCATCCACACCAATCACAGCAACCCCGTCCGGGTTTTGCATATCAAACAAGCGCTCTTTTGCTGCTAAATATTTGTCAAAAGTTCCGTGTCGATCAAGATGATCAGGGGAAACATTCAAAAGCACAGCAACATCCGCACAGTAATTTTGGGTTAAATCCAGTTGGAAAGACGAGAGTTCAAACACATAAACACCGCCGGCCTTTAAGATATCCAAGGACAAAACGCCTGTACCAATATTGCCGCCAACGGCCGCCTTTCCGCCGCAGGCCTCGATCATATGACCAATCAAAGATGTCGTTGTCGATTTTCCGTTTGTGCCAGTAATTGCTACAGTTTTGTGCGCTGGCATATCGGTGCGTGCGGCTTCAAAAATATCCAAATCGCTAATCAGCGGGGTTTCTGCACCTTTCGCTTTTGTAACAAGTGCATGCGGCTTGGGGTGTTTTAACGGCACACCCGGCGCCAAAAGTAAGGCATCCAAATTGGCAAAGTCAGCTGTATACAGGTCAACCGTATGCTCTGCCACACCTGCACGACGTTCAGCATTATCATCCCAAGCAGCAACCTTAGCACCCGAGGCCGCAAGTGCGTGAACAGCGGCAATGCCCGTGCGAGCAAGCCCGAACACGCCAATTGTTTTCCCTTTATATGCCCCCGCCGTGATCATCTATGGCTTACCTAAGTTTCAATGTTGCAAGGCCAACAATCGCCAGCACGAACGCTATGATCCAGAAGCGAATCACGATCGTTGGCTCAGCCCAGCCTTTTTCTTCATAGTGATGGTGCAAAGGGGCCATCCGAAACACCCGCTTGCCTGTTAATTTAAAAGAGATCACCTGAACGATAACTGAAATGGTTTCAAGCCAAAAAAGGCCGCCGATAATGCCCAATACGATTTCATGTTTGGTGATCACTGCGATAGTTCCCAACATACCGCCAAGCGCTAACGACCCTGTATCCCCCATAAAAACCATCGCAGGTGGTGCATTGAACCACAAAAAGCCAATGCCTGCACCGATCATCGCCCCGCACAATACTGCCAGTTCACCCGAACCAGCCACATAAGGAATACCCAAATACTCTGTATAAACCGTGCTGCCGACCAAATAGGCAATCAACCCAAAAGCACTGGCCGCAATAATCACAGGGACAATCGCAAGCCCATCAAGCCCGTCCGTGAG
>WFTS01000040.1 GCA_015485385.1 Kordiimonadales bacterium | reverse complement strand
TTTTTGGCCCCGCGCTTTTTGGCCCCGCGCTTTTTGGCACAGGATCATAACCAAATCCACCCCAAGGATGACATCGGCCAATTCTCTTGAGCGTTAACCAGCCACCCTTGAGCGCTCCATAGTGCGAAATTGCCTCTAGTCCGTATGCGCTGCATGTGGGTTGATACCGGCAACTGGCCCCTAAAAGCGGCGAAATGAAAAGCCGGTAAAACGTCACAATACCCAGAAAAACATAGGCCAAAGGGGACAATTTTCTTTTGGGTTTTGGTGTGGGGCTTGTCATTAATTGCTCATTGGCCTTTATCACTATCGCTGCGTTGTGCGCCTTTGCGGCGTTTTTTGTTGCCACTTGGCTTTAAATCGGCGCTGCTGGTTAGTTTTGCAAGGGCCCAGCACATATCATCGCACAATTTCTCAAATGGGTAGCTAACAGAGGCCTGCCGAGCGATCACAACATAGCCCCACCCCATAGCGCCGTGGTGCGGCATTACCAGCCGGGCCACTTCTTTCAAGCGCCGCCGCGCACGGCTGCGAATAACAGCGTTGCCCACCTTTTTTGATGCAGTGAAACCAACTTTTGGCGGCGAATCGGTTGTGCCAGGCTTTGCTTGTAAAATGAAAGCAGGCGTTACCCATTTGCGCCTCGTCGCCGCGACCGCCAGATACTCTGGCCGTTTTTTTATGCGAGCAAGGGCTAATGTTGGTTCGCTGGTCACAGACTTCTTCGATCAATGATGGTCTAAAACTGAAAAACCGACCGGAAAATCACGGTCGGCTTTTCAAATATCGTATAATGGCCCAAAAAGCGAGCCAACAGCATCACGCTTTAAGCGGAAAGCCGTTTGCGGCCCCGTGCGCGACGGGCTGCTAAAATTCTGCGGCCACCAACGGTTGCCTTGCGAGCACGGAAACCATGACGACGCTTGCGTACCAGCACGCTAGGTTGAAAAGTGCGTTTCATTTGTTTTACTCCAGCTATTCACTCAGCCTGATAGGGTTTTGGCTGGGCGATCAAATTTCGAGCGCGTGTATACCGAGGCCTGAGATTAGAGTCAACCGCAGAAGCGCTATATTCCTCACCTGAAGCCGCTTTGTAGCATAAAAACATGCAAGCTGTCTGCTACTGCGTCTGTGACGCCACATATTTTTGAAGATATTGAAGATCGCTTGGACTGTATTTCAGTGTGAAACCGTATGCAGCAGATGGTTAATAGTGTGCCTTTTATGGGTAAGCCAACAGGCGCAATTCTACTTTGTTTACTTGCATTTCTAGCGTGAATGAGTTGAAACAGCTATATGCCTGAGCATTATAGACCAGTCACGTCCAGCCTACGATCACGCTTGTTGATCCTGACCTTCACATTTGTGATGGCAGTGGCGGTTTTTGTCTATTTGCCGTCTATCGCAACCTTTCGGCAAGAATTCCTTGAGAAGCGCCTTGAAAACGCAGAGATTGCGGCCCTTGCCCTTGAGGCAGCACCGAATAATTCCGTCAGCCCAGAATTGGAGCGGCGGCTGTTAAATACGGCAGGGGTTATATCTGTGGTGGTGCGCCGGGAAGATAAAAGCTTTTTGCTAGGTTTCACGGTGATGCCAACAGAAGTGGATGCTAACTATGATATGCGTCAGCCTTCGCTTGGCTCGTTAATTTCAGATGCATTTGAAACCTTAGATGCACGGGGCGAACGGGTGATACGGGTTGTGGGCAACGCCATGACACCAGGCACCCGGCTGTTTGAAATAACTATGGATGAAGGCGATCTATACCGGGCACTTGCAACCCATTCTAATAATATTCTGGCCCTGTCGCTTGTTATTTCGATCTTTATCGGGATTTTGGTCTATCTATCGCTGCACTGGCTTATGGTGCGCCCAATGCGGCGGGTGAAAGACAGTATTGTCTCGTTTCGCCGCCACCCAGAGGCCGCAACACGCATGAAGGCAACTACGGTTCGCCCAGATGAAATTGGGCTGGTTGAGCGCGAACTGTGCCGGATGCAGGAAGAATTGCGCCAAAGCCTGCACCAGAAAACCCGGCTGGCATCGCTGGGAGAGGCGGTTGCAAAGATAAATCACGACCTTCGAAATATTCTCACAACCGCGCAGTTGGCGACAGATGCGCTGCAACGGGTTGACCACCCCCATGTGCAAAAAGTTTCACGCCGTTTGATGACGGCTGTTAGCAGGGCAGTGGCGCTGTGTGAGGGCACGCTTAGACACGGCAAGGCCGATGAGCCAGTGCCTGAAAAGCAGTCGATAGGCCTTGCGGATACGGTGCGCGATGTTGGTATGTCGCTTGGCTATATGGATAAGGGTGGGTTCGATTTTATAGTGGATGTCCCAGAAGACGTGAAAATCTATGCAGACCCTGAGCAGATCCACCGCGTGTTTCTAAATTTGTGCCGAAATGCAGGTGAAGCACAGGGCGAGACAGGCTCTATCATCATTACGGCATCGGTCGATCCTGACGGAACAAGCCATATTAAGGTGACAGATAAAGGGCCGGGCATCCCAGATCAAATTCGGCCAACGCTGTTCAAGCCGTTTACATCTACCCGCGCGGGCGGCACAGGGCTTGGTTTGGCTTCTGCGCGCGATATTATTCTGGCGCATGGTGGGCAGATCGCCCTTGAGGCTTCAAGCAAAGACGGTAGTAGTTTTAAAATATGTCTGCCGGGTGATGATCAAGGCGAGGGGTGATAAAGTATGGTGCAAATACTGGCAAAACCGGGTGAGAGAGACCGCTTTACCGATGTGAAGGGCCTGAAAGTTGGTCAAGCCCATGACGCTTTGGTGCAAACTGGTGTGACAGTGATTATGCCTGATAACCCTATCGTGATGGGGGTCGATGTTAGGGGCGGTGGCCCCGGCACCCGAGATACGGATGCACTTGACCCCACATGCCTTGTAGAGAAAGTGCATGGGCTTGTTTTGGCGGGAGGCTCTGTTTTTGGCCTTGCTGCAGCCGACGGTGTCAGCGCGTGCCTTTCTGAGCAAGGCATAGGGTTGCCTTTTGGCCCCCGTACGATCCCCGTGGTACCTTCAGCCATTCTGTTTGACCTCATGAACGGCGGCGACAAAAACTGGGGCACTGAGCCCCCTTACAGGGCGCTTGGCGTGGAAGCGCTAGGGGCCATAAGCTCTAAGGTTGCACACGGCAAGGCAGGGGCTGGTTACGGTGCCACAGCGGGCGCAGCCACGGGTGGTATAGCCAGTGCAAGTTTGGTGACCGAGGACGGCATTATTGTATCGGCGATTGTAGCGGTGAATAGCTTTGGTATTGCGAATGGGGATCACACCCACGGCGTAGTAGATATGCCCAAACTAGGCTTTGTCGGGACCAATACAACGATCGGCGCGGTGGCAACCAATCTCGCCCTTGATAAAGCAGGATGTACACGGCTTGCGATGATGGCGCAGGATGGGTATGCGCGCTCTATCCGGCCCATCCACACACCCTTTGACGGGGACACTGTGTTTGCGATGGCCACCGGGGATAAGCAGGTTGACGGTGAGCTAGCGCCCACGCTCGCTTTAGTTGGTACGCTGGCGGCTGATTGTGTCGTGCGCGCTATTGAAAAGGCTGTTGAACCGTAAATCTTTAAGGTTTGATCCCCGCAAGTAATCTGCGTTCTTTAACAAGATAAGTATCTTGTTCTTTTTTCAGCCGTAAAACGCGCATCCAAACATCGCTGGATTTTATAGTATCAGCATTCAAGATAGCATCTAATCTGCTGGCGGTATGGCTAAGGCGGGTAAGAGCAAGCTGGGCTTCGTTCCAATAGTCAGTTTTATCCTCGCCCATAGCAGCTGCGAAATGGGCCTTAGCCCCTTTGTATGCGGATGTATCCTTCGCAAATTGTGTTTGGATGGCCTTGAGCAGTTTTACTGCATCGGATGACGTTAGGGGCGATTCGGTGGGTGCTCGTGTTGGAGCCACAGGATTGGCATGTTCGATCACACGCTCGCGCTCCTTTGGGTCAGGAAAAGGCTCCGCAAGATTCGGCCAGTCGCCCGCAAAGCCAGAACAGGCTGTCAGCATCAGAAAAAGGGCGCTATAAGCGCAGAGTTTATATGGGTGTGACACTCTAAAAAGCCAGTCTATATAAGCGGTTGAAGTGGGCACGCTACTGGTTAATTGTGGCATTAACAAGAAAAAGCGATTTCACGCTTGCTTTCATATAGTAATCTTATTAGGTTCCGCCGCACACCGCCACTTAATGATCTCTCGCAGGTTGTTGACGGCGGCCTTTGATGACTGCGCACCGGTAGCTCAGCTGGATAGAGCACCAGACTACGAATCTGGGGGCCGGGGGTTCGAATCCTCCCCGGTGCGCCATCAAAACACCGCTCCAGAGGCTTCTGGCGCGGTTTTTTTATGCCGCACTCGTTTTTTGGCTCTCTGGGCGCCATCAAAACACCGCTCCAGAGGCTTCTGGCGCGGTTTTTTTATGCCGCACCCGTTTTTTGGCTCTCTGGGCGCCATCAAAACACTGCTTCAGATGTCTCTGGCGCGGTTTTTTATGCCGTATCCTTTTTTACTCTGGGCGCTATCGAAATGCTAATTTAGGCTTTAGGTGTCTAATTGTTATCGCACACCGGCAGGCGCCGTGATTGTAGCCACATGTCACGCGCATTGAAGGTGCGTTTGATCGCATTTTGCTCGGCTTTGCTTAGGTCTGGATGCCAGACCTCGAATATCAAGACAACACGCAATTGATCGCTTTCATTGATGGCTTCATGATCAAAAGCATCATCAAAAGCGATCAGTTCCCCTTCTCGCCACCGTCGCCATTCTTGATCGACCCGAATTTTGCAGTTTTCAGGCACAATCATGGGCAGATGCACGGTAATGCCGTGGTTCGACAGACCAAAATGAGGGGGGATATGCTGATGAGGTTTTAACAGTGAGAAAAACACTTCAAACGGATCATCCCCAAAGCTGGCAAGCGGTGCTGCTTTAAGGGCAGCCCGTGTTTTGGGGAACTTAGAGAGCATTTCTTCGTTGGCAATTCCATCTCGAAACAGGTCTAGGGCAACCCAGTTCATGGTACCTTTTATCGGGTCAAACGCACTACCCAGATGCATGTTGGCATCCAGATAAGGTCGCCCAAAGGGTTTGTCACTGTCTAGGACGGCCATTAGTTCAGATTTAATATCATCAAAGGCTGCCTCTACTGTGTTGGCCCACTTCATATCGGCGCGGTCCATAAAGCGAATTGGCCTAATCTCGGGGATATAAAATACATGGGGTTTTTGCGCTGGGTCACGATAAGGCACGGTCCCTAAGTAATTTTGTGGCCAAAGGGCGCTTTTGATACATCCGCCGCGTTTTCCAACCGCATCTGCGTGAAGGCGCGCTGTTGTTTTCGCGAGCAATGCGTCTGCGGAAGCTGATCGCCGGCGAGTCTCAGGATTGGCCGAGGCACCACTATGTAAGTTGGTTAGGTGATTGCTGATATCTTGTCCCATAGAATAAAGCTGGGCGGCAATATCGAGGGTTGCGTTTTTGTCCTCGCTATTGGCGGCGTGTTGTTCGAAAAAATATCCAGCATACAAGTAAGACATCATATTTGTGGGGTCGGCGTGTAAGCAGCGGAGATAGGCAGTTCTGGTCCCTTGCGCATCGCCGATTTGTTCTTCCACATTGGCGAGCCGATACTGAATACTCGCATGATTGGGCATAAGGGCTCCCAACCGCCGCAAATAGCCAAGACCCTTTGCATTGTCCCCTGCCCCAAACGCAACATCCACCATCAAGCTAAGAGCTTTTTTGTGGTGTGGGTTTATCTCAAGCGCTTGGGAAAGTAAGTGTGCGGCTTGTCCATCAGCGGCCCATGACCGTGTTTTATTTGCAACTTTCTGAGCCTCGATAACATAATAGTCAGCCTCTGCGGCGGCGCTTAGGGATAGGCCAAGAAATTCAAGACGATGACTGCGTCCAGAAAACCATGCATCATAAGCTTCAGACATGGCTGATAATTGATTTTGCTCTTTGCTCGTTAGGGCAGGGTGCCATGTCTCAAAGATCAAATTGATCCTGAGGCTATTACCACTGTTTCGAGCCTCATGGTCGAAACTATCATCGAATGCCAGTATCTTTCCCGCTTTCATGAGCCGCGTTTCATCACCGGCGCGCAAGCTGCAACTACCAGCTTCTAGGGTGATCGGCATATGAACGGTTAGGCGTCCATTTGATGTGCCGTAATGTGGCACAATATGGGCGCCCGGTGCCAGAAGGCTGAAGAAGATTTCGATCGGATCTTCCCCGACCCGGCAGAGCGGTAATTTTTCTAACGCCTTGAGTGTCTTTGGGAATTTGGCGACGATTTCCGGGTCGGGTTTGCCGCCATTATAAAGGTGTACTGCACTCCAATCTTGATTGCCCGCAAGAGTTTCCCACTGTGGATTTTCAGCCATATGTGAGCCTATATAAGGCCTGCCGCTTGCTATAGGTAAGGCGGCGTTTGCCTCAAGCTTGATATCATCATAAGCGGCTTCTATGTCCTTGATCCAAGGGATATCCTTATCATCGAACCAAGGTTGGGCCGGGAGATTGGGCAAGAAAAAGCGTTCAGGTTTTTGGTCGGGCTTTGCCCAAGCGGGGGCCGCTTTTTCGTGCATTCTCCAGTGGGCTCCTTTTAGGTGGCCAGTCAGGGGGCCTGCGACCAGAGTAAGCTTCTTAATATGGTCTTCCAGCAAGGTCGGTGCGGCGCGCAATATGGCCGCCAAAACCGGTTCAGCTTTGTCGGAAAGCCCTTCCAAGGAGGCTGTTGGTGTTTGCTGTAAGGCTAGGGAAAGGCAGTCGGTGGTTAATTGTATATTGTTTAGCTGGTGTGCTGCAGCTGCCAGATATAGAAGATTGGTCGGATTTCCAGGTTGAAGTGTCACGGCTTCTTTGAAAGCATCCAGCGCCTCAGTGAATTGCTTGGTGTGCATTAAGTTGATACCCAAACCCTGCCATGCCTGCGCCGAGAGCGTATCAATTTTCAAATAGTTTTGGATCGCCTGAGCCGCCGCTTGGTAATCTTTTCTGCCTGCTGCGCGGGCACTTAGGAATTGCCATGAACCAAGGGCGGCAGCATTCAGTTCGACGATTTCCCAATGAATTTTTTCTGCGGCGGCCATTTGCCCTTGTGCTTGCAGGGACCGGGCCTTTTCTTGCAGGGTTTCGATGTTGGTCATATCTAAATCCATATCCCTTCAAGACAGGGTCAATATGCGGGCAGTTCATATTTTATGAGGCTAAGCCCTTGATGAGGTAACGCATAGAGCTCCGCGGCAAACTGTCACATAAGTAGCTGATGATTTATACGGTAATACTTATAGTTTCCCACCTAAGCAAGCTGCCGCGTCTCAAGGACGAGTCGCGGTGGCTGTGGTGTTGCCCTAGTGGCCAGCGAGGTGATGTTCTCGTAAAATACCTCCGATTGTTAAGAAAACAAAGGGGTCTCCCGTTACTTTGCAGCGCGAGGTTGTGCGAATGCGTCGAACATCAATGGAAACAGTCTCTTGCTGCTTAAGTGGCCGAAATTCCACCTGAAAATGGCTGCATCCCGAGGTTTATGGCTGTGGTTTAATTGACACACCTTAGGTTTAACTCTGGTGCGCGCTGCCCCAAGATGTCGATATTTTATATCAACCAAGGGCTGGGTCGGGTTAATCGGTAGCTGTCTCAATACTTGGGGGGACGGTTTTTTTAACAATCAAATAAAGAGGAAACGCAAAGTGTCGAACGAATTTAAATATTTGCGCCGCTCCGCGCTTTTGGGTAGCGCAGCAACCTTGATCGCCAGCTTGGCGCTGGGAGCCACTAGTGTATCAGCACAAGATGCTGATACTGACGGAGAAGAATTTGAAGAAGTAGTAGTAACAGGTTCGCGCATTGTACGCCGTGATCTGTCAGCTCCTTCACCGATCTCTACTGTTGATGCGTCTGAATTCAAATTCACGGGCGCGCAGAACGTTGAGCAGGTGCTTGCCACTTTGCCACAAACAATCCCGGGTTTTGGTGGATCATCAAACAACCCTGGTAACGGTACAGCGACAGTAAACCTTCGTGGTTTAGGCGCGTCTCGTACGCTCGTTCTTGTAAACGGCCGCCGTTATCTACAATCTAACCAGGCTGGTGTTGTTGATTTGAACACCATTCCTTCTTCGCTTATCGAGCGTGTTGAAGTTGTGACCGGTGGTGCTTCTGCTGTTTATGGTTCTGACGCTCTTGGCGGCGTTGTAAACTTCGTGATGAAGTCTGACTTTGAAGGTCTAGAGCTTGACGCGCAGTTTGATACAACAACCAAAGGCGATGCGAACAAATATAATGTCAGCGCTACCGTTGGCGGTAACTTCGCTGATGGCCGTGGTAACGTAACAGTTTATGCGAACTATATGAAACGTGAACCCTTGTTCCAGGGCGACCGCGACTTCTCTACATTTGCATTGTCTGACTCGTTTGGTTCGGTTGAAACACCTGGCCCATCATTTGGTTCAGAATCTGGTCTTCTTGGCGGTGGTTCATCAGGTATTCCTGGTACACGCGTCTTTGGCGGGCCGGTTCTTCCAAACGGCGATCGTCTTGGTCGCTTTAATGAGGATGGTTCTGGCGCTGTATTTACGAATGCAAACCGCTTTAACTATGCACCTGATAACTTCCTTCAGTTGCCACAAGAGCGCTTCATGATGTCAGCGATGACTCATTATCAAGTGAGCGACAATGTACGCTTCTACCTAGATGCAACATTCGTATCTAACCGTGTACCTCAGGAACTTGCTCCAACGCCTGCATTTGTTGGTGGCCTTGAAGTAAACCCTGACAGCCCATTCTTTGCTGCTGACGTTCAGCAAGCTCTCGACGGCATTCGTACAGATACAAATGGTGACGGCATCGTTGACGGTAACGACAATGCGTTCTTGCCATTCATTGGCCGCCGTATGGTTGAAAATGGTTCACGTCAGTCTCTTGACACACGTAACGGTTATCGTTTCTTGGTTGGCTTTGACGGCGATATCGCTGATGGTTGGTCATATGATGTTTCATACAGCTTTGCCCGTGTTGACGCGACAAACCTGTTGAACAATGACGTTGCGGAAACTAAATTCCGTCAGGCTGCACTGGTAACAGATGATGGCCTGTCTTGTCAGGATGCTTCAAGCGGTTGTGCACCAATGAATATCTTTGGTGCTGGCAATATCAGCCAAGCTGCAATTGACTTCGTAAATATTGGCGCGTCTAACGTGACTTTCATTCAGACACAGAATATCCAAGGCTTGGTTAGTGGTTCTTTGGGTGATCTTACTGGTGCTGGTGAAATCGGCGTTGCGATGGGTGTTGAATACCGTAAAGATAATTCAGCATTCCGCCCTGATGAGTTCCTCGCAAGCGGTGACGTTCTTGGCTTTAACGCTGGCGAAGCAACTATTGGTGGGTACGATTCTTACGAAGGCTTTGTCGAGCTTGCTATTCCACTATTATCTGACGTACCTGGCGCAAAAAGCTTAGATGCTACTGTTGCGGCTCGTATCTCTGATTATTCTACAGCTGGATCAGTTTGGTCATATGCTGGTGGTCTAACTTGGGCACCGATCGAAGACATTAGCTTCCGCGCTCAGTATCAGCGTGCGGTGCGTGCACCAAACGTTGCTGAATTGTTTGCAGGTAATGCAAATGGTTTCCCTGGCGCAACAGACCCATGTTCTGATTCAACAGCGAACCCTTCTGCTACTTTGATCGCACTTTGTGAGGCGCAAGGTGTTCCAGCAGGTTTGACCGGTAACTTCACTCAGGCTAACAGCCAAATCGAAGGCATCTTCGGTGGTAACCCTGATCTGTTTGAAGAATCGTCTGACACATACACCGTTGGTGCAGTGTTCACGCCTACAGCACTTCCTGGCTTCACAATGTCTGTGGATTATTATGACATCACTATCGACCAAGCTGTTTCGACACTTGGTGGCGGTGTAAATAATATCCTAGATATTTGCTACAACACGGTTCAGGACTTGAACTCGCTTTATTGTAAGGCCATTACACGTCGCCCAGATGGTAACGTTGATACAGTGTTTGCTGGTAACGCGAACATTGGTCAGGTTAAAACCTCTGGTGTCGATCTGTCATGGAACTACACAACTGATGTTGATTTCGGTTTCTATGAAGGCGGGTCTACTCTTAGCATTGCCTTTGTTGGTACACGCGTGATTAACAACAGCTCTATCCCTGATCTACAGGTTGGTACGGTTCTGGATTGTGAAGGCCAATATGGTAACATCTGTGGACGCCCTGATCCTAAGAATCGCTTTAACATGCGTACAACAATGGCAAACGGTCCTTTGACCATGTCTTTGAACTGGCGTTGGCTTGATGGCGTACAGGATGATCAGATCATTAATGACGGTCTCTCGGCTTCTGACCTGGTTGTTCCATCCATTGGCGCTGAAAACTATTTCGATCTGTCATTCACATATGACATTGATGAAACAGTTCAGGTTTATGGTGGTGCGCGTAACTTGTTCAATAACAAGCCATCATTCCTTGGTGATAGCCAGCAGCAAGCAAACACGTTCCCTGAAACATATGATGTCATTGGCACTCGTATCTTCATCGGTTCACGTCTGCGCTTCTAAGCTTCGGGCTTAACAAACAAATTGAGAACGGCGGGCCTTGTGCCCGCCGTTTTTTTATGGCCTCAGTGCCCGGGTTATTGCTGTGCTTACAATGGAATGTGTCATGAACAAACCAGTCCTCAATAGCAGGCTGATGGGGTCTGCATTTTGCTGTGTGATAGGCTTTAAGGGGTGTGAGCTTTACTCTATTTTTTGCCGCAAACAAGCCAGCCCAGAAGGGCTTTGTCGGTGCCAATGTATAATTCCGTTATAGCCAGCTCTGTTGCTCCCGCTTGGCTGAGCCTATCCCCCAGTGAACGGATTTGATCTGCATCCAGCGCCGCCGCAGCGAGTTGGCGCATACGTTCGGCTTCTGCCCGCAAGCGGCCTTCCATATCAACAGCGGCCTTCGCGCGCACAGAAAATCTGAGGTCAGAGCGCTGCACCAATTGTGAAATCGCACCGAATATTTCCTGAATGATGGCTGGCGGTTGTGCGCTATAAGCCGCCAATGTTTGCTGGCCTATTTGCTCTAAAGCTTCTAAGGCTGCTGCTTGTTTGTCCGGCGGGGATGTTAAATACGTGTGTGCGGCCTCAACCGGCCCCCCTTTGGCAAGCAACCCTGTAATGTAGGTGATCTTTTGAACATTCGGCGCCACCAACGCACTGTTGGCATGGTGGATCAATAGCTGAAAGTGCGCGCCGGGTTTTAAGATACGCAGCATTTCTTTTGCAGCCGCTTTCTGGGGCGCATATTCAAATCCAAATTGGGATACGGCCCCGTCAAAGGTTGCTTCCTTGAAGGGCAGGGCGCTGATGTCTGTTTCAGCGTGAAACATTATTTGCGCTGCAATTGCACTGTGATTTTTAAGGTGGCGAGCAGGATCAATGATGGCTTGATCGACCGCGTCTACAGCAAGGGTTTTTCCGTGCGCCTGCGCCTGAGTTAACAGCCGTATTGATACAGCCCCATTGCCAGCGGCTAGGTCGATTAATCGGCTGTTATCAGGCGTATCCTGCACGAAACTAGCCCACAGCGCATTGATATCTGCTTCGTCTTCAATTCCTTGGCCAGAAATACAGCTGTCTAGCCTGTTGGCTGCCCAGTACCGGCTCCAAGCCTCTATTTCTGGTTCATGTTTCATGAGACGCCAGCCTTCTGCAGGGCATGTCTAAGGGGGTCCAATAGGGCGCCGTACTGTTGCCATCGACCAAGGCCATCTTTGTTCAGAGGTTGCCGAACCTGAAGTTCGCTGAAGGTAAAGCTGCTGCTGTTTGCCTTATGGAACTCTAGGCATTGTTTGTGCCACTGTAGCCCACAAAAAGAGGCTATTTCACGGGTTACGGCTTTTGGGTCTTCCACTAGTCGTTCATATTGAACTTCTAATATTCTGTCGGGGAAAAGCTTTTTCCAATGATCTAAAAGCCGGTCGCTGGCCGCATAAAAATCAGCGATAGCCTTCAGGTCGCAAGCATAGGGATGACCATCAGGAAACAGCCTACTGTAGATCGAGAGGCACACATCCATAGGGTCGCGCTTCATATAGAGGACAGGTGCCGAAGGAAATATTTGGCAAATTAGTCCGATATGGCGAAAATTATGGGGCATTTTATCGGTTAGAATTTCTGCTTTGGATGGGGTGCGAGCCCAATATTGTGTGGCCATTTTTTCTAATGCGCTGACCTCCAGTGCAGAGGGTAGCGCCGCCCGTTTTTTTGTGATGTCCCAATAATAGCGCTGTGCAATAAATTCTATGGCTTCATTCTCGCCGCCTGCTTCAATATTATCCCATGTGGCTAACATTTTTTCCACTAATGTCGTGCCAGAGCGTGGCATACCTAAGATGAACAAGGGCCTTGTTTGGTTTGGTTTGGGCGGCACAGTATTTGTCGGGAAAATAGCGTTTAAAGGGTATCTTTCTAAAGTAGCCTTATGATAGGCGGCAGTGGTATTTGGGTCATATTGTGCGCCCTCTTGGGCCATTAAATTTTGGTGGTGCGCGTTACCTTTTGATAAGGCCTCAAACGCGGGTTGATAGTCGCCTATCATTTCATAGGCCTTGCCCGCACAGAGATATAAGCGCACGGCATCGCGGCGGCTACAGGCCGGATCTGCGGCAAGACGTATGCAGCTTTTGGCAATGTCAGGCAGGTTTTCTTGCTCTGCGGTTTCCATTCGGAAATGCCAAGCTTGGCCTGATGTCGGCTGAAGCTCTATGGTTTTATCAATATTTTGTCTGAGGGCTTCATGATTGTTTTCAAGGCGCGCGCATTTGGCTGCAATCAAATAGGCATCCGCTTGGACGCCGCCCAATTTAAAAAACTGCGCCAGCGCGTCTTTGGCCAATGATGGCTTGTGGGCTGTCAAATAAAGGTCTGCAAGACCAAGAAAGTCGTCGGCATTTGCGTCAGGTTTTTTCAAATACGCCTGATAGGACTGGATAGCCGTATCATAGTCCCGGATAAGCGCGGCCGCGCGTGCATGTTCGCGCCGAAGGGCCATGTCATTTGGAAACCGCTGGATCAGCTGATTAAAATCGTCAAGGGCGCGCTCTAAATCTCCGCAAAACGCCCTTGCTCGGGCAATCAAAAACATCACTTTAGGGTCATGAGAACCGGTTGCTTGTAAATAATGCAACGCTGTGTGTGGTTGGCGGATTTCGACCAATTTTTTGCAAATCGGGATGAGAAAATATAAGTCATTTTGGGCTGCGGCCCCTGCTTTTTCCAAAGACTGCGCCGCACGGCTAATTAGGCCCAATTGCTGTTCGACCAGAGCCAGATTAAACAGAAATTCAGGCACGTTAGGGTCTAAGGCCACAGCTTTTTCTAAATGGGAAAGCGCTTGATCCATCTTGCCGTTTTGGACCAAAACCGTACCCAAACCATAGTGCGCGTCGGCACTGTCAGGCACTATTTTTAAAATGGCGTGATACTGTGTTTGGGCTTCCTCAAGGCGCCCGTTGCGGTGATGGGCCTCGGCTGCCTCTAGAGTGGCTGTATGTGGACTTGCTAGGGTCATACAGCGATCAAACAAGTGGTGTTACTGATCCGCTTCAAATTTTTTGTAGCGTCAATGGCAAGAAGGGCCGTGCCGCACCGACGGACATAACATGTAATTTGATGGCTATTTTCTGGCATTTTCATAAGGCTCTTTCTACAGTAGCCATAGGGTAAATAAAAGCCCAACGCGTTGGCAAAATAGGACCATAGGCTTATGTCTGATTTTCAATTGAACTCAGCCCTTGATATTTCTGCACTTGCAGCGGCATATTCTGAGAAGAAACGGTTACATATCCCGGCTATCTTAGCCCCGGAAAGTGCCGAACGCCTCTATAATGTTTTAACCAGAGAAATACCGTGGGGCTTTGCCTACAGCGACGGCGGCCCTAAGTTTCATAGGGCCGAGGATTGGGCCGCAATGAGCAAAGACCAACGTGACGCGATTTTGGTTCAAGTTAACGAGCAAGCCGCTAACGGGTTTCAATATTCTTATGATTGCTACCCTATGTTGGACGCTTATTTGCAGGGTTGGGGCCAAGTGCCATCTCTGGACCGATTTCTGGATTTCATCAACTCGCCTACGGTACTGGATTTTGTTCGCAAGCTTACGGGGCGGCCTGATATTATCAAAGGCGATGCACAAGCCACACGATATGGTCCGGGGCAATTTTTGAAATTTCATACAGACGACGTTACCGAGGAATACCGGGTTGCAGCCTTTGTTTTTAATTTCACCCCAAAGTGGGACCCAGATTGGGGCGGGTTGCTGCAATTTTACAATCAAAATTGGGACGTAACCGATGCCCTATTGCCGCGCTTTAATGCCTTGAATGTTTTCACAGTACCGCAAAATCATGCGGTGAGTTATGTGGCGGATTATGCGGCCGGGCACCGATATGCGATAACGGGGTGGTTTCGGTATAAATAGGGGTATGCCTCCGTCACTGCGTGGTTGCGCCCTTCCCAATCTTTTTTGTCAGTCCGGTACGTCGTCAATCAGTCCGGTACGACGTCGAACGGTGTTGTTATCCGTGTTGCATCATCACTGAAAGGGATGGTTCCATGCCAAACATAGGATGGAAATAGTGCAAGCATACCCGGTTCTGGCTTGACCAGTTTTCGTATCACTTCGCGCTCTGGCCCTAAAGACAGGCCGCTCTCACCAAACTTGATCCATCCTTGGTTGCCTTTGCTATAGTCGGTTTCAGATAGGCATGGCGGCACTTCGACATAAAAGGCACTAGAGATCCAGCCCGCAGGGTGGATGTGATTGACATGAAAGCCGTCTTTGCTTAACCGCACCGACCATGAGCCTGTAAATTTAAAGTTGGCCCGTTTGCGGCTTAATAATGGGTGGTCACTATCGTCAGGCATGGCAGCAATATAGGCAGAGATTTCTTTTTCAAGCTGCTGCTTTAGTGTTTGAATGATGGGGACTGGCCGAAAAAACAAACGACCAGGGGTCTGCGTGCCGCCGCGCAGGGTTTGTTCTAATGGCCGGACTTGTGTGACATGCATGGCGCACACAGCTCTGCTAAGTTCAGACAGAAATTCTTCAATATTATCATAGCCTTGCGGTGTTTCGATGCGGCGAGGTTGCACAAATGTGTCATAGTCGTTAAGCCAACTTTCGCGCTTATCACCGAGAAGGCGCCAGCAAAGCCCACGCAAAGCCCACATTTCTTGGTCATTCGGGGACTGCGCTTCAGCGGCATCAAGGTGTGCAAGGGCATCCTCATAACGTCCGAGTTGAATTAAAATTTGGGCAAAATCTATGCGGATTGGCTTTTTATCGGGGCCAGATTCAACAGCTTTTTCAAAATAGTGAACGGCCGCGTCCATATCGCCGACCTCGGAAACTAGGCGGGCTTTTCGCCTTAATAGGATTGCGTCAGCCCCCACATCAGCCAGCGCAGCATCAAGTGCTTCATTTGCGCCTTCCACATCCCCAGCCAATTCAAGAGCCTTGATATGGGCATCCCGAAGCGGTGCGGACATCGGCACTTGCTTGATGCCAACTGTATAGGATTTGGCAAATAGGTCGCGTTTTCCGTGCTCCCAATACATTTGATTGAGGGTCTCATGGGCGTCCAGATAATCCGGTTTTAAAGCAATAGCGCGGCGGTATTCTTCGTCGGCTTGCTCATGGTGGCCCAGATCATATAAATTATTGGCTAAATTATACCGAAGCTCGGCAAGGCGGGGTTCTAGTTTTATCGCCTTTTCGATATAAGTGAGCGCCTCGCTTTGCCGGTCTTGTAAGCGTAATGTTGTCCCTAAATTATGAAGCGCCCGATAATGGTTCGGATTGATTTCAAGCGTTTGCTTATAGGCTTCAACCGCCTCGTCTAGCCGGCCTAATTCTTTGAGGGATAATCCAGCGGCATTTCCAAATCGGGCATCGTTTGGTTTAAGTTTTGCCGCCTTTTCAAATGCTACCAGCGCTTCATTATGGTTCCCTGTTGACTGAAGGGTAAGCCCCTTGTTGAACCAGGGCTCTGCAAATTTTGAATTGCTGGCTATAGCTTTGTCATACTGGTTGATAGCCCCTGCATTGTCGCCGGTTTCCCGCAATAAATTACCAAAGTTATTCGCTATTTCAGCATTGTTTGGAGCTGCTTTTTGTGCTGAACGAAAAGTAAGGGCGGCCTCTTGTGGGCGGTTAGATTTTTTGTAAATCAGGGCGCGCAGATGAAGGGCGTTTGCTTCTTTTGGGAATGTCTCAAGAACCGCAGTGCAACATTTTTCCGCCAGCTGCAGGTTGCCTTGGCCAAAGGCGCTGCCCCCTTGTTGTAAAAGCTGTTGCACTTGCGCCTGCTGCACCGAAAATCTCCGCGAATCTAACCCTATTCAGGGCATCTTATTTTTGCTGGTTGGTGGCGTCTTTTATCATCTTTCTTAGATTTCGGTCACGCACGACAAAAACAGCATGGGCCGCTAAGATTAGCCACATGATGAAGCCCGCCCCAAAGAGGAACGTGGCAAACCAAGCTGCGACCCAGAGCAAAAAGCTGAGAATCGCCTGAATTGGCTTGCCACTTAACAATAAAGCAAGCGGCGGAATTAGAATTGCGAGTAAATATAACATGCCGGTCCTAATCCTGTTTAGTCGAGAGGCAGATCCTCCGCTAGCACGCAAATGCTGAGCGAGTATGATAATTCGCCTTCGTCTTCATCGCGGTAAGCAACTCCGATAAATTCGTCCCCAATCATCATCTCAACAGAATCAGTTGCATTGGGGCGCTGCATTAACTTGATGCTATCATTTTCGAACTTGTCCTGAAGATATGCTTGCAGACGTGTAATTTCCGTAATTTTCACCCTAAGGCTCCTTAGTCCCGTATGAGGCCCAAGTTTGGCCCTCGTTTTAAAGTTATCTCTTAGTGATGTATCTAAATCACCTGTGCGTATGCAAGTAAAACCATTACTCTAGGGCCGTTATTGGGTCAAATCGTATGATTTGGGTTGTTATTATGCTAAACTCAGCTAGCGTTAGAAGAATACAAGCGTTTTGGGGCGGATATGAAAACTGACGGCGACAGCAATGTTTCCTATTCAGATGATGATGAATTGGTAGAACAATTCGTTGAATGGACCAGTGATGCAGTGGTGGAGCTTCGCCACATTGTTTCCGGCTTACAGGCCCCGGCCCTGCGCGGGGATAAAATGATCAACCGTTTGTATGACTTGACCCACAATATCAAAGGCATGGGGGCTAGTTTCAACTTTGACCTCATGACAGCCGTTGGCACGTCCTTGTGTGGGTATTTGAAAAATATTGAGGCGACAAAACCTGTCAGTCTGCGTGTGTTGGGGGCTCATGTCCGCACATTTGAGGTTGTGCTTGAACACAGGGTTACGGGCGATGGGGGGGCTCAGGGTGAGGCCCTAAAGCTGCGGCTGCACACGATTGTACAAGAAGAATCATAGTGCTTAGTCGAAGCACTTTGTCCTAGCGCTTAGTCATAACGGTTAGTTATGGCGCACATCTCGTAAATATCATCCCAACTGGTAGTTGGACCTATTGAACGTGTGCCTGAAAGTGAAGCCTGCTAGGCTTCTTCAGGCTTGTCCATATAGTGATGCCAACGGCTGCGGCCCCCTTTGTTTTCCAAAACACTTTGCAGCGCGGCAATGGATCGCCGTTCATATTTTTTGCCAGCTTCGGCTTGAAGAATATCTGCTGCTTTGTCAAAGCCGAGCCCATCCCGGTGCGCCCGTGCGGAGACCATGCCCACAAAGGCGTTTGCGACGGCGAGTATGCGTGCCCCTGGTTCGATTGCATCGCCCGCTAGGCCCTCAGGGTGGCCTGAGCCATCCCAACATTCATGCATTTGTGCCAGCGTTGCGGCAACAGGCCCTTTGAATTCTAAACCAGATACAAGCGCCGCACCTTTGTGCATACTGTCATGAACCAACTTAAACTCGGCATCTGTAAGGGGGGTTTCTTTGGTCAATATTTCAATTGGAACAAATATTTTACCAAGGTTTACCAGTTGTCCCGCAATGGTGATGCTTTCAACGGCATTTTCGTCCCAGCCAAGCTCTTGTGCGATGGCGGCGGCTACATCAGCAACTCGCGCGCTGTGATGCTTGCTCCATGGGTCGCGGGCATCAATGATTTCAGTCAGTGTGCCAACAAGCTGTCGGAAAAGCGATTCGGACCGGTCCTGTGCGGTGATCAGATCTGAAATATCCTGCATAACCATAAGCGCTTGCGCAGGGACATTGCCGCCAGCATTGAGGGGCAAGGTTTCCAGTTGATATGTCGCTTCCTCATCTTCTTTACCGTATTTTATACGGGTCAGTGTCGCGGTCCCAACAGCAGCGGCCTTCACCCCAGCCCGCATTTTTTCGGCCAGTTCACCAGAAAAAGCGGTATCCAAACGCCGGTTCATCAATTCAGCGCAACCAATGCCGGTGATGCGCGCTAGTTTCTGGTTGGTGAAATGGACAATCATGTCTGTATCAAGGGCTGCGATGGCATTTTGCTGACCATCACACACCGATTGGACAAACCGGTAGAGCGATTCTTTCTGCTGCGACAGGGTGGCCTGTTCTTTGTAGGATAGCTCAAGTTTTCTAGAGACACCGTGGCGCCAAACAAGCACTAAGGCTGCAAAAACAAACAAAGCCGCCAGTGAAAGCGTTAAAATCAAGCTATTGCGCCGGGCGATGATAGGAGCCATTGCCTCTTGGCTGCTGATACTGCGGACCAATATCCAATTTACGGGGGCGCTTAATTCTTTGCCAACAACAAAGACATCTGTATCCGCATAGTTTTTATAGCGGCCAAACCCGCCCGGCTGGTTTGCGGCAAAATCAGCGGCAGGGTCACGGCGAGCTACACCAATACGCCCCCCTTCAGCCAGTGGTGTGATTGGCGTAACAACCCCCTTCGTGCCGGGCACAACAATATAAGTTTCAGCCGTTAGGCTTTGGTCGCCGGGTTGAACAAGTGTTTCCAAAAAATCGCCGTCCAAAGGCCGTGCGCCGATTAACCAAACATCCTCTGCGGTGTCGCCGCCAGCCTCGGACGGCGCTGTGACGCGCGCCCCGAACAGCAGCAAAGGGGTTTTGTCGCCCAAGGGCGGCCCGAGGGTAATAAAGCTGTTGCTCGAAGATGCAGCCCAATCATCCGCACGCAGGGGCGGCATACCGGGGGACATCACCATCAAAGTGCCGTCGCCCTTGATAACAGCCAGACCTGCTCGCTGTGGGCGTTTAACATTTGCCGCTATTTTATCGATCGCGCGTTGTTCGTGAAATCCGGAGCGCTCAGATTCTGCTGAGAGCAAATTAAAAATATATCCGCGCTGGGCTGAAAGTGTTTCGGGATCATCGCCAAACGCGGCTTGAGAGGCATAAAGCTGGATGGAGGCGTCTGCTGCAAGCTGCTCTACGGCAAGCAGATGTCGGTTTAGCCAAGTGGACACATCTGCCGCACGGCTATGGCCTATTAAATCAAGGCGGGCTTGCCAAGCTTCGATATCTTGATCGGCCTGTGCTGAGGCGAACCGCATGATGCCCCAAAAGCCAATGAGCACCAAAACCAGCACGCCAATGCCAAACTTTAAAAAGGAGAACCCAGATATTGAGGTGTCATTTCTTAGGCTGTTATGGTCTTGCATCAGGGTTTCCTTTAGTGGCCCGCGCGGCTTGTTGTTACGTCTATCTGCCGATTTTTGGGCAAATATGTTAGAAGATACCTTGGATCGTTAAGGTTTGCCTCTTATGTTGGTACAATATTCGCTTAGGCTCAATTGAAATCTGACCAAGGAAATATGTTGCGTAAAAAAGGCTTGTATATTTTATTCGGGGCAACAGTGCTTGTATGGCCCTTGGACGTCCTAGAGGCTGCACAAGCGGCGACAAGCAAGTCGACTTCCAACAGCGCTCCTGAAAGCACACCTGAAGTGGCAGCTGTTGTTGCTCCAAAGAAAATTAAGCTTTTTTCCAGCATGGAAATCAGGTCTAGGGGCAAACGCTCTTTTGCAAAATGGGCGGATATGTGGCGACGGCAAAATCTGCCTCGCACGCCAGCGAAAGACCTTGATATAGACCCAGAAGTCAGGGCCAAAAAATGCCGCGTTCAAGGCCGTGCTGTTTGTGGGCGCGCGGAATGGGATAAATTTATCGCCGAGCAAAGCGGTAAGCCTAAGGACACAGTTATTCGCGCCGTGAACCGTTTTATGAATCGGACCACATATATTCTGGATCCAATCAATTGGGGTATTCCAGATTATTGGGAAACTCCAGACGAATTTTTTCTTCGGGACGGGGACTGTGAAGACTATGCAATCAGCAAATATATTACCCTGAAACGCTTGGGCGTAGCGGCAGATACGATGCGTATTGTTGTTTTGCAGGATGAAAACTTGCGTGCGGCTCACGCGGTGCTTGCTGTCAGGGTTGGGGATGAATATCTCATTCTCGACAACCAAGTGGATGCGGTGTTGTCTGATACAAAGATACTGCATTATCGGCCGGTTTATTCGATCAATGAAACGGGCTGGTGGTTGCACAAAAGAAGAAAATATTCTGCGAGATGAAGCCAAAAAATTAAGAGCTATCGTTTAAAATATTGAGAATGATAGTTTCAAGTAAGGTGTTGCGCTAAGTGTCAAAAGATATGAAATCCGTTGATGAAATGGTCGATTATGTTCGGCAACTGCGCCTGCATGCCCAAGGCCGAAGGGCCATTCATGTGCACCTGTCGCGCTTAGAAAAACATTTTCGCGAAGAACATTATCGGCGCTTTGTGGCTGTAACCCTTAGAAGCTTGATTACGAATTTTGGGGCAACCATGTTTGCTTTGCCAAACAATGATGTTGTGCTGATCGTAAAGGACGCAAGGGTAGAATCGATAGACCCGCTTTTGAATCATATTCGGCGCAAATTTCGCGACTCGGCCCTGATACAAAAGCTGGATCCGGTTCAAGGAGAAAGCGATCTTTTTGTTTCATGGTTTGAGATTGAAGAAGATTATCCCGGCTTTCGAAAATATATTGAACAGCTGGCAGACGATATTGCCCAAGGAACCACAGAGACAGCGCCATCAGCCCTAGCATCTGAGCTGATATCACAGGCAACTTCGCTGCAAGAAGCAGAGTTGAAAAGCAATTTAAAGCCCAAGCCTGATAAGAAAAAGAAGGCCAAAAAATCAACGATTCGCATGGTTCCAATCGAAGCCCCTCGCTATGAAATTCAGCAACGGGAATTGGATCCAGAACTGATTGTTGCCCTAAATAAAGCGCTGTTGGGGGCCGATGTTAGCAGTATGCTACGGCGTCAACAGGTGATGGCTATCATTGGGGATCAACAGCCGCAGCCGGTGATGGTGCACAGGTTTGTCCCAACAGCTGTGATCTTCGATAAATTAATGGATTCGCAGGTTTACAGCCAAAATCGTTGGCTGAAGGGCTATTTGAAAGACTTGCTGGCAAGCCGGGTTCTTTATGCCACGCCTAATATGCAAAATGATAATTTCATTGCCTCTAGCCTTCATATCAGTGCCGCAGCCGCGCTTGATAGCCCGGCATTTGATCGCTTTGACCGCTCTTTAGGCGCGCAGCCGCGCTCCACCATTATTCTTGAATTTGGCATTATAGATGTGATGGCAAATTTCGGGGCGTATCACAGCGTTCAGGAAAAAATGGAGACACTGGGATACAGGGTGATGATCGGCGGGCTAGACCCCCGGGCTTTGCTGTGGCTGGATTATAGAAATTTTGATGCTGATTTTGTGAAATTAAAGCTGCCAGACACCAATATGGACAAATGGTTAGATACAGCCACAGAAGATGCGCTTCGTCAGCGGATCACACAGATCGGTACTGCGCGTGTTATTCTAAGCGGCTGCAATAGTGCGCAGCAGGTGGATTTTGGGCACAGGCTTGGGGTTCATTTGTTTCAGGGCACCGCCATTAGTCCGGTTACACGCTAATCTTACCTGCGACAGATGAATGTCACAGACTTCACCATTTTTTAGGGTTGTTTATCAGAGCTGTTTATAATGGCGACCGTTTGGCGAGAATGCGCTGTAATGTGCGCCGGTGCATATTCAAACGCCGTGCGGTTTCAGAAACATTTCTGTCACATAGCTCAAACACCCGTTGGATATGTTCCCACTTGACCCGGTCGGCGGACATCGGGTTTTCAGGCGGTGGCGGAGTGCTGCCCTTTAATGCCAACAAGGTATTGGCGATTTCATCCGGATCAGCAGGTTTGGCCATATAGTCTACGGCACCAGCCTTCACGGCAGCCACGGCACTGGCAATATTGCCGTACCCCGTCAGGATGACAATCCGCATGTCGGGGCGGAGCTGGCGCAAGGTGGGCACAAGGTCAAGCCCGTTACCGTCTTCTAGGCGCATATCAAGCACGGCATACTGTGGATTAGTATCAGCAGCTATGATACCACCTTCTTCAACGCCTTCAGCCGTAAAAACCGTAAAGCCTTTGCGTTCCATACTCAGCGCAAGGCGGGTGCGAAAGGCCTTGTCGTCTTCAACGATCAAAAGTTTCTTTTCGTCTGACTGTGCAGAAAATTGTGTCATGTCTTGGCCTTTTTCCTGTTGGGTGTCAGTGGCTGGTTTTTGCAAGTTTTTCGCTATCCAAATGGGTACGTTTCCATGAAATATCAATGTGCGCGCCTTTTGAGGCGGCTTGAGAAAACGTAAGGCTGGCTCGGCTTCTCTCCAGAAGGGTTTTAGCAATGAACAACCCAAGTCCCATTCCGCCATCTTGGCCCGGCGTTGGTTGGCGGGTTGTGACATAAGGCTCCCCCAAGCGCCTTAGGATCTGCGGATCAAATCCGGGGCCGTCATCTTCTATGCTAATGATCAGGTGATCTATTGTCCACTGAACGGTGATTGTCACGCTTGACCGGGCAAAGCCAACAGCATTTTCGGTGATATTGCGAAAGGCATGGATCAATTCCGGTGTACGGCGGATATTGACACGGTTGTCGCCCGACGTTGCATACTGGATAGTGATACCCCGTTTTTCGTGGGGGCCTGCCGCCTCTCGCAGTATTGCCTCGACATTCATATGGCTGAAATGATCGCTATCCCCTGCGATGCGGTTTTGGCGCAGCTGTGCAAGTATATCTCGGCAGCGTGTGGTTTGTTCCGCTATCAGAGCTAGGTCTTCGGCGGTTTGTTTGTCCCCGTCCCACGTGTCTAACAGGTCTTTTGAGACCAAAAGAATAGTGCCAAGCGGTGTGCTAAGTTCGTGCGCAGCCGCAGCGGCGAGTGTGCCCAAGGCTGCAAGCTGTTGCTCTGCCTCAAGGGCCGCTTGCATGGCCGCTAGAGCGCGCTCTCGTTCTCGGCCCTCACGTCCGATCCGTGCCATATAAAGCGTCAAGAAGATCAAGGTAAAGCATAGGCTGATCCAGATGCTAAGACGCAGCAGGCCGTTGATTTCAGGCGGGGGGCCGTCCCACGGCAAGGGAAACGGGGTAAAGGCAAGAGCGGTAACAAGCGAAAGCGAGATGGCGAGCAAAAGTTTGGTGCTGCGGCTGCCAAGGATCGAGGCTGATACGCTGGCCGGTGCAAGGGTTAGAACAGAAAACGGGTTGGCAAGGCCGCCCGTGAAAAAAAGCAGCAAGGTTAAATGGGCCAGATCAAACGTAAGATGGGCTGCTGACTGGGTTTCGTTTAGACGGGCGTTGGTATCTGCGCGCAGGGAGAACCACAGATTTAAAAGGGCAGATACCAATACCGTTGGCAGTGTTAGGTCTAGCCGGACATCAAAGCCCAGCAGTTGATGAACGATCAAGAGCGCCGCCAATTGTCCACCCACCGCCAACCAGCGAATGAGCACCAGTGTGCCAAGGCGTACGCCGCCGCCATACGATAAGGCGGGGTCGATCAATATCAGCTCTTTATCTTTACCCATGCCAGCCACTCTTTCCTAGGCGGCGCTAGCAATCAAGAAAAACAATGAAAATACCATGAAACCTATCATGAGATAGAGCGCAAAAGCGATGATCGTGAGGAGCCAGATTTTCTTCAGGTCTGAGGCCTTACATTGGGCGCGACCATCAGCGGGGCCAATCCAATGGACGGCTCTATCAGACTTTTTTTGCTTGTTGGCGGCGGAACTAATATCGGCCTCGAACGCAAGATTGAGGCCGTGGGCGATAACATTTAAGGGGTAGTAACGGCTGATTGGCCCCACGGTTTCCTTTGGGTAAAAAGCTTTAAAGACGCCTAAATTGGTATGGGGGATGAAAAAATGTGCCAGCGCGACAAGGGCGGCCGCGAAAATTGCCGCGGGGGCTGCGGAAAGCTCGTGAAGGATTGAAAAGCCTGTAAAAAAGGGGCTCTCTGGCTGGCCGGAGCGCCGTTTTTCAGCAGCGTTCATAAAAGCTGCCAGCAGGATTTGCGGCAACAGAAACGCAAATCCGCCAAGACCCCACCACAGGGTGCGTACAACAAGTTTGGTGGTGAAATTTAACACGGCGTTAGCCCCGGCAGCGCGCACCATATGATGTATATCCGCGTTGGGTTTTAACGTTTTAGGATCAAGCTCTTGTCCAGCTTTGATCATATTTTGCAGCGTTTGTTTTTGTCCAAACAGCGGGATAATCAACACCAGCGCCGCAACCAGCGCAGTTGTGTGCAGTATCATTAAAAAATTGAGCAGTAGCCCAAGCGCAAAGGCCAGAGCCAATAAGACACCAACAGCAATAAGCCCCCGCATACGCAAGGCGCTTAATGTGCGTGAGGGGCGGTCTAGTTTTTGGATTATACCTTGTGCTAGGCGTCCAAGCCAGACATCTAGGGATGGAATTTTCCGTGTGGCCGACAAGGGAAGAAGATAGTCAGTCAACAGCGCTATCGCCGCAAGGCCGAGCCATAGCATAGCGCCCTCAAGGGAGAGAATATGGCTGGAAAGGCCGCTAATAGGTGGCCCCAGCATCTTGCAGCAGGCGGACAAATCGACGGCTGCGCCGCTGCTTGGCATATTCAAGCGCAGTTTTGCCGGTTAAGTCTTGCACGTTGGGATCGGCCCCTGCTTCTAACAGCAGTTGCGCCGCTTTAAACTTGCGCCCCCTCACAGCTTTCATCAGGGGCGTTTCTTGGCCAATGTCTGCCCGGTTGGGATCAGCCCCGTGCGCTAACAGCAGCTTGATCATATTGACATCACCAGCCACAGAGCGCCGCATCAAGGCTGTTTCCCCGCGTGACCGTTCCGTATAATCGGGGCGCGCACCATTTTCTAACAGCAGTTTCACAATTTTCAGGCTGCCTTTGTTGGCTGCGATAATTATGGCTGGCTCACCACTGCTTACCAAACGGGTGTTGGGGGAAACCCCTTTGCCTAAAAGCTTTTCCAGTTTCTCTACGTCCGCTTTTTCGACAGCTTTCAAGAGATCAAGCTGAGGCGAGGCCTCCGCAGGCAGGGCTAGGGTAATCACCATAAAAAGGGTGGCTACAACACTTAGGGGATTGAAGGGTTTCATGGGTGCTCCGATATAAAATATGCCTACATTGCTTTGCTTTGATGAAGTTGCTTTGGCAAAGGGCCGTGACATCTGGCGCCCATATTTCTATAAGTGCCCAAAGATCACAAGCCCTAAAGGGGCTGATAGGGTGATTTGGCGATCAATTTTTGGAGATATGGGATGAAAACAGTACGGCTTTTCGCGTGGGTTGCGGTTTTTGCACTATTGGCCGTGGCGGGCCTAAGATATGCCAACCAAACAGTCCCTCATAAAAATAGCGGGCCGGGCGGGCCTTTTACCCTGACATCGCATTTGGGGACGCGGGTTTCTGATACAGATTTTCGCGACAAGTTTATGCTGGTTTATTTTGGCTATAGCTATTGTCCGGATATTTGTCGGATTGAGCTTCATAAAATCACCCTTGCACTGGAGCTGCTGGAAAAAGATGGGTACGATATATCCGCTATCCAGCCGTTGTTCATTACCGTTGATCCAGAGCGCGATACGGTTGCGGAGCTGAAAGAATATGTGCTGGATTATCACCCAAGCTTGATCGCGCTTACTGGCACACCAGCCGAGATTAAAGCGGTTACAGACCGCTATAAAGTCTATTATAAAAAACGGCCGATTGACGGTTCAGATGATTATTTGATGGATCATCAATCCTTTATTTTCGTAATGGATCAGGACGGGGTTTATAATAGAATTTTTTCTGGCAAGGATACGCCGCAGGATATTGCGACCGTTTTTAAATCGGTTCTTGATAAAAAACCGGCTCTTGATAAAAAATCGACCAGCGCGGCTAAATAGGCGAAAGACAGATGCCCTTTTGGGAAGATAAATCGTTGGGGGAAATGACCCCACAGGAATGGGAACAACTGTGCGATGGCTGCGGGAAATGTTGTTTGCATAAGCTTGAAGATGAAGACACAGGTGACATTCATCATACAGATATTGCCTGCCGATTTTTGGACCCGGAAACCATAAAATGCGGAAAATATCTCACACGGCAACGCTATGTGGGGAACTGCGTGGTGATGTCCGCGGATTTGTTGCACAAGCTGCCTTGGATGCCCAGCACGTGTGCATACCGGCTTCTGTATGAGGGTAAAAAATTGCATGATTGGCACCCCTTGGTAAGTGGCAGCAAAGACACGGTTTTTACAGCAGGCATTTCGGTGCGCGGGCGCTGTGTTGATGAACGCGAAGCCGGGGAATTTGAAGACCATCTGGTCACGTGGCCAGCATAGGCTGCGCCGGGTTTCAGTGCAATCGCATCCAACAAAGCAACCGGATATCACAAAGTAATCGGGTCAAACAAAGGGGAGCATCAGTTTGGGGGAGCATTTCAGCGTTGATCTGAACGGCGACCTTGTGCCGGTACGCTTGCGCTATAATGCGCAGGCGAAACGACTGATCTTGCGCATCGACCGCGCAAATGGGGATATCAAACTTACATTGCCCAGCCATGTTGGACGCCGCGCGGCTGAGAAATTCATTCAAAAGCAAGTTGATTGGATTGTGCGTGAGCGCGCGGCACTAGGGCCTATACATCACGTCGGGCACGGCGCGGTGATGCCCTATTTGGGGAAAGATCACCAGATTGTTTTCATGGATGATGGTCCGCGCACTATACACCGCTATGACGGTGAAATATGCGTGGGTGGACCCGCCGACATGGCCGCCAAACGGCTGGAAAACTGGATGCGCCGTCAAGCCAAGAAAACTCTGACTGAGCGCGCGTCTGTTCATAGTGAAATGCTGGGTGTTACCTTTGAAAACATCAGCATCGGAGACATGAAAAGCCGTTGGGGCAGCTGTTCATCAAAAGGGGGGCTGCGGTTCAGTTGGCGCTTGTTGATGGCCCCGTACGCCGTGATGGACTATGTAGCCGCACATGAAGTGGCACACCTGGTTGAAATGAATCATTCAGTACATTTCTGGGCCGAAGTTGCCAAATGTGTACCCGATCATAAAAGCCTTAGGCGCTGGTTAAAAACCGAAGGTAGCGCTTTGTTTAAACTACAATTTTAACTGGGCTTTCGCGCTTAACCTCTGAGGCGCGCTTGATATTAAGAGTAAGGTTCTAAGAGCAAGCGTGGTGGTCTCTTTTCTCTTTATCTGGTCTCTCTTAGGGCGACTTTCTGGTTTAGGGCTGGTTCAGTCATCTGGCTCTGTTAGCGGGTGCGGAAAAACAAGCCACTGCGCAGACTGTCTGCAATCCGGGAAGCTTTTTCAATAGCGATAGCGGCGAGATCTTCGTTTAGGGAACGGTTTGCGCTCTCTTTAAAAACGATCAGCCAGCTATCAAAATGGCTGTCTTGGATACCGCTAACCTGTTGGTGGGCCTCAAACGGGTTACCCTTATAGGATGGCACACCCAGCAGTACGGTCATCCAGAAATCGGTTAGGGTTTCAAAGTGAGCATCCCAATCCTCAACCGCTGTGTTAAAAATAGGCCCCAGCGTTTCATGCTGACGAATAGCACTATAAAAATCCACAACAAAGGTGCGGATTTCTGCGCGCCGACCTAGTGCTGCGGCTCGGCCAGCATCCTTGGCCGGGTTATTTTCTGCGTACCGAATGACTGTGCTCATGGCTATGGATTAAGGGATTATAGCACTGAAGACAACAGCCCTGCGGCCTAATGACACGCCGCCTTTTAGCTATAACGATCACATTAATTGCCGCCAAATAACCGTTTGAAAAAGCTTTTCTTCTTCTTTTTCTTCTTTGGCACGGGCTTGTTTTGTCCTGATTTTAACCGAGTCTTTTGAACGCCCTGCTCTGAGGCTTTCACATCTGCGGCGGCGGCATAAATGCCCGCATCAGCCAACAGGGGGCGCACAGGTTGGCCCACATGAGCCTCTAACATAAAGTCTGCCCAAATGCGTGCGGGCAAGCCGCCACCAGTAACATAGCGCATAGGTGTGCCGTCGTCGTTCCCGACCCAAACAGCTGTGGTCATATCGCTGGTAAAGCCCGCGAAAACAGCGTCACGGCTGTCTTGTGACGTGCCAGATTTTCCAGCAGCGGGGCGATCAATTTCAGCATTTCTACCCGATCCCCACAAAACCACAGATTTCAGCATATCGGTGATATTTTTCACCACAGGATAAGCCAGAACCGGCACAGGCGCGCGGGGGCGGCGGCGGTAGATAACTTCGCCGCTCAGTGTGGTGATTTCAACGATACCGTAAGCAGGAGCCAAATGTCCGCCGTTTGCCACAGCTGCATAGGCGCTGGTTAGATCAATCAGTCTTACTTCGGCGGTTCCTAAGGGTAAACTTGGGATCGGCTGCACCGGCGTTGTGATCCCAAGCCTGCGTGCCATAGCGGCGACGCGCTTGCGCCCGGCTTTTTCCGCAATTTGTACGGCCACAGTATTGATTGAACGGGCGAAAGCCTCTTTTGCGGTCATCTCGCCGTTATATTTTCCGTTGTAATTTTTAGGCGACCAGCCGTCGATAGTGATCTTCTGATCCGTAAAGCGGTCATAGGTTTTAAGCCCACTTTCCAGCCCGGCTAGATAGCTGAATAGTTTAAAAGCCGACCCCGGTTGACGTTCGGCTTGTACGGCTCGGTTATATTGGCTTTTTGCATAGTCACGGCCACCAACCATTGCTCGGACTGCGCCGTCATGATCGATGGCAACAAGAGCGCCTTGGCTTGCGCTTTGTTTTGCGCCTTCTCCTGCCAGACCACGTTCAATGGCCATTGCGGCAGCGCGCTGAATACCGGGGTCGATGGTTGAATGGATAATCAAGCTTTTACCCGCTGCCTGAGGCACCAGCTTACGAGCACGGCCTTCTACCCAGTCGGTGAAATAACGCACATCGCGTCCGGCAGCACTTGTGCGAAGTTTGGGGGGCTGTTGTTTTATTTTAGCGGCGGCAGCAGATGTGATCGCATCATTTTTAACCATGGCGCCAAGCACAATTTGCGCGCGCCGCCATGATCCTTCGGGGTTGATATGCGGTGCATAGCGTGACGGGGCTTTCACCAGCCCTGCAATTGTGGCGGCCTCTGCAACCGATAATGTACGGGCAGAATGGCCAAAATATTTACGGGCAGCCGCATCAATACCGTAGGCCCCGCCGCCAAAATATACCCGGTTTAAATAGAGTGTAAGAATTTGCTGTTTGGTGAATTTCTGTTCCAGCCAAAAGGCTAATAATAATTCTTGTACTTTGCGCTTGAGCGTACGCTGATTTGTTAGGAACAGGTTTTTTGCCAATTGCTGGGTCAGAGTGCTTCCTCCGGCTCGTACCCCGCCAGCTTTGACGTTCGCTGCCAAAGCGCGCATGAGGCCTTTCATGTCAATGCCGGAATGATCGAAAAACCGCCTATCTTCAACGGCTAAAAACGCCTTGATAAGCGTGTCTGGTGTTTCACTGTAACTGATCCAGTCACCGTAAGACGGGCCGCGTCGCACCATAGTTGCGCCGTTTGCCGCTTTGACAATGACAGCCGTATCCGAAGCCCCTGGTTGAGGGGGATTATCAAGATCTGGCAGATCCAAGGACAAAAGACCAATGGCGATCAACCCTAAGATGACGGCCCAAATGCTGGCTGTGGTGCCATAATAAAAGAACCGCCGCACCAGCGAGCGCTTAGGCTTAGCAAGTTCAGCATTCTTTTTGGTGCGCCCAGAGGTTTGTTTTGTGCGTCCAGCATTTTTTCCTGCACTCCCAGTATTTTTTCCCGCACTCCCAGCGTTTTTTATGGGTGGCTTCCCTGCTTTTCCCACCGTTTCAGCTGTCGCTCTCGCAGGCTTCGCCTTCGAAGCTTTGCGACCGGGCGGATTTTTAGAGGCGCTTTTGTTTTTTCTGGCTGTGCTCAAGCCTGATCCTTCAATATTAGCTGATCTTCATTGTTACAGTGGGTCATAGCATGGTGCGTAAATGGGGCAAAGTTGCGATCAAGCTATTAATTTTTAAAATCTATATTTTTTAAATTGACCGAACGTTTGGTTATAAATAACCTTATGGAGCTATTTTGGCGCCAAACGGGGAAAGGGTCAAGCATGCCGCGCATCGCCAAGCTATCAAAAGCAGAGATTAGCGACCGTCTTATGGGCGTATTTGTCCATAGTGGTTATGAGGGTGCTAGCCTAAAGATGTTGGCGGAGGCTGTGATGTTGTCGAAGGCCAGCCTGTATCATCATTTCCCAAAGGGCAAAGAGGATATGGCTGCTCATGTCTTGGGGCAGTCGGGGGTGCGGCTGCAAAGCTTGGTGTTGGCCCCTCTCATGTCTGGGCGGTCTGCGGTTTCCAGGCGCGACAGCTTGATTGCCAGTTTGGACGGCACAGCCCTTTATTATTCTGGCGCGGTGCCGATGTGTTTGATGAACAGTCTTCTGCTCGGAGGCGGTCAAGCGCTGTTTGGCGATCAGATCAATAAGACGGTTTCAGTGTGGCAGCAGGGCTTGGAGAAAGGTTTATCCAGCGCCGGTGCAGACAGATCAGACGCCGCCGCATGGGGCGCATATGCGATCGAACGCATCCAAGGCAGTTTGATACTGTGCCGTGTCAGGGGTATGCGTGTACCGCTGGAAAATTGCCTATCAGAACTAAAGGCCGATGTGACCGAATTTTCACGCTAGGGCATTTTAAGTTGCGTCTAAGCGGCGTGGTTTCAGCTTTGAAACTAAGTGTTTTTTAGGGCGCGAAACGTCGCACCCATGATATATTTACTTGACGTTTGCTCTCTAAATCCCCAAATGTGCGTCAAATCACGAAGGATTTGGTCATGTTTATTGAAACCGAAGTTACGCCTAACCCAGATACGCTTAAATTTTTACCGGGCCGTACGATCCTAGAGACCGGTACGGCTAATTTCACAGGCCCAGACAGCGCAGAGGCATCCCCTCTGGCGCAAGCTATGTTTGCGCTTTCGGGCGTTGGCGGGGTGTTTTTAGGGCATGATTTTGTCACGATAACAAAAAGCCACGATACGCAGTGGGACAATTTGAAGCCAAATGTTCTTGCCGGTTTGATGCAGTTTTTCGCATCGGGTTCGCCGGTGTTGAATGCGTCTGCTGGCACAGAACACAGCACTGTCGAGGAAGATGAAGCTGACGCAGATATTATCGAGCAGATTAAAACTCTGCTTGATGAAAAGGTCCGCCCAGCGGTTGCCGGTGACGGCGGCGATATTGTTTACCGGGGGTTTAAGGAAGGCGTGGTGTATTTGCAAATGCAAGGGGCGTGTGCGGGCTGCCCAAGCTCTACGATCACACTGAAGCACGGCATTGAAAATCTGTTAAAATATTATGTGCCTGAAGTGGTGGATGTGCAGGCGGTTGAATAAACTGCCAACGGAAACGAATGGCTCTGCGCTTCGGCACTTTCAGGACATTACCTACACATATAGCCTTTCCAACCGAGCTTTATTGAAGTGGCGTTCATGCTCTGTGTAGGCGTCAACGGTAAACAGACGCCGCACTAGACGCCCCTATAGAAACTTATGGTTAGTCAAGCTGGCCGCCGGGCAATAAATAAAATTGTCCGAGCCAATACCAACGCCCACCTCCCGCTGGCATGGTGCAATTTATTCGGTTGCGGCCTTTGGGGAAGGGTTTATCAAACCGTACCTCAACCCGGCGCGACGCGATAAAATTCAGCGTTGCCGCTTTACCTAAATGGCTAGGATAACAAGCCAGTGCCCGCAGGCTTTTGATTTCGGCTTCGACAGTGAAACCAAACAGCGGTGGATTGTTGGCGCTTGTTAACAAAGGATCGGTCGGGATCAGGTCACCCAGCGGCAAGGCCAGAGTTTGAGTGATCAGTTTGAAGCGTTCTGGATTGCCGTAACGCTCGTTTACGGGAAAGCGCGGTAGGAAAAACTGGTTTTGCCACGGCGCGATGGGGCCACTATATTGGGCAAACGCGGCTTCAAACCCTTCAGCTTTTATGGCGTTTGCTATTCTAGTATCATATTCGCCGTAAGGATATGCAAAGACTGTCGGTACAGACCCAAGTTCGGTTTCAAAACGCGTGCTTGCCCGCCGGACATCTTTAAGAGCCGCCTCTAACCCTGCCGCAACCATATGCATATGAGACGCTGTATGATGCCCTATCTCAACGCCTTCAGACCGAAGTGTGCGCACATCATCCCACGACATATAATTGCTGCTGCCAGCGTCCACCGCATCGGTTGAAACAAACAAGGTTAGCGGGATGCCCGCTGCTTTTAGGCGCGGCCACCCTTCGGTTAACAGCGATTTATACGCATCATCCACGGTTAAAATTACAGTGCGGTCAGGAAACGGGGTATCGTTTTTTAGGGTGTTAACGGCCTCGCGCAGGCCCATAAAATGATAACCACCCGTTTTCAATTGTTTGATCTGATCTTCAAGCTGGCTTGTGCGGATGTTGGTGCTTGGATACTTGTCTTCTCCGAAGCGGTGATACAGCAGTACGACCGCAGAATTATCGGCAATGGCAGAGGGAAGCCACGGCAGGGCTCCGGCATAAAGGCCTATAAGAAAAACCAGTGCGATCAGTGCTCTTTGCATAAGGTGCCTAGCATTTTATACTTGAAACTAAGCATAGTCTTGCCTTGTTTCCTGCAAACTGGCAAGACGGGGCAGAAATTTTTCCACTGCTTTAAAGCTGTTTGAACCCTGAAGCCGTTTGAACCTGAAAACTGTTTGAAAAGGAATAGCAATGGCACAGCCCCTTAGTGACGCGGCGCTTGACCAACTGTTTAGAGAGGCGCGAACAATAAATGTTTGGCAGGACACGCCGGTGTCTGATGAGCAATTGCATACTCTGTATGACTTGCTGAAAATGGCCCCCACGAGCGCAAATTGCTGTCCGGCCCGCTTTTATTTTATCAAAAGCAAAGCGGCCAAGGCCCGACTAAAACCGTTGGTAATGGAGGGCAATGACATCAAGGTGATGCAAGCGCCGGTAACGGTAATCATTGCCAATGATCTAGATTTTGCTGGCAAGCTGCCTGAATTGTTTCCGCATAATCTTGACGCTCAAAACTGGTTTGCAGACCCGGATGTGGCTGAGGTAACAGCCATGCGTAATGGGACGTTGCAGGGGGCATATCTGATGATGGCGGCGCGCAGCCTTGGGTTGGATTGTGGGCCTATGTCCGGTTTTGATAACGCAGCGGTTGACGCTGAGTTTTTCGCGGGCACAAAGGTGAAATCAAACTTCATTTGCTCGCTGGGTTATGGGACAGATCAGGATATATTCCCGCGCAGTCCACGGCTCGCCTTTGATGATGCCGCAGCCATATTGTAAGCAACCCTATTTGTAAGCCACGTTATGATCATTCTCGCTATTGATACCGCTGAAACCCACTGTAGCGCTGCTTTGTTGCTTGCAGACGGGACGGTTCATAGCGCGCGCGAAAATTTAGGGAGAGGCCATGCAGAGCGCTTGCTGCCGATGATCGAGGAATTGCTTGATCTTGCGGCGGCGGAGTATGAGGACATCATGCGCATCGCTGTAACCACTGGGCCCGGCACCTTTACCGGTTTGCGCATAGGTCTGTCGGTGGCGCGTGGCCTTGCTTTGGCGCTTCAAGTGCCGTGTGTTGGGGTCTCGTCGCTTGTCTGCCTTGCAGCTCAGGCCCCACTTACAGGGGGGCCGGTTCATGCGGTGGTCAAGGGGCGCGGCGGACAGGTTTATTATCAAGCCTTTGAAGGGCGCGGCACTGGCGGTTTACCCGTCCCGGTAACAGAGGCGGAAAATATAGACGCCCATATCGCTTGCGACCGGATCGAAGAGCGCTCGGGTTATGTAATCGGCTCCGGTGTGCCGCTTATTATGGGACGTGAAATTGGGGAAATGGATGGTATTGACCCCGGTGTGCTGGCAGGGCTAGCCCCGGCGCTTTTGCCGGATGACTTTCCTCCAGAGCCATATTATCTGCGCGCTGCCGATGCCGTAAAGGCAAAACCCATTATAAAAATTCTTGAGACATGAGCCAGCCGCCCCTTGAGGTCCTGCTGGTTAAAAGCGGCAACAGGGGTGCGACTAAGCTGATGGCTGCGCTGCACAAACGTGCGTTCATGTCACAAGGCGGTCGCCCTTGGACAAGGGACGCGTTCGAAGACTTGATCGCGTCGCCTGGGTTTGAAGGATTTGTTTATTCTCAAGATCAGGCGCCTGTTGGATTTGCTCTTGTGCGGTGTGTTTTGGATGAAGCGGAGCTGGTTTCCATTGCAGTCGAGCCTGACAGGCAAGGGCAAGGTTTGGCCAAGGCCATGTTTGCGCACCTATTATCCCATCTTAAATCACAAAATATAAACCGTTTTTTTCTTGAGGTCCGGGAAGATAATCGGAAAGCAATACAGCTATATCGTGCAACTGGATTTGAGAAAATTGGAGAACGTTCCGCCTATTACCAAATGACAGATGGGAAAAGCTGTGATGCTTATGTTTTTTCTCTAAGGATTGATTAATCAACTCTTTAGATAAAATTGTAAAAGATTGCCTTTATTACTTCTTTACTTGCACAAAAATTCGCTTTAACTGTATGCTGCTTTTGTAAAGATGATCTGATGTATGGATATTGATTGCGGCGGTCTCTTGGGTTTCTAGTACGCTGTTTTGTGGCAATATTTTATGCCCAAGCGCCTCTATTGATCGGACCAGCGGCTCGTTCGCGGCAGTATTTTCATACAAAATTTCGATGATTTGCTCGGCCATACATTGGTCTAGGTAAATACGGGTTTTTACAAAGGCCATTGGGCAACTGGTGCCCGTTAAATCGAGATCAGGCTGTTTTTTGGGGAGGCTTGTTGTAGGGAACAGGGGCATAAGGCTCTTCGATTGAAAAAATAGATTTGTAACTTTGTACTGTAATACAGGAACGTTTGCAAAAATGGGGGTTTGGCTTTGCTGGCTTTACGTTTGTACAAAGTAGATGGGACACTATGCATCATAATGCGCTTATGAAGGATGAATTGTTGGCACTTACGGCCGATATTGTCGCCTCACATGTTGCCAACAATATTGTAGCGGTGGCTGATTTGCCTGCTCTGATTGAAAGTGTTTTTCAAACCCTGTGTGGCCTAAGCGGAGCATCAGCGCGCGGCGCAGTAAAGCCAAAGCCTGCCGTTCCGATTAAAAAATCCATCACTCCAGATTATATTATCTGCCTTGAAGACGGCAAAAAGCTGAAGATGCTGAAACGCCATTTGAAGTCGCAGTATGACCTAACGCCAGATCAGTATCGTGACCGTTGGGGCTTGCCGGCGGATTATCCAATGGTTGCTCCAAATTACGCAGACCAACGCCGGGTTTTGGCCAAGCAAATTGGGTTGGGCAGGGGCCGCAAGAAATAATTTTCGGCCCTCGTCCTGTCCCGTCTTTCCCCAATATTTAAGCCCCTTAAGGCCCGTCTGTGACATCCATGTGTGGTTTTTGTGACATTCCCGTCAAGGGCGGCGATCCTTCTTGCCCTTACTGGCCTGCTGTGGCATCGTCGTTTGTGAAACATTTGGGATATTTCCAACAGTAGGGAGCGCATTCAATAATGACCCAATTACCCTCATCCATCGAAGATCTATGCCTAAAAAAAGGCATGAGGATGACTGATCAACGGCGGGTTATTGCTAAAGTACTCTCTGGTGCTGAAGACCACCCGGATGTGGAAGAAGTCTACCGGCGATCTACCGCGATCGACAGTGGTATCAGCATAGCAACCGTTTACCGCACAGTGCGCTTGTTTGAAGATGCCGGCATCCTTGAACGCCATGATTTCCGTGATGGCAGGTCACGCTATGAAACTGTGACGGACGAACATCATGACCATTTGATCGATGTGGAATCCGGAGAAGTGCTTGAGTTCCACAGCGAAGAAATAGAAGCCTTGCAGGAAAAAATTGCACGCGAAATGGGGTTTCGTTTGGTGGATCACCGTATGGAATTATACGGCGTGCCATTAAAAAACGGTGACAAAAGCTGACCGCCTTGCAGGGCACGGCATGTGATCCGTAAACCGGCAGATAAACCATGGCTGAAAATTACAAAACGGCAGAGGAATACGGAGGGCTGCGGTCCAACTTTAAAGTTGAAGGCTGGACTCTGCTTGGCCTGATCCGTGTTAGCAGTATTATTTTGGTCTCGATTCCGGTTTTTAGTGTGCAGGCCATTATGGTCCGCATGTCGCACAGTCGCTGGTGGTCTGGTGCCGGGCTTTGGCACCGGACAATGTGCCGTATTCTTGGACTGAAAGTGCGGATAAAAGGCGCGCCCCGGCGCGGTGGTCCGGTTTTATATGCCAGTAATCATATTGGTTGGCTGGATATTATAGTTCTTGGAGGGCGGTTGGAAAATGCCAGTTTTATCGCCAAATCCGAAATGGCAAGCTGGGGCTTTTTGGGCACCATGTGCAATTTGCATAAAACCATTTTTGTCAACAGAACTCGCCGCACCGATGCCAAGCGTCAGGCCGATCGTTTGACCTCACGCATCAAAGAAGGTCACAGCCTGATTTTGTTTCCCGAGGGCACGTCAACCGACGGCGTGCGGGTTGAAAGATTTAAGTCTTCACTGTTTTCCGTGGCCGAGCGCGCCGACGAGGCCAGCGACCATACACTGCAAATTCAGCCGGTAACACTTGCATATACGGAAATGAACGGCATGCCGCTTTTGCGCAGTCAACGGCCCTTAGTGGCGTGGCTTGGGGATGTGGAACTGTTTGATCATTTACGGCAATTTTTGGGCCTTGCGCGCACTGTTGTGACCATAGAATTTCATGAACCGATCACCCTTGAGGCTGCGGGATGCCGTAAAGATTTGGCGCGTTACTGTGAAGAACAGGTGAGCGCCGGGCTAGAGCGCGCACACCGGCTTGAAATGCGTATGGGTCCGCGTATCGCCCAGCCGATTGCTGCCGCTGCGGATACGTCAGTTTAAACATAAAAAACCGGTAAAATCCTCTGGCTTTGACGACAGCGCCTCTGCGACTTGACTCTCGCAATCCCGGTGGTAGTCTCCGGCACCTTTTTTGAGGGCCTCACTATGATAGTCTGGCCCTATCTGAACCGATTATGCCCGGGCAGGAGCAGCACTTTGAGTAAAAAAGTTTTCATAAAAACATACGGTTGTCAGATGAATGTCTATGACAGTAATCGGATGGCTAATGTCTTGAAACCTGTGGGGTATGAGGTATCAGATTCTGCAGAGGATGCGGATCTGGTTATCCTCAATACGTGTCATATCCGCGAAAAAGCGGCTGAGAAGGTCTATTCTGAAATTGGCCGGCTGAAACTGACCAAAATGGAAAAGGCCGCTACGGGCAAAGATATGTTTATCGCGGTTGCGGGCTGTGTTGCGCAAGCCGAAGGCGCTGAAATGATGAAACGCGCCCCTGCGGTTGATCTGGTTCTTGGACCGCAAACCTACCACCGCTTGCCAGATATGCTATCTGAAGCACAGGCACAGCGCGATGCAGGACGCTCCTCAAGCCGGGTGATGGACACCGAGTTTCCTATTGATACTAAATTTGACAGCTTGCCAACAGAATCTGATTTCGACCGTCCAGCCCAGTTTCTAACCATCCAAGAAGGCTGCGATAAATTCTGCGCTTTCTGTGTGGTGCCTTATACACGAGGTGCGGAATATAGTCGCTCGGTGGCAGATGTGGTGGCCGAAGCTGAACGTATGGCTGCCAAAGGCGTGGTGGAAATCACGCTTTTGGGGCAAAATGTTAATGCGTATCACGGGGCGAAAGACGGCGAAAACACACAGGATGCTACAGCCAATTTGGGGGAACTGATCCGCGCTATTGATGGCGTTGAGGGCATTAGCCGTATTCGCTATACCACCTCGCACCCCCGCGATATGGATGATGATCTTATCAATGCCCACCGTGATATTGCCGCCTGCATGCCGTACCTGCACCTGCCAGTACAATCAGGATCGGACGCAATTCTAGAGGCCATGAACCGCAAACATACCCGTGAAGACTATTTCCAAGTGATTGAACGCCTGCGCGCGGCCCGTCCCGATTTGGCGCTTTCCAGCGATTTTATCGTCGGTTTTCCCGGCGAAACCGATCAGGATTTCGAAGATACGCTGGATCTAGTGCGCCGAGTGAAGTTTGCTCAAGCTTACAGCTTTAAATATAGCCCCCGCCCCGGCACTCCGGCGTCTGTGATCGAAGAACAAGTGCCCGAAGACGTGAAATCTGAACGCCTGACGCGCTTGCAAGCTTTGCTTGATCAGCAACAGCAGGAGTTTAACCAAAGCACCTTGGGTATGGAAATGGACATCCTCCTAGAGCGCGAAGGCAAGCTTGAAGGCCAATTGTTGGGCCGCAGCCCTTATTTGCAAGCGGTTCATGTTGACCTAAGCGGTGCAGATAATGCGCTGGACGAGGGCAAGGATCAGGCATACAATGGTTATATGGGTAAATTGGTGCGGGTCAAAATTGTTGAAGCCGGTCCGCGCAGCCTTAAAGGGGTCCTTATCTCGGCTTAAAGTCGCTGACTTTAACGCTTTACTTTGGGATTATATCTGCTTCCCCGGTTTTTAAGGCGTTGGCCCATGTCGATAGAAACATAAATCGATAGAAATATCAGGAGCCAAAACCGTTCAATATGCCAAGCACCGTATCATATGACCGCTAGAAGCATTTCAAGTGCGCCCCCCCGCGAAAGCACACCGCCCCGCGAAAGCGCACCCCATCGCGAAAGCGCAAACGAACACCGCCGTATGGTTGTGGAGTTTGAAGACAATCGCCTAGCCGCCATAACATTTGGGCAACATGACCATAATTTGGCGCGTATCGAACAAAAGCTTGGTGTGGTTTTGATCAATCGGGGCAATCGGGTTGCCATTGAAGGCGGGGCAGAGGCCGCCAATATGGCAAAGCGGGTTCTGGGCGATCTGTATGATCTGGCGAAAAAAGGCCATGAAATTGATCTAGGGGATGTGGACGGTGTGCTGCGAATGAATGAAGGCACCTTATTAACGGGGGATGTCAAACCGGCCAGAAAAAGCACTTCGACACCAAAGGTAAACGGCGAAACAGCCGAGCATTTGAAGATCACAACCCGTAACCGTGTTGTGGTTCCGCGTTCGCCGGGGCAGGCTGATTATGTTGAAAAGTTGAAAAACAACTTAATGGTTTTTGGTGTTGGACCAGCGGGTACGGGTAAAACTTATTTGGCCATTGCGATGGCTGTGTCGCGGATGCTTGCAGGTGAAGTGGACCGGTTGATCCTATCCCGCCCGGCGGTCGAAGCAGGGGAAAGCCTAGGTTTTTTGCCCGGCGACTTGAAGGATAAGGTCGATCCTTATATGCGCCCTCTATATGATGCTTTGTACGATATGATGCCCGCTGAACAGGTGGAAAAACGCATTGCCTCGGGCCAGATAGAGATTGCCCCCTTGGCCTATATGCGTGGGCGTACCCTTTCTGATGCGTTTGTCATTCTTGACGAAGCGCAAAATACCACTTCGATGCAGATGAAAATGTTCCTCACCCGGTTTGGAGAAAACAGCCGTATGGTAATCTGTGGCGATCCTAGTCAGGTTGATCTGCCGCGCGGCACGCGCTCTGGACTGCGTCATGCCTTAGATATTTTACGGGGTGTAGACAGCATTGCCGTTACGCGCTTTACCCAGCGCGATGTGGTGCGTCACCCACTGGTTGCCCGTATTGTTGATGCTTACGGCGATGATGATGGGCGTTAAAATATGGTAATATCTGCTGATGATCCTGCCAGTATGCCCGGCCAGCAAGCGCCTTGTGTGCCCGCTGGTCTTACTCTTGATATTGACGTGCCTAAAACATGCCTCGGCGAGGATGTTGATTGGCCTTGTGTAATTGAAGCCGCCGTTTGCGCGGCTTTGGAAAATGGTCTTACCGGCCCTTTACCCGCCGTAGAAATATATGTTGAACTGGTCGCAGACGGGCAAAGCCAACAGTTAAACCGGGATTATCGGGGTAAAGATAAGCCCACAAATGTCTTGTCTTTTCCAGGTATAGAGCCGGATGATCTGCCGGGCGCCTTGACGCTATCTGCAAAAGGCGGCCCGCCGGTTTTGCTAGGGGATTTGATCATTGCAGACGCCGTTGTGGCGCGTGAGGCCAGCGAGCAAGGCAAAACTAATCACGCCCATTTGGTTCATTTGGTGGTTCATGGGGTTTTACATTTGCTGGGCTATGACCATATCAACGACAAAGATGCATTTGAAATGGAAGCTTTGGAGCGGGATATTCTCGCCGGGCTAGGTATAAAGGATCCGTATAAGGCGGATGAGATATGACAGATAACCGAGGTTTAAAAACAGGCGCGCCGGTGCGTCCTAGCGGCTTTTGGGCAAGTGTGAAAGCGCTGTTTGGGTTTCGTCAGACGGAAGTAAGTCTGCGCGAAAGTTTGGAAGAAGCGCTTGAAGAGCATGAAGAAGAATTTGAGGGCGAAACGCTAGGGGCTTCTGAGCGCGAAATGCTTTTCAATGTGCTGGATTACAGCGCCCTGACAGTTGACGATGTGATGGTGCCGCGCGGTGATATTGTGGCGGTGCCTTGTGATGTCTCCTTCGGTGAAATGGTCGCTGTTTTCGCACAAGCCGCTCATTCACGCATGCCGGTTTACCGGGATACTTTGGACGATGTGCAGGGCATGGTTCATGTGAAGGATGTCTTGAAGGTTGTTGCTGACAAGGCGAATACATCCGCTTTTAAAATCGGGGAAATTCAGCGGCGGGTTTTGTTTGTCCCTGCGGCGATGAAGGTGGTGGACCTGATGGCGAAAATGCGTCAAGGCCGCACCCATATGGCGATTGTTGTGGATGAATACGGCGGCACAGACGGGCTTGTGACCGTGGAGGATATCGTTGAAGAGGTGATCGGTGAAATCGATGATGAGCACGATGAAATAGACACACCTGACATTATTGCCTTGGCTGACGGCGGTTATGATGCAGATGCGCGGGCGGAAATCGCTGATCTGGAAGAGCTTTTGGGCATTGATTTGCTGCCGGATGATCAAGATGAAGACGTAGACACAGTGGGCGGGCTTGTTTTCTCTCTTGCTGGGTATGTTCCTGAAATTGGCGAAATTATTCCCCACCAAAGCGGTTATAAGTTTGAAGTTGTAGACGCTGACCCACGCCGTATTAGCAAAGTTAGAATCTATCAGCCGGCAGGGAGCGACAGGCCAAGTGACAGATCATAATTTAGATGATTTTATGCCGCGCCGCTTTGTCGTGCGGTTTTTCAACTGGCTTGAAGCGCAAGGGGGCTTCGCTGTTCCGGCCTTTGCTTTTTTGGCTGGCATTTTATTGTCGCGGGCCTTTGCGCCTACCAATTTTTTCCCCGCTTTATTCGTTGCATTTCCGCTTTTTTATCTGTTGATAACGGCCGCTAAAAATGGTCGGGAGGCCTTTAGGCGCGGCTGGTGGGCTGGCTTTGGTTTCTTTTCAACCGGGCTTTACTGGATGGGGCATAGCTTTACCCAGCAAGATCAGGTTCCTGCGGTTTTGGCCCCCTTCGCAGTGACAGCACTTAGTGCGGTCTTGGCGCTTTATATC
>WFTS01000039.1 GCA_015485385.1 Kordiimonadales bacterium | reverse complement strand
ATCTTGAGCGCATGGAAAATCGTCCGGCTTACAAGCGCGCCATCAAGCGCGGCGGTGCCTATAAGCTGGGTGGTTAAGCAGTAAAAATCCTGTAAAAAAGCGCTGTTTTAAATGCTCCGAATAGCCCTTTTGGAAGGGTAAAATGCGTGTGAAATCTGTGACGCACAGATAAAAGATGTGACAGGCACATTAAATCTATGCCGTAACATGCTGAAATAAATGAATATTTTCATATCCACACGAGGCGTTTTGGTGAAAGGCCTGTCACATCAGATTGCACATTTTTGCACACGGCCAGAAATAGGCATTTCAAATGCTTCTCAGCTATGTCTTGTGCAACAACGCGGGAAGCTGGCGGGGGTAATATATTAGGGTTTAGCCCGTGATTTAGCCTGTATTTTACCCTGCATTTTACCCTGCATTTTACCCTGTGGTTTCCTCTGTGGTTTCTTCTGTGGTTTTTACCGCCTGATACTGATCTCGCAGCGTGCGCTTCAGTATTTTTCCAATGGCGCTGCGCGGCAGTTCATGCGTGAAAACCACATCATGCAGGCGCTGGGTTTTGCCGACACGGTCTGCTAGCCACGCTTTGACCGTCTCGGCTGAAAGCTGGCTATTGGCAGCTAAAACCACGAAGGCTACCGGGGTTTCGCCCCATGCTTCAGACGGCACGCCAACAACGGCTACATCCTTGATATCTTTATGCTTTATCAGCTCAGATTCTAAGTCACTGGGGTAGATATTAAAGCCGCCAGAGATGATCATATCTTTTTTGCGGTCCATTAATATTAGGAAGCCGTCTGTATCAAACATGCCAATATCACCTGTTCGGATAAAGCGTTTTCCAGTTTTGTCGAACCATTCGGCTTCGCGGGTTTTCTCTGGTTGGTCTTTATAGCCCTCCATCATGCTTTCTGATGCGCCGACAATTTCCCCCATTTTACCGGGGCCGACTTCTGTGCCGCTATCATCGATTAGGCGGATATCATGGCCTTCCGCTGGCATGCCGACAGTATGGAGTTTGTCGGGATATTGGTGCGCCACCAAAATACAGGTGCCGCCGCCTTCGGTCATGCCGTAAAATTCCACCAATCCGCCCGGCCAACGTGCAAGAATATCTGCCTTCAAATCGGCTGAAAACGGGGCGCTTGTGCAGAATTTCACTTGAAAACTGGAGAGATTAAAATCCCCAAAATTTTCTAAGCTCATGAGGCGTTTATACTGAACTGGAACCAGCATTGTGTGGGTTGCACCGTAGCGTTCTGCCTGTCTCAAGTATGTCACAGCGTCAAATTTACCCGATAAAACCAGCGTTCCGCCAAGCGCAATTGCCGGAATGGCGCTAACCAGCGTGGTGTTCGAATAAAGGGGTGTCGCCACCATTGTGACCGAATTTTCACTATAGCCAAAGCCAACACCCGCGCGCGCAATATGCCCACTTCGCATTTCGTGGCTTTGTATAATTCCCTTGGGCGTTCCAGTTGTCCCGGACGAATAAATAATATTAAAAGCCCAATTGGGATCAATTGTAACGCTTGCTGGCTCTGGGTTTGCGCCTTTTGTGAAATGATCAAGCCCGTTGGGTGTTAGCGAGATAACTGGCATTTTTTCTGCCAAGAGGGGGGCAATATCGGCTTGCAATGTATCATCGCAGAACAACATCTTAGCCCCGCTGTCACCGACCATTGAGGCAATCGCCCCTGAGGTTGCAGACGGCGCTATCAGCGCAGGCACTGCCCCCGCCCGAAGCGCCGCAAGGAAGACCAGCATATAGGAAATACTGTTCAATCCGCACAGTGCGATACAGTCAGTTGGCTTTACACCTGCGGCTTGTAGCGCTGCGGAAATTTGGTCCATTTTGATATTCAGGTCGTGGTATGTAAGCGCATCTCCGCCACTGATAAGGGCGACTTTGTCGGGTTGATTTTGTGCATGCTTTCGCATTAAATCAGGTACAATATAGCGGTGATCTTGGCTCATTTATGGGCCTCCTGAAGGATTTGAAAGAGGGGCAGGACCTTATAAATAAGTCTAATGTGACCGTGCAAAAATTCAAGGCGCCAGACTGTATTTTCACTCAGTCAGTGCGCTGTTCTTAGGCGGCTTTTACTTTTTTTCCAGCGCGGTAAGCGATGAGATCTTCGATCGTTACCACCGGCATATTATGATGTTTGCCGAAGGTGATAATCTCGGGCAAGCGCGCCATTGTGCCGTCTTTGTTGCAAAGCTCGCACAAGACCGCCGCCGGTTTGAAACCCGCCATTTCTGCAAAGGCAATCGCCGCTTCGGTATGGCCGCCCCTCGCTTCTACCCCGCCCTTGTGCGCGCGCAGTGGGAACACATGCCCCGGCCGCGCTAGGTCATAGGGTGTGCAGTCATCTGCGATTGCGGTTTTGATCGTGGTCACACGGTCAGCCGCAGAAACCCCAGTGGTAACGCCCTTTTTGGCTTCGATTGATACCGTAAAACCAGTGCCCATTGAAGATGTATTGTCAGCGACCATCTGCGGTAATTCCAGCGCCGCAAGCTTGGCCTCTGGCAGCGGCAAGCAAACAATGCCCGTGCCTTCGCGCACCATTAAGGCCATTTGGTCTGTGGTTAGGGTTTCGGCGATGAAGATCATATCGCCTTCGTTTTCGCGGTCCTCGTCGTCTACCACTAAGATGCCGCCACCGGCCATAAGGGTGCGGACGGCTTCTTCAACGCGCTGATCGGGCGCGCCAAAAATATCCAGATTTCTTGCTGTTTTATCGGTCTGATTCACAGTGTGTCTCCAAAGTTTTAGACAGCAGGAATCAGGGCATATGGACATGCCGCGCGCAAAATGCCCGGCACAAAAGCGCAGCGTCGCCGAACCCGGCAAAGCCTTGCTGCTTCCACTCTCTCATCCGGACTATACCGTCGGCCCCGGCCTCTCACCGGATCTGCTGACCCCACCAAATCAGTGGTGGGCGCTCGCGGGCTGTCTTGTTGCCTAAGTAAGGTTTCAAGAATACCGCCGGTCAGGAATTTCACCCTGCCCTGAGTGCTAGCTATGAATGCCGCCCAAGCACAATTGTTTGGCCGACAGCTTTAGATATAGCGCACAAGTTTGAAATTCAAGGCTGTCGTGATTGTTGGCCGGATTTCACCCCTGTGCCGTAGGCCACCATTTCAACGGCCGACAGAAAGCGCCCGGCCACATGGCTGCCCGTAAAGCGTACATTTATCACATGGTCAAACCCGCGCAGGCGGGCATCTTCGCGCATGCGGATATAGGCCTCGCGCCGACCGCGCGCCACAAGGCGTTCGTAGGCTTTTATATTGCCGCCGATCAGCTTCCGAAACATGATAAAAAATGTGCGGAAATAATCGTGAGCCACCACAACAGACCCATAAATGAGAATGCCGTCTTTAGCATTTTTTGGTGCGGTTTTTCGGGTGCTGATTTTGATGTCAGCCAGCAGTTTTTCACGCTTTGACATTTGGTTATTGTGGCGGCGTTCAAGAAAAGTTGCAAGCGACCAACCAAGGAAAGCCAACGCCGCCGTTTGCAAGCTATTGTTGATGAAAAAATCTGAAACCGTACTGCCGCCCAAAAGCCCCTGCACCCATTCGGGATAGGCGGCGAGCGACGCTTGGTAGCGGGCAAAAATTTGGTCAATTTTATCCATCAAAAGGCATCTTTATCCATCAAAGGGCATCTGTTTTTGTTAGTTTAACCGCAGTGCCGTAGGCCATCATTTCCGCCGCACCGCCGGTGATGCTAGAGGTGCTCATGCGTACATTTATCACAGCGTCAGCGCCGATTTTTTGGGCTTGTATCTGCATGCGGCTGATCGCTTCTTCGCGGCCTTCCATTAACAGTTCAGAATAGCCTTTAATTTCACCGCCAACAATGCCCTTGAAGAAGGCGGCGATGTCTTTGCCGATATGTTTTCCGCGCACGGTTGAGCCATGCACCAGCCCTAATTCTTGGGTAACTGTTCGCCCCGGAATGGCTTCGATATTGGTAATAATCACCGCTGACTGTCTCCTCGCGTCTGTGCGCGTTTCATGCGCTTTTTTAAGAATATAGGGGCTGAGGGCAACAACTTCTAGTCTTGAGGTTTGACAGCCTTTGTTCTGAGGGCGACCGCCTGTCTTGTCATGCTTGGATAAGTTCAATCCGGTAGCCGTCTGGGTCTTGGATAAAAGCGACGATCTCTCGCACGCCGGTTTCAGTGGGGGCGAGCTTCATAGGCCCAGGCGGGCGCAGAATTTTTGCGCCCTTGCTAGCCATGTGCGCGCAGGATTTGTCAATATCCGCGACCTCAAGCGCTATATGGCCGTAGCCGGTTCCGTGGCTATATGTTTGCTGATCCCAATTGTAAGTCAGTTCAACTTGCGACCCCGCTGAGCCTTCGTAGCCCATGAACACAAGGGTGAAGCGTCCCTCCGGGAAGGTTTCACGCCGCAGTTCGCCCATGCCTAAAACCTCTTGGTAGAAGTGGATGGACCTGTCTAAATCTGTGACGCGGATCATCGAATATAAAATACGCGAAGGCAGGGCAGGCGGCGGCATTTTTGTCTGCGGGATTCGTGTCTGCGGCATATGTGTCTTGGCCGGGGTATTGTGTTTGTGGGTTGGCATTCTGAAGGCTTTCGTCTTTGGGTGTTTTTCTGTGGACGGACAGAGCACTGGCGGGTGGCACAGAATCCCCACCGCCAGTGCTGTGGTCGCAGTGTATTATTTACAAATTTCGCCGGTGTAGCGTACGAGGCCAACCATATGATTGGGGTCACGCAGATCAACAAGGCCGTAGCTTTTGAACTGGCCTTTGTAGCCTGCGAGGGTGCCTCGGCTCATTTCCGGTTGAATGTGATAGTTGATCTCGATCATAAAGCGGCCCGGTTTGCCCGGTACGGCGGTTAGCTCGGACGTATCCTTGGTTTGAATGGCGCCGCCATCATCGCGGCCAAAATAATGTTCCATATCCATTTCCAGCCCGGTTTTGATTTCCCGAGTTGCCAGAATTTTACCAGACGCTACCTGCACACTGCCTGTTAGTGCAGCGGAAATAATTATGGGCTTGCCTTCGCCTTCAGCGAAAAAGTTTGGGATGGCTACCCCGCCAATGGGCATACAGCTGCTATTTTCCTGTGTTTGCGCTATTGCTGACGGGCTGTGCAGGCCCAAAGCGCCAAGCATGATTGCAGCCACTGTTGATTTTAAACCATATTTACGCATTGATTTTCCTCTCGGTTGTTTTAATATAACGATCACTATAAAATATGGATATATAACGATCGATATATTTGTCAATATAAAAATAACGATCGTTATATTAAGGAGGCGAGCATGGCTGAAATGCGAACGAAAAAACAGCTAACCCACCAACGTATGCTTGAGGCGGCAGGGCAAAGTTTCCGCAAGAATGGCTTTGCCGGTATCGGGGTGGACGGTATCGCCAAATCAGCGGGTGTGACGTCTGGCGCTTTTTACGCGCATTTTGGCTCGAAGGGCGGTGCGTTCGAGGCGGCGCTAAAGGCGGGGCTTGATGAAGTTATCGCGGCGATCCCGCTGTTTAGAACAGCGCACGGCCAAGCATGGGCGCGGAAATTTGCAGATTATTATTTGGGGCAGGCGCACCGCGAAGATTTAGGTGGTGGTTGCGCCATGACAAGCCTTTCGCCCGAAGTGGTGCGTGCCAGTGATAACATCCAAGCCATTTATGAGGATGGCATGGCGCATATTGTAACATTGATTGCGGAAGGCCTTGAAGGCGGCACCCTTGACGAGCGTACCGCGCGCGCTTGGGCATTTTTGTCCAGCTTGATTGGAGGACTGACGCTTTCAAGGGCAGTGGGCAGTGCACTTGTCTCCGACCAGATTGCCGCCGCAGCCAAAGAGGCCGCTGTGGGGGCGGCGGGGCGTGCAGTTTAGCAAGGGTTAGCGGTGGTTAGCGGTTGTTGCGCCGGTTTTCGCTTGTTAGCGCTGGCGCCCCTCATTCTAATTGTGAGTAGGCAGGTCTGTTTATGGATAGGCAGACGGCGTTTTAAGCCTGAGTGATCCGTCTTGACCGAGAAAGCACGTCTTTACCGAAAAGGCCCATCTTGACCGAAAAATCTAGAGGCTTACCAGTCCCAATCGTCGTCTTCGTCTTCGATCACGACATACCCGTAAAGGTCATAGTCATCGCTTTTATGGATATAAGCCATGACCATATCACCGGGTGCATATTCTGTAGCGCCTTCAAGATAAACCTTGCCGTCAATATCGGGCGCATCAGCGTAGGTGCGGCCAATGGCGCCGTCCTCATCAACGCTGTCGATCAAAACAGCCATTTCCATGCCAACGCGCTTTTTCAGTTTGCCCGCAGAAATGCGCTGGCTGGCAGCCATGAAGCGTTCCCAGCGGTCCTGCTGCACGTCGGGGGCAACATGGTCTGGCAGTTCGTTTGCCGCCGCGCCGTCAACGGGTTCATATTTGAATGCCCCAACCCTATCAAGCTGGGCTTCCTCAAGCCAGTTGAGCAGATACTGGAAATCTTCTTCGGTTTCGCCGGGAAAGCCAACAATGAAGGTCGAGCGGATCACCAGGTCTGGCACAATAGTGCGCCAGTTTCGGATGCGCTCTAGCACCTTAGCGTCATTCGCCGGGCGTTTCATCGCCTTCAGGATTTTAGGGCTGGCGTGCTGGAACGGGATATCCAGATAGGGCAGGATTTTGCCTGTCGCCATCAAGGGCATGATGTCGTCTACATGGGGGTAGGGGTAAACATAGTGCAGCCGCACCCACACACCCATGTCACCAAGCGCTGATGCAAGATCGGTCATATGCGCGCGGATGTCTCTGTCTTTCCACACCTCGGTCGCGTGTTTGCGGTCAAGCCCGTAGGCGGAGGTATCTTGGCTGATAATGAGCAGCTCTTGCGTGCCGGCTTCCACCAGTTTTTCGGCTTCGCGCAGTACCGCACGAATGGGCCGTGAGCTCAGATCGCCGCGCAGGGATGGGATGATGCAGAACTTACACCGGTGGTTACAGCCCTCAGAAATTTTCAGGTAACTATAGTGGCGCGGGGTCAGTTTCAGCCCGGCTTCGGGTACCAGATGCATAAAGGGATCATGCGGTTGGGGTGCGGCTTTATGAACCTCGGTCACCACATGCTCATACTGCTGCGGGCCGGTGACAGCCAAAACGCCGGGCACCACTTCGCGCACTGCGCCTTCGTCCACACCGAGGCAGCCGGTAACAATTACTTTGCCGTTTTCCGACAGCGCTTCTTTGATAGCGCCGAAGCTTTCTTCCTTCGCGCTATCGATAAAGCCGCAGGTATTAACGATCACCACGTCTGCACCGGCATATTCAGGCGTGATCTCATAGCCCTCAGCGCGCAGCTTGGTGAGAATACGTTCGCTATCCACCAGCGCCTTCGGGCAGCCAAGCGAGATAAAACCAACTTTGGACGATATATCTTTTGTGTTCACTTTGTTCATAAGCGCGGCTTATACAGAGTGGAACCTCAAAAAGCTAGGGTTTGGGGTTTTCTTCGTCGCCTTCGGCGAAACCTGCACCGGCCCGCGCCCCCACCCGACCACCCACGGGAGCATACTTATTGGGTGGTCGGGTGGGGGCGCGGGCCGGTGCAGCTATAGATAACGAGCAAAGCGAGTGAATTGTGAACAGTGACGAATTCAGAAAACATGGTCACCAACTGGTTGACTGGATCGCGGATTATATGGACGGGGTGAAGGATTACCCTGTTCGGGCGCAAGTGAAGCCCGGTGAGGTGCGCGCGCAGTTGCCTGCTAGTGCGCCTGAGCACGGGGAGCCGTTCGACTGTATGATGCAGGATTTCCAGCAGATCATCATGCCCGGCATTACCCACTGGCAGCATCCGCGCTTTTTCGCTTATTTCCCGGCCAATGTCACCCCGCCCTCCATATTGGCTGAAATGCTGGTCAATGCACTTGGCGTGAACGGTATGCTGTGGGAAACCAGCCCGGCGGCAACTGAACTTGAAGAACAGATGATCAACTGGCTCAAAGGCATGCTGGTGCTGCCGCGCGCATGGTCGGGTGTGATCCAAGATACCGCCTCCTCGGCGACCTTTTGTGCTGTGTTGGCTGCACGCGAGCGCGCAACCGGCTGGCAATCCAATGAAACTGGGTTGGGGGACGCACCCAAGCTGGCTTATTATACGTCGGCTGAGGCGCATTCATCGCTCGAGAAGGCGGTGAAGATGGCCGGGCTTGGTAAAGCGGCGGTGCGGTTAGTGCCGGTGGACACTGATCATGCCATGCAGCCAAAAGCGCTGGCGGATATGATGGCGGCTGACCGAGCCGCAGGCATTATCCCGGCGATGGTGATGGCGACGGTGGGGTCCACCAGCGTTGGAGCCGTTGATCCATTGCAGGCCATTGGCATTATTGCGCGCGCGAATGAGGCTTATTTCCATGTGGATGCGGCGTGGGCAGGCAGCGCGATGATCTGCCCCGAATTTCGCCCTATGCTCAACGGCATTGAGGGCGCAGACAGCTTTGTCTTTAACCCCCACAAATGGATGGGCGTGCAGTTTGATTGTAGCGCGCATTTTGTCAGTGATCATGACACGCTTGTGCGCACTCTGACGATCCTGCCAGCGTATCTTGAGACCCGTGAAGGATCAGACGTGACAAATTACCGGGATTGGGGCATCCAGCTTGGGCGGCGTATGCGGGCCTTGAAGCTGTGGTTCACCGTGCGCTTTTATGGTGTGGATGGCCTGCGTGCAGTGATACGGAACCATGTGGCATGGGCTGAGAAATTGGCGCAGATTATACGGTCCGAGCCAGATTTTGAAATTGTTACGGGTCCGAACCTATCGTTGCTGACATTCCGCTTTACACCCAAGGGGCTTGATGATGCGGCTTTGGATATCCTGTCTGACAAGCTATTAGAGGGTATCAATGATGATGGTTATACCTATCTCACGCGCACCTTGGTGGCAGGCCGGCCAGTGATCAGGTTTCAGATCGGCCAAAGCAAATGTAGCGAAGCGGATGTGTTGGCCGCATGGGCGCGTGTGGTAAAATTGGCGCGTGCTCTTTGATTTTATCTTATACGCCATTCTACGACGTGCGGCGTCATACGTGCGGCGCACCAAGGGGAAACCCTGATACGCCGTTTTTTAAGGCAAAACACCAACTTCAGCATAAGCCTTGTTGCGGTAGTCTGAGCCAAAAGCAAGGTGTTAGCGCAGAGTTTCCGTGCTGTGCTGTTGGCTTTCGGGCTTGTCATCCTTGGCAGTGGACGGGGCCCGGTCCAGCTCCTCGATCGTGACTTCGCCTTCTTTTGCATCATTGCGCGCCTTGATGCGCATCAGATATTGCATCACATGGCTTGGGAAACGCCCGCCTTCACGGCTGGCTCCAGTCATCTGAGGTGTGAAGATGCCTGCATTTGCCCCGCCATCAGATCCTGCGAAAGCACCAGAAACGGCTGAATTTCCGTTTCCACCATCGCCAGAGGCCTGACTGCCATAGCCAACGGCTTCAAATGCCCCCAAGAAAGCCGCCGGATTGGTGCTATAAGCGGAACTACGTCCAGCCGAGCCATTATAAATGTCTGCGATATTATAATCGGTTGTCTGCGGGGCAATGCGGGCTGATTTTCGCACCCGGTCCCGGTAGTTGCGATTGGCAAAATGCATCAGGTGCTTTTTGAGATCACGTTCCCAGTTTGGAAACAGTGCCTCGTTCACCCGGTACAGGTGCGATACCCGCAAATGACGTTCCCGCATAAACATGCCGCGGTTGCTATTGACAAATTCCCGCGCGTTTTCTTTCAACTGGTCATAAACTTTTTCGCCTGTATAGGCCTCGTTTCTAATGTTAGGCCCGCCGACAAATCCCTGAAACATGCCGTACATCACTAAGGGATTTTTAAACTTTGGGATGATGATGCGGTGTTGAATATCATTCAATGAAAGGTCTATGCCTGCAACTCTCAGCAGCTTTTTGTCCCATAGGGAATTTTTGCCTCGGAACTCACCTTTTAGACGCGATTTTGGATAAATGAGCGCGATCTGCTCTAGCAGTGTGACATTATAAAGGTTTAGCCAATAGGCCAGTTGTTCTTCCTTTTTCAAAAGCCGTAAGGGCAGTTGGTCGGGAACGGATTCTAGATCTTTTCTAATCGCGGATAGAAGGGCCAGGTTTTTCTGGTTGTGCAAAGCGGGGAACAACACACGGTTGCCTTCCATTGCTGAACGCCCCTTGGTGCCGCGTACAATATGTGACCCTGCCGCAGGGCGTGCTTTGGGGACGCGCGCGCGATTTGACCGCCCTGTTACCAGAACGGATTGCCGCAAGACCTCGTCCAAATCTTGATACAAGATCGTGAGGTCAGAATTCCATGTGTCGCCTCGAAAAGCTGCGGGGATGATGCTGTCCTCACCGGTCATTTCATCGGGACTAAAGACGGCCGCACCTGCTGTCTCTGCCGCCCAAGCCAAAGGTGCCATTGCAGGCACTGACACCAGTGACACCAATGACACCAGCATAAAAGTGCGTGTGCTTGCAGTGCGCTTAGGCTTGGCTGTTGCTGTCGTGGGGTTTAAAAAATTAAATCGTTTCATCAAAGTACCTTTCCCTAGTGGCGCATTTTTTTGCGCCTTGCTGTCTCTATCGGTTACTCAATGACAAATGGGGTGTGCTGGTTATGTGTGCCTAAAAAGGCATTTGTTCGAGCATCTTCCCCCAAGTGTTCTACATATGATTGACACTATGTAAACTGTGGCGGCATGTAAAGCTGTTGCTTGTATTTTAGTCGCTTTTTTGGGTGAGAGCAAATTGGTTTGCCTGATCCCATAAAGACGCTAGGGTGAGCGCCTAACATTTACAGCTATCAGCTATATTTGAGACACCAATAGCATGAAGGGGAGACTATGCGTTTAGGATTGAAAATCACACTTGGGGCCGTTGGAATTTTGGCGGTTGCGTCTTATGCGTCACCCTATACGCCGACTTATATCGCAAATGCTCCGGGAGTTTTAACAGGTATTGGCGCCATGCTGACATGCTCTGCCCGCTATGTAAGCGGCATTGATCCCAAGCAAAATTTTCAAGACCTCATCAGCTATACCCCGCTTTTGGAGCAGGTTGACATTCACTATGATGACAATGCCCGCCGAGTGGAAGCTGACCTTTTTGGGATGCGCACCAGCAGCGCCACATACCGCGAGGGCCTTGGCTGTGCCTTGGATGTTGGCGATACCCGGGCGCTTGACCGTGCGAAAATTCCGCCCAGTGCGGCGGCCTCTAGTGCGCTATGGCCGCAAGGGGACAGTGTGCCCGCAAAAAATATGCGCGTGCAAAATATGCTGGATACTATTCTGGCGCGCGATACTGCGCAGGGGCTGCAAACGAGGGCGCTTCTTGTGGTAAAGGACGGGCAGGTGATCGCCGAGGCTTACGGCGAGGGCTTTAGCGTTGACAGTAAATTACTTGGCTGGTCGATGACAAAAAGCTTCAACGCTTTGATGCTTGGCAATATGGAAATGCGTGGTCTGATTGACCCCGCTAAAAAGCCAGTGTTCGCAGCGTGGGCGCAGGATAAGCGCGCGGATATTGCGCTGGATGATATGCTGCATATGACATCTGGCCTTGATCTCTCTGAGATTTACGACCCCGGCGAGGCAGTCACAGCCATGTTGTTTACCGCCCACAGCGCGGCGGATGTGGGCCAAAAAGCAGTTGTGCGTCATACGCCCGGCACACATTGGGATTATTCGTCAGGCACGTCGCTTTTGCTGTCCAAGCTAATCTATGACACCGCAGGCGGCACATTGGACGCCAGTTTAGAGAATTTACACAGTGAATTTCTGCGCCCGATGGGGATGCGCAACACTGTTTTGGAGGTAGATCCGTCTGGCGTTTTCCTTGGTAGCAGCTTTATGCTGGCGTCTGCGCGGGACTGGGCGCGCATGGGGCAATTGATGCTAAATAGGGGCATGCTAAACGGCCACAGGTTTGTGACAGAGGATTGGGT
>WFTS01000038.1 GCA_015485385.1 Kordiimonadales bacterium | reverse complement strand
TACATACCCAACTTCGGTAAATTTAGTGGCCTCAACCTTGATAAAGGGTGCTTGCGCCAGCTTGGCAAGGCGGCGGGATATTTCGGTTTTCCCAACCCCGGTTGGACCAACCATCAAAATATTTTTAGGCAAAACCTCTTCGCGCAAGTCTTCTTCAAGCTGCTGTCGCCGCCACCGGTTCCTAAGGGCAATCGCGACCGCTTTTTTGGCGTCCTGCTGGCCAATGATAAAACGATCAAGCTCACAGACAATCTCGCGAGGGGAAAAGCTGGTCATAAAAATTCCTGACTATTTGGTTGTCTTAGAGGGAGTGTCTGTCTCGGAGGAAGCGGTTTTTGTATCTACATCCATTGTCTCTAGGGTGACATTATCATTGGTATAAACACAAATCTCGCCTGCTATTTTCATCGCCCGACGCGCAATTTCTTCCGCGTCCATATCCAGATCATACAGGGCCCGTGCCGCAGAGAGCGCATAATTGCCACCAGATCCAATCGCCACCACACCGTGTTCTGGCTCTAAAACATCGCCGTTACCGGTCACAACCAAGCTGGTTTCCCGGTCAACAACAATCATCATTGCCTGCAATTGGCGCAAATATTTATCTGTTCGCCAGTCTTTAGCCAATTCCACACAGGCGCGGGCCAGTTGTCCGGGATGGCGCTCTATTTTAGCCTCAAGCCGTTCAAACAAGGTGAAAGCATCGGCGGTTGCACCAGCAAAGCCCGCGATAACCTTGCCGCCGCCCAAATGCCGGACTTTCTTGGCGTTGGCTTTCATCACAGTATCGCCAACCGATACCTGCCCGTCCCCGGCGATCACAACTTTACCGCCTTTCCTGACGGAGCAAATTGTGGTGGCATGCCATGTGGGAAGTTCATGTGTGAACTGGGTCATAACGGCGTGGTCCTTAACATTATCAAAGGAGAGGTATCCCTTCGTTTGTACAATTTCTTTGTATGCACAATCACAGAGCTTGCATATAGGACGAACACTCCCGCGGTGCAAGATGAAGCCGTGCTTTAGCGTAGCTGGCCCAGCGATCATTTGGCCTAAAGCCCAACACAATTAATCTCCGAACAATTAATCTCTGAACAATACTCCGGATAATACTCTAGACAATACTCTGGGCATTACTCTGGACAATACAGGGGCTTAATGCAGATTACAGAAGAAATTGTTCGCGAAACTGCGTTAATATGCTTAAAAGCTAGGCGTCATGCGCGCTATCTATGCGCTGTGATACAATTGATGGACCATCAGCAGGAGCAAGTGCATGCGCACGGCGACAATTGAACGAAACACCAATGAAACGGAAATTTCCGTAGATCTGAACATCGACGGCACAGGTGTCTATGATGTTCATACCGGCATTGGTTTTCTGGATCATATGCTGGAGCAACTATCACGCCACGCGCTGATGGATCTTACGCTGCGCTGCAAAGGGGACTTGCACATCGACGGCCACCACACCACCGAAGACTGCGGCATTGCCGTTGGCACGGCTGTGAAAAAAGCGCTTGGGGACATGCGCGGCATCACTCGCTATGCCAGCGCCTATATCCCAATGGATGAAACCCTGTCGCGCGCTGCGCTGGATATTTCAGGCCGGCCTTTTTTGATATGGACCGTAGATTTTCCTCGCGCAAAAATCGGCGATATGGATACCGAGCTATTCGAAGAATTTTTCCGTGCTTTTGCGTTTGCGGCTGGCATAACCTTGCACGTGGAAAACCTCTACGGCACCAACAGCCACCATATTATTGAAAGCTGCTTCAAGGCGGTGGCACGCGCCCTAAGAGACGCCTGCACCATTGATGCCCGCAAAGCCGATACGGTGCCATCAACCAAAGGCACACTTGGCGGCAGCCTCTAACCCTAGGCATCGGAGACACTCATGAGCGAAACCGTTGCCATCATCGATTATGGCTCGGGCAATTTGCGCAGCGCACAAAAGGCGCTCGCACGGGCTGCCTCTGAGGCTGGCCTGAATACAGATATTCTCCTGACATCGGACCCGGACACTGTGCGTCTTTGTGACCGCATCGTGCTGCCCGGCGTAGGGGCTTTTGCGGATTGTCGCCAAGGCCTACTGGCCATCGACGGCATGAAAGACGCGCTCCAGGAAAGCGTGCGCCGCAAGGGGACGCCCTTTCTTGGCATCTGTGTTGGCATGCAGCTTTTGGCTCAGCAAGGCCATGAATTTGGCGTTCATAAAGGTATGGGGTGGACCAACGGCACTATCAAAGCCATCAAACCCAGCGATAAACGCTTGAAAATTCCCCACATGGGTTGGAATGACATCTCACTTACAGATACAGGGAAGTCCCATCCGGTCGCAAAGGTGATCTCGCCCGGCGACCATGCCTATTTTGTCCATAGCTTCCAGATGGAACTGTCCACAGCGGATGCGCTTTTAGCCACCACCGAGTACGGCGGCGCTATAACGGCCATAGTTGGGCAGGACAATATTATCGGCACCCAATTTCATCCCGAAAAAAGCCAAAATGTTGGCCAAAAATTCTTGCGTGCCTTTTTGGAGTGGCGACCATGATTACTCTCTACCCTGCGATTGATCTTAAAGACGGCAACTGTGTTCGGCTTTATAAGGGCGCGATGGACCAAGCGACCATCTTTAGCGACAACCCAGCAGCGCAAGCTCAGGAATTTGTCTCAGCGGGCTGCAAATGGCTGCATTTGGTAGACCTGAACGGTGCCTTTGCTGGTGCGCCCGTAAACGGCGATGCAGTTGATGCTATTTTAAAAGCCACCAACGTTCCAACCCAGCTTGGCGGCGGCATCCGCGATTTAAGGACGATGGAACACTGGCTAGAGCGCGGCTTGTCCCGGTTAATTCTCGGCACACTTGCAGTGAAAGACCCAGCCTTGGTCAAACAGGCCTGCCGCCAGTTCCCCGGTAAAATCGCCGTTGGTATTGATGCCAAAGACGGTATGGTTGCGGTCGAAGGCTGGGCCGAAGTCAGCACCCTAGAGGTGTCTGAACTGGCGAAAAAATTTGAGGATGCGGGCGTAGCCGCGATCATCCACACAGATATTGCGCGCGACGGCACCCTAGCGGGCGTGAATGCCGAAGCCTCATCAGGCCTTGCAAATGCGGTTTCAATCCCTGTGATCGCGTCCGGCGGCGTCAAAGACTTGGATGACATCCACCGCGTTGTGGCAGCAGGCAACCTAGAAGGCGTCATCACAGGGCGCGCAATCTATGACAAACAGCTTGATTTGTCCGAGGCCCTTAAAGTGGCTGAGGGAAAACCATGCTAAAATCACGTATCATCCCTTGCCTAGACGTTAAAGACGGCCGTGTTGTCAAAGGTGTAAATTTCGTTGATCTGATTGATGCGGGTGATCCGGTTGAGCAAGCCCGCATTTATGATGCCGCTGGAGCAGACGAACTGACATTTCTCGATATCACAGCCTCCTCTGAACGCCGGGACATTTTACTTGATGTTGTCAGCCGGACCGCCGAGCAATGTTTCATGCCGCTTACTGTGGGCGGCGGTGTGCGAACAGAGGAAGATGTGCGCAAATTGCTGTTAGCGGGGGCTGACAAAGCTTCTCTTATGACGGCGGCGGTGAAAAACCCCGCTTTAATCAGTGACCTATCCAATAAATTTGGCAGTCAATGCATTGTTGTGGCGGTAGATGCTAAAAAAGTTGGGCCAGACAAGTGGGAGGTTTTCACCCACGGTGGACGCACCGCCACAGGCTTAGACGCCGTTGACTATGCCAAAAACTGTGCGCGACTTGGCGCTGGTGAAATTCTACTAACCAGTATGGACCGTGACGGCACCCGTGAAGGCTTTGACCTAACACTTACACGGGCAGTAGCAGATGCTGTGCCTGTGCCTGTGATCGCGTCCGGCGGTGTTGGCACGCTTGATCATTTGGTTGCAGGTGTTAAAGAAGGCCATGCGTCCGCCGTGTTGGCCGCCAGTATTTTCCATTTTGGCGACTATTCTATCAGCGCGGCCAAAGCCTATATGGCCGCAAATGGGATTGATGTTCGGGAGGCTGTCTGATGACCAGCACACTAGAAACTTTGCAAAAACTTGACCTTCTGCTTGAGGCGCGCAAGTCCGCAGACCCTGCCAGCAGTTATGTGGCCAAACTATATACAAAAGGCGATAAAAAAATCGCTCAGAAAGTGGGCGAAGAGGCGGTTGAAACCGCAATGGCCGTTGCCGCAGACGATAATGTTGAACTGGTTAAAGAAGGGGCCGATTTACTGTTTCACCTGATGGTCTTATTACGCTCACGCGGGCTGTCTTTATCAGACATTGCACATGAATTGGCACACCGAGAAGGGCTTTCTGGCCTTGTTGAAAAAGCCCAACGCCCAAAATAAAATTGGGCCTTAAAACATCTCGGTGCCCGCGCTCCACAAAAGCCGCAACGCCAAAAGCGTGAGCACCCAATTAAGCCCCGTTTGAAAATGAACCTCGCTCAGTGTCTCTAGCAAGCCGCGACCAACCAACGTCCCGACAAACCCAAGCATAATCATCGCTATCATCAGCGGCACATAGGGCGTGAAAGAAAACCCAAGCAAACCAAAAACCAGACCTTTCAAGGCATGTTGCACCACCATACATGCTGACATGTTGGCAACTTGTCCATGTTTAGAAAGGCGCATTGGCTTTAATAGCGCGGCCACAAACGGCCCAGTTGCACCGACGAACATTGTCAGCAGTGTGGACAAGGCGCCGCCAAAGGCAACCCTCTTGAAAGACGCTCCTCGGGGATGAGGCTTTGGCCCCCATGTGGCATACAGCACAAATACTCCCAGCGTTAATTGCAACAAATCGGTTGGCAAGCTCAGCACAATTTGGCCACCAACCAGCGCCCCCACCGCGCTGCCGCCCATAAAATAAACCAGCAATTTCTTGTCAATATGAAACCGCATTAACCCCGCGCGGCCCACATTTGAGCCCAATTGCACAATACCATGCACCGGCACCGTGGCGGCTGCGGGCAATATTTGCGCGACAACCGCGAGCAGTGTCACACCGCCGCCAATACCCACAGCCGCCGTTAAGGCCGAGGTAAAAAAGCTGGTACCAGCCAAAAGCCAGAACTCATACACCGTCATTGTTTCCGGGATTAAAATCATATAGTCCCGCTTTCACCTCATGCTTTTTGGTGGTTTTAAAGCAGCTTTGGGCTGTATATATTATTTGCTTGCTGCCATGATTGCGTTTGCTACTGTGCAGAGAAAATCACAAAAGGACCAGTTTAAATGTACCCTCGTACCCTTGCGGCTTTTTTATTATCGCCTGTTTTGGCTGCATCCTTATTGGTGGGTCCGCGTGTGGCGGCGCAAACACAAAAGCCGTCTGCGCCCAAGGTCCAACTGGAATTTCCTCTCAAATGCTCCCTTGGGCAAACCTGCTGGATCGCCCGGTATAATGACCGCAAGAAAGGCAAGGGCAAGGCTGATTATATGTGTGGGCGCCGCACACAAAATGCCCATAAAGGCACAGATTTTGTCATCACAGATTATGGCCAGATGGAACGCGGTGTTCCGGTTCTCGCAGCTTTCGAGGGAACGGTTCTCCGCCTTAGGGAAGGGGTCGAGGACACGCCGGTCACCAAAGAAAATAGTGCTGAGAAAAAGAAAATAGGCTGCGGTAACGCGGTCATTTTAAGCCATAAGGGTGGTTATCAAACCAGCTATTGCCACATGAAAAAGGGCAGTCTGACGGTTAAGGTGGGGGACACGGTTAAAGCGGGTGAGCAGATAGGAAGCGTGGGCCTGTCTGGCTTAACTGAATATCCGCACCTGCACTTTGGACTGCGTAAAGAAGGGGGCCGCATAGACCCCTTCGACGGCAAACGCACAAACGCCCGCTGCGGTGCGGGCACGGCAGGATCGCTTTGGAAGGATACGCCGCCCTATACAGACATGGACCTAATGCCCCTTGTTTTTTCTACAAAACCCTTAACGCGGCAAACCCGGTGGGCAAAGCCTGTGGTCACAATTCCCAAAAATGCCCCAGCACTGGTTATAACAGGGCGCGCATGGAATGTTCTAGCTGGCGATCGCTGGCTGTTTCACATTATCAGACCTGACGGCGTAGAGGCTACCGAGCGGAGTTTTACCGTTAAAGAAAACCGTCAAAGCCAATGGTATGCCAACCGTTTATTTCGGCCAAAAGGCGGGTTTATGACCGGGACCTGGAGGGGGCATTTGATGGTGATTAGGCAACATCAAGACGGCACGGTTACCCGCTTTGAAGAAGAAACGGAAATTCGCGTTACACAGTAGGTTATTGCATAAGGTCTTCGCATTATATCTACACGCCTCGCGGGTGTCCCAATAGCCACCCTTCCCTTAAATAAGCCTTATTCCCCTTCAGCTTTTGCTGTCTTCACCACAAGCAAAAGCGCAATAAACGCTGGGAGGGCTTGCATAAATAATATCGACACAGACGCTGTAAATCCGCCGTATAAACCAGCCAGCAAAATGCACGACAGAAAAAATATTTTCACGTCTGTCCGCTTTGAGGCCAGCCCCCAAATCAGCCCCGCGGCCAAAAAGCCATTATAAAGCCCTTGATTTGCAGCAAGCGTGGCCGAGGCTGCGGCAAATTCAGGCGTTATATTAAAGATCCGGTGGCCCGTTGGGGTGGCCCAAAAGAACATTTCAAGCACCAGAAAGCATATATGGCTAAGCGCCACAAAACCCGTAATGCTGTATGCAAGACGACCCATAAAAAGCCCCTCAAATATAAAATGAAACCCGCGTGATGCCCGATTAACCAGCCTGCCATCCCCGCACCGGCCTAATATTGATCCAGCAGCAAAATATTTCCGTCTGGATCAGCTACCGCTGCGTGGGCCGCGCCAACACCGTCTTCGGCCTCTTTTTCAAGCCTGTACCCCTTGTCTTTCAGAGCCGCCTGAACTGTTCGCACATCCTTTGGGTTAAAGGTTAACATATTGCCGTCGAACAGGCCCTCAAACAGGCCGATTTTACTGTCGCCATTTTGCATCATCAACCAGCGGTTTTTCGCAGTACCGTCCACCACTTTAAAGCCGAGTGTTTCATAAAAAGCCCGAGAGGCTTTTATGTCTTTCACTGAAAGATGAATAGAAAAATGGCCCAAGTCCATACTGAATGCTCCTGCCAAAATTAGCCAAGCCCATAGGGGGTTTAGGGTTACTCTGCGGCTTGTCTTACCATAGTTGTGCTGTTTCTGCGATAGCTGAGCGCTTCGGCGATGTGGGCTGAAGAAACGTTTTCTACACCCGCTAGGTCAGCGATGGTGCGCGCGACACGCAGAACCCGGTGGTAGGCGCGTGCTGACAAGCGAAAACGGTCAACGGCGCTTTCCAACAAAGCCCGACCGCGCGCGTCTGGGGCGGCCACCGCTTCGAGTAGCCTACCATCCACTTGCGCATTGGTGCGCACAGCGGCTGTGGTTTTCCCCTCAAAGCGTTTGGTTTGAATGTCGCGTGCCGCCGCAACCCTTGCTGCAACCACAGCCGATGTCTCACAATCCGCAGGCAACGACAAATCCGCAGCAGAGACCGCTGGCACATCAATAAAAAGGTCCAACCGGTCATACAGCGGGCCAGAGATTTTTGATTGGTAATCCACCGCACACCGAGGCGCCCGGTTACATGCCTGCCCACCGCCATCCACATAGCCGCACCGGCAGGGGTTCATAGCCGCAATCAGTTGAAATTGAGCCGGATAAGTGACATGCGCCTGCGCCCGTGCAATTACGGCCTCACCGCTTTCAATGGGTTGGCGCATCGCCTCTAGGGCAGGCCTTGAAAATTCTGGCAGCTCGTCAAGGAACAAGACCCCCGCATGTGCCAGCGAAACTTCCCCCGGTTTTGCCTTGGCGCCGCCACCAATTAACGCTGGTTGGCTGGCAGAATGATGGGGAGCCCGGAACGGCCGCGCGCGGTTAAGTGTGCCTTCGGTTAATGTGCCTGCAATCGAAGCAATCATACTTGCCTCAAGGGCTTCGGCGGCGGATAGAGGCGGCAATATACCGGGCAAGCGGCTAGCAAGCATAGATTTTCCCGATCCCGGCGGCCCCATCATCAACAAGGTATGCCCGCCTGCTGCTGCAATCTCTAGGGCGCGCTTGGCCATCTCTTGGCCTTTGATGTCAGCAAGGTCAAGGCGTGCCTCTGGCAGATCGGCCATCTTGGCTTCAGGCGGCGATAATATCTGTGTTCCGCGCAAATGATTGATCAAAGACAAAAGATGCGGGGCTGCGATAATATCAACCCCGCCCGCCCATGCGGCCTCGGCCCCTGAGGCTTGCGGACAAATAAAAGGTGCGTCCGAACCGGCAGCAAAAAATGCCGCAGGTAAAATGCCCTGCACAGGACGAATGCTGGCATCCAGCCCCAGTTCACCCATCACCACGGCGGCACTTAGAGCGTCTGATTCTAAAACCCCCATTGCTGTTAATAGCCCCAAGATGATCGGCAGATCATAATGCGAGCCTTCTTTTGGGCGGTCAGCGGGACTTAGGTTCACGATGATGCGTTCAGCAGGCAGCGCCATACCAATAGCCGACAAAGCCGCGCGCACACGGTCTCGCGCCTCGTTAACGGCTTTATCCGGTAAACCAACTACGGTGAAGGCAGGCAGGCCACTAGTGACCTGAACCTGCACTTCAACGGGACAGGCTTCGATGCCTTCAAAAGCAACTGTCTGAATGCTTGCTACCACTTGTTCGACCCCCAAAGTTTTCAAGTAATCTCATACAAACAAACGCGTGTTACCCTCGGAAACCATGTCCATATACAGCTATAGCTTGAACAATATGAACAAAACATGAACAAGGTGCAAGGCCCTTTTGGGGATGTAAATTCAGTGTCCCTGCCCAATAAAAATTCAGTGCCGAGGCCTATAGATCAGAATTACGCCGCCCAATAAAATCTGCTACCCTGTTTTTCTCAAACGAGTCGACACATGTGTAACAGGCGATAAAGGGGGTAAAATGCAACGGATTCTAGCGGCCTTTCTGGCGTTATTATTTATACCTATCGCCGCCTGGGCTTCGGAGGTTGAAAATGGGGGAGAAAACACCACCCCCTTGAGAATTTACACCGAGGAAAATCCCCCGTTTAACTATAGTGTCAAAGGCCAGGTTCAGGGTGCATATGTTGATGTGGTACTAGAGGTTCTTCGCCGCGCAGGTATCCATAAAAAACCAAACGATATGGTGGTTATACCTTGGGCTCGCGGTTACAAAGAAACCTTGCTGCGCAAAAACACCATGCTGTTCGCCGTGGTGCGTACGCCTGAACGGGAAAGCTCTTTCAAGTGGGTTGGGCCTTTAGGAGAATACCGGGCTGTTATTCTTGCGCGCCGCGATCGACAGCTTGATCTAACAAGCCCGGAAAAGCTAAAAAAATATACCTTTGCTGTCACCAAAAAATCCCTGTCTGAAGATTTTTTGTTAGCGCTTGGTGTGCCCCAATCCCATCTCGTTTACATCAACTCCCCCAAAAGTGCGGCCCATATGCTTGCGCGGGGACGTATTGATGCTTGGTCACGCGACCAGTCTGTCGCCCGCTGGACCCTGCAAACCTTAGGCTATACCAATACAGATTACGAAGTGGTCCATACCTTCAGTGTTAAAAAGCGCTATATGGCCTTCAACATCGGCACAGACGACACACTTATTGAAAAATTACAAACCGCCCTTGATGAGCTGCGCCAAAATGGGCGCTTATCCAAAATCATCAAAAAAGACACGGCCCTAAAAGATTTACCGCCACCCTACCCGGCGCATAAATAACATATCGCCGCTTCCTATAGCGTCACTCACGCAAGGCTGGTTCAGCCAGAAACGCAAGCAATTGGTCTAGTTCCCTGTCTGTTAAACGCGCAATCCGGCGCGCCAACAAGTTTGCGGCCTCGGTCGCCCGTGGATCAAGCCCGGATGTATCAATGCTCACCTTGGGCTTTGACAGGTGGGCAAGGTCCTTCAAATGCTCGGCATCGTCCCAGATCAGGCCAAAATACTGAATAATTTTCTGAAGAAAAGCCCACGAGGGCGCTCCTCTTTTGCCGTGCTCCAGCGCTGAAAGATAAGCCGCAGATACTCCGAGAGTGTCTGCCATATCCACTTGGCGGACGCCTTTTTCCTTGCGCAAAGCGCGCAGCTTTTCACCAAACGGTGTCACCCTTTGTCCCTTTTGTTGCCCAAGGCATTCAGGCGGCTCAGACCATCCTCACGCAGAGAAACACCTCCAGGAACCCGCCGCCGAAGCATGATATAAAGCGCACCCTCGCCGCCATGGTCTTTGGCCGAGCCGCCGTAAGACAATATGAAAGGTTTCAATTCGCTGGTCTCAAGCCAGACAGGCACCATGCGCTTTAACACACCGCCAAATTGGTCAAAATCAGCGCGCGTTCGCTGAGCAACAGGCGTGTCTGATCCCGTTTGTGAAAACCGGGCGCCCCCTTTGCCTGTGACCACAAGTAACGTTTTTTCCCCAGCGCGAACCGCACTCTCAACCGTGGATTTCAACCGTGCAAAAGCCTGATCTTGCGTCAAGCCGTGTAAATCAACCGAACGGTCAATGTCTAGCTGCCCAGCCCCAAGTTTGCGGCGGGTTTTACGGTCAAGGCGCTCTACCACCGGGCTTTCACCCACATGCCAATTCGGATCTAAAGGGCGGTCTGGCAAGCGGTCTTGCGATGCAAAAGCTGGCTTTACTTCGGGCGCATCCGGACGGCCCTCAAGGGGGGTCACTGTCTTGGTGACGGCGCACCACAGCGCCTCGCCCTCTTTTGCAATGCGCAAGCTTTTTCGGCTTGGTCCATCCAGCTTTGGGGGTTTCTTAGTGGGCACTGGCTTGCTCGCTTTGCTTTTGGGCGGCTTTATAGGCAAGCGCTTTTGGAAGCAAAAGCCAGTAACGGCCCTTATTGGCCATGCGCCCAGCGATCTCTTCAGCCTCAGGGCCAAACCCCCAGAAAACATCCCCGCGAATTTCGCCGTTTATTGCCCCGCCTGTATCCTGCGCGACCATCAAGCGGGTAAACTCTATAGGCTGCGCCGATGCTGATGCCGGATCAGGGTGGCTAGAGGCTAACCAGATCGGGGCATGCATAGGCAAATACCGCCTGTCCACCGCCAGTGAATGACCGGCGGTAAGAGATACATTCGCTGACCCAATTGGACCATCACCTCCTGTCAGTTCCCGGAAGAATATATAGGATGCATTTTGGTGCAAAATGTCATCGACTCGGTCTGGATTCTCAGCCAGCCACGCGCGAATGCTTTGCATAGAAACATCTCCGCGTGCGATCGCACCTTCTCGAACAAGAGGTCTGCCAATGGCTAAATATGGATGGCCATTTTGCGCGGCATATCCAATTCGAACAAGGCTACCATCGGGCATTCGCACCCGGCCTGAGCCTTGGATGTGCAAAAAGAATGCATCAACCGCGCTGTCCACATAAAGGAGCTCTAGCCCCCGGCCGCTCAGGGCGCCTCCGTCGATGGCTTTCCGGTCTGCGTAGGGCGTAAGCTGCCCATTTTGCACGCGCCCGGCAATTCGGCGACCCGCAAGATCACGCCTAAAAGCCCCCAGATTAACCATCACCAAATCATTTGGGCGCAGATAAAGCGGTATTTTATAGCGGGCATCGCGCGTGCGGCTGCCGTGCAACAAGGTTTCATAATAACCGGTAAATTGGCCAACCGATTTGCCGCCGATCGAGACTTTCAGTGGTAAAAAGTTCTCCTGAATAGCCCCCTCTAGCGCTTCCGCCGTTTGTGCGGCCCCTAAGGCTTCACACGCAGGTTTCCAATCTCGCGCGCTGCCACCAATGCCGGCACCGGGCAAGCGCTTGTTATCAGCAAAAGACAGTATTTTTTCGCAGCTTTTCAAAAGTGCTGGCGCCGCCTCGTAGACACGCGCCGATGACCAACCGGGCAGATCACTGTAAGATACAATATCAAACCGCAAGCCCTTAGCCTGTTGTTTCAACAGCGAAAAGGCCGCCCAAACAGGCAGCAAGACAAAGAAAAGAACCAGTAGATTTTTCCAGATGCCGCCGCGCATGGACCTTAGCCAGCGCTGGTTGCGACCAGTGTCCAGGCTGGGTCGCGAGATTTAACATCGCGTGCGAAGGTCCAGCTATCATTCATTTCCACCGCATCACTGGCGTCACCTTCAATGATTTTGCCGTCTTTGTTACGGGTAACCGCAACAACCTCAGCCGTGAAATGAACTGTAAGCTCTGCCACATTGCCCTTCAGCTCAGCGGCAGCAACTTCCGCCTTGGTAATATCCAAAAGCTGATTGTCTACCGTTAGCTCGTCAGCCTTAAGGGCATCAATGGCCGCTTCAAACTTAGCCTGAACCTCTTCGTCTAGGAAATCTTTGAGCGTTTTTTTGTCCCCCGCCCAAAAGGCCTCAAGAATCATACCGTAAGCTGATTTTGCGCCTTCCATAAATTGGCCCAGATCAAACGATGGATCCGCGCGGCGAATATCCATATAAGCCCGGCGCAGTGTGGCGTTTTCTTCCAAATCAATCACTTCGGCCTCAGGGGCTACCGGGCCTTTTAACCCCTGTAAATCACCTGCGGCACGACGCAGTTTCTCAAAGCTTCCCTGATCGTCCGCTGACGAGGAAGGAGGTTCATTGCCCGTTTTATTGCCCAATTCTGAGCGCAAACGAAGAAATATGAATGCTGCGAGCATCGCAACCAATATGATATCAAAAGGCATGGCTTTATTTTAGCTCATTTCATAGGGTTTGTCGTGTTTTGCTTTTGCTATGGTGTGTTGGGCTGTATTTTACATTGGCAGTGTTTGCTTCATAGCGATTTTAACAGTATTTTAAAGCCCCTATTGAAGCAGCGCACTATCATGCCCTTATAGATAGGGGACTTTAAAGAAAAGAACAAGAAATGGCGTTGATCATATTTTTAATAATCATTGGCATTCCAGTGCTGGAGCTATCGGTGTTGATCGATGTAGGCGCAGACATTGGTGCCTTGCCCACTGTTGCCCTGTGTCTGTTAACCGCAGGTGTGGGGCTGTCGCTGGTGCGGATGCAAGGCCTGCGGGTGTTTCAAGACATGCAGGTAAAAACCCGCACCGCAGAGCCCGTCGGAGCAAACCTTATCCACGGATTTTTCTTGCTGATCGCGGGGATTTTCCTTTTTATCCCGGGGTTTATCACGGATTTCTTTGGGGCTTTATTGTTGTTTCCCTTCGTTCGGCTGATGCTGGGACGTGCGGGCATGGCCCGGATAATGACGAAAGCCAACTGGAACAGCGGCGTACGCTTTACCAGCACAACCTACCAAAGCACCCCTTACAACACTGCACATGATCATGATAC
>WFTS01000037.1 GCA_015485385.1 Kordiimonadales bacterium | reverse complement strand
GCAATGGTGATGATGCTATAAGTGGCGGCAATGGTGACGATCAAATAGATGGCGGCAATGGCGACGATCTCATCGTTGACCGCTATGGCGATGATCAGATAGATGGCGGCGATGGCGACGACCGCATCGTTGACCGCAATGGCGACGATCAAATAGATGGCGGCGATGGTGACGATACGCTTGATGGCGGCAATGGCGACGATACACTTCTGGGCGGTAACGGCGACGATATCCTGCTTGGCGAAAGTGGTAATGATGTACTCCTCAGCGAAGGTGGCTCAGACACACTGACCGGTGGTAGTAACAATGATACGTTTATTCTCAAGCAAGGCGTAGAAGACACGGTTATCACCGATTTGGTCTTTGGGGATGTGGTAGATTTATCGTCAACCACACTTGCACCTACAAGCTTCGCTGATATACGAGATGTAGCCGTACAAAGTGGCAGTGATGTTATCATTGAGCTGGGTGGCGGCAGTACGCTGACACTTCAAAATGTTACGCTTGGGACCTTACAGGCCGAGCAGTTTGGCTTCCCTGCAGAAAATGATGCCCCTACCAGCGCAGATGCCGCGTTGACAGGGAATGAAGATGAAGCAATTGTTCTTACTGCTGCCGATTTTGTCTTCAATGATATTGATATTGGCGACACCTTAACTGAGGTTCGCATTGATACGACAGTGCTTGGCTTAACGCTGAACGGAACGCCTGTTGCCAACGGTGCGGTTATCTCTATTGCGGATATTAACAGTGGCTCTTTGGTTTATACCCCGCCCGCGAATGAGAATGGCGAAGGTTTAGGTGACTTCCAATTCAGTGTTGGCGATGGTGATCTGTTCGCTACGGCACCTTCTAACTTCAATATTGATGTCTTGCCTGTTGCTGATGCGCCAACAAGTGAGGATGCGACAGTAACGAGCAATGAAGATGAAGTGGTTGTTCTTACGACTGATAACTTTGCCTTCAGTGACGTTGATGGCGGCGATACGCTGACATTGGTGCGCATTGATACTACGGTTGAAGGCCTGACATTAAGAGGATTTGATGTTGTTGATGGCCTGATTATTACGGCAGCTGATATTGCCAATGGTGATTTGGTCTATACACCGGCCACAGATGCGAATGGTGCAGGCCTTGGAGATATTGAATTCAGTGTTGGTGATGGTGCGCTGTTTGCAAGCGCTCCTTCGAGCCTGACATTCGATGTTTTGCCGGTCAATGATGCCCCAACTGGCGGTGATACGCAGGTTTCTGGCAATGAAGATGTGCCTGTGGTTCTGTCTTTGGCTGACTTTACCTTCAATGATGTCGATACTGGCGATTCACTGCTTGAAGTTCGCATTGATGCATCGGTTCAAGGGCTGGAACTGGACGGGGTGCAGGTTGTCTCTGGTCAAGTTATTTCAGCCGCTGACATTCAAAGCGGAAAATTGGTCTTTACACCTGAGGCCGAGCAAAGTGGTGATGCGCTTGCTGAAGTTGCATATAGCGTTGGCGATGGTGATCTCTTTACCCTAGCGCCTTCGTCACTCACAGTGAATATTGCCGCTGTAAATGATGCTCCGACAGCTGAAAGCAGTACAATTGCTGGCTTTGAGGATGAAAGCATTACGTTTGCAGCCTCGGACTTTGGCTTTGCAGATGTTGACCTCTTGAGCACCTTTGTTTCTGTGACAGTAACGTCTAGCCCAGAAGGCCTGACGCTAGACGGTGTGGATGTGACCGATGGTCAAGAGATTGCCCTTGCGGACATATCAGCCGGAAAACTGGTTTATACCCCTGCGGCAAATGTAAACGGCACGGCTGTAGATCAGGTTGTCTTCACAGTTTCAGACGGTAGCTTATCTTCCTTGCCGGCGACCTTGTCGCTTGATATCGCATCGGTGAATGATTTGCCTACGGGTGAAGGTGTTGCCGGAACTACGGTTACGGCTCTGGAAGATGTAGCAACGGCGCTTGATTTCTCTGGTGTGACAATCTCAGATGTAGATTCTGATGATACGGTTGTTAGCATGACATTTGAAGCTGGTGAGGGGGCATTGTCTGCCTCGTCAACTGGTGGTGTATCTGTTTCAGTAAGCGGTACGTCTGTTACGCTCTCGGGCTCAGTTGCGGATATTAACAGCTATCTCTCTGGCGCTAATAATATTCAGTATACCGGGCTTGCAAATGTAAGCGGGACAGCCGTTGATACAATCGCAGTATCTGTATCTGATGGTGAAACACCGGTTGATTTAGGGTCTGTCACGGTTGATATCACCGGCACGAATGATGCGCCGGAATTGACAGAGGATGCGGTTACAACCACTGAAGAAGCAACCGTGCTCTTTAACGTATTTGCCAATGATATAGACCCTGACGGCGATGATGTAACCATTTCTATTGATACGACAGACACCACAGGAACTGTTACTTTGCTGGATCCAGCAACAGGTGCAGTTTCTTATGATCCGGGTAGCGCGTTTACAGACTTGTTTGAGGGTCAAACCGCAACCGATAACTTCACCTATGTAGTGGATGACGGTAACGGCGGTGTTTCTCAAGAAACTGTTACTGTTACCATCACGGGCGAAGGCACCTTGATTGCAGCCATGACAGATGTCTTGGAAAATGCGGCAGGCGCTTCGGTTGGTACATTGTCTAGTGCGCCAGGTTTTGATGCCTTGGCACTTGGGTCCGGTGATGTGTTCACCACCAGCGATGCCAGATTTGAAGTTGCGGCAGACGGTGCAATCAAGCTTGTGGATGGGACGTCTCTCGATTTTGAAGCTGAAACCAGCGTTGATTTAACAATCACACGCACGAGAACAGACGGTACAACGGAACAAATTAGTGTCACTGTTACAGTTACCGATGCTGATGCTGGTTCGGCACAGGATGGCTTTATCGCTGGTGGTAGTATCTACGAGGATACGAATGATAACGGCGAATTAGATGCGGGTGACGAACTTGTTGCCACAACTGATGATGCCGGTAACTTTGAATTGCCACCAGGCACGACGGGAAGGTTGTTCCTTTCTGGCGGTACAGATATTTCAACAGGACTGCCGTTTGACGGTGTTCTATCGGCGCCTGCAGGCTCTACAGTTCTAACGCCGCTTACGACCTTGATAGACTCGTTAAGTTCTGACGGCAGTGTTTCTGTTGAGGACGCTGAGGCACAAGTGAGTTCCGCCTTTGGTATTGATCAAGATGTGGATCTTACGACCTTTGATCCGATCAATGCGGCTCTTTCTGGTGATCCTGACGGTGCAACGGTATTTGCCGCCGGTAGCCAAGTTCTAAGTACGGTCTCATTGGCTGGGGCTGTTGTTGACGGTGCTGGAGGAACGGACGGACAGGGGGCTGCGTTTGAGGCTTTGGCTGATGCTGTTGGTAGTTCGTCTGGTACGATTGATCTGGCTGATACAACAGTTATTGGTGATGTGATTGCCACAGCCGGTACAGCCGCAAACGCTGACAGCAACGATGTTGAAGATGCCCTTGCTGTTGCCACTGATATTATTGCAGGCACCAACGAGGCTGTGGATGCAGCGCTTGCTGATGCCAACAATGATACGCTGGGCATCCTCACGGATGTTACACAAACCTCTATTGTTGCTCAGGGCGACGCCTCTACTGACCTTGAGGCTGCGGTTGGGGATGATGCTGCACTAGCGCAGGCCAATTCAGACTTTGTTGGCGACTTGGATACGGCGATCGATTCTGCGGTTGTTGGCACCATTGAACCTGACCGGGTGTTTACAGGCACTGAAGCGGCAGAAACCCTCACTGGGGCAGGCGGCAATGATACGCTGCGTGGCCTTGGCGGTGATGATACACTGACAGGTGCAGGCGGTGACGATACCTTCCTGATTGCGGACGGTGCGTCGGATACCATCACAGACTTTAACAGTGATGCGGGCGCCGGCGAATTGATCGATCTCAGCAATACGACAACTTATAGTCTTGATTTGGCTGGCGGCGTTGACGCGGTTCAAAGCGGCAGCGATGTTGTTATCACTCTTGGTAACGGTGAAACGCTAACCCTTTCAAATACGACTGTTGGTGATCTAACGTCTGATGACTTTACGTTTGCAGTGAATGCGGCTCCGACAACCTCGAACAATACGGTCACAACAGCTGAGGATACACCTTATACGGTTCTCATTAGTGACTTTGCATTCTCTGATGATGATAGTCAGGACCAAAATGAAGGTGTGCAAAGCGTACGGATTACGGCTCTGCCGGATGCTGGGGCTGGTACTCTGACACTGGACGGTGTTGATGTTAGCCTGAACCAAGAAATTAGCGCGGCCGATATTGCAGGTGGGCTGTTGGTGTTTACACCGGTCGCCAATGCGAATGGCTCGGGGCTTGGTTCGTTCAGCTTTGAAGTAAGCGACGGTGTTGATTTCTCTGCAGCCTCTAGCTTTACTTTCGATGTAACGGCGGTCAATGATGCGCCGATCGTTGGGAATGTTGATTTGGGCAACGTTGCGGAAGATAGCACGTTCAATGTGACAAACACACAATTGCTGGCATCTTCTAGTGATACGGCGGATGGTGATACTTTGACGGTTGCGAATGTTGCCCTTGCCAATTCATCGGCGGGTACGCTTGTTGATAACGGCGACGGAACATATACTGTCACACTGGCCGAAGATTTCACTGGAACGGATGTTGGCATTACCTATACCGTTAGTGACGGTACGGTAACGCCGGTTAATGCAACAGCAACCTTTGATATTACTGGTGAAAATGATGCACCAGATGTCACTGGCGCGACCCTTGATGCCGACACAGGCACAGTGACCATAACTACAGCCAACCTAGGCTATAGCGATGCGGAAGCAGATGCTCTTGTCAGTATTACAATAGCGACAATTCCGGATGCGGCTATTGGTATCCTATCTTTGGACGGGGGTACGACAGCCTTGTCAGCAGGCGCTACGGTAACGCTTGCGCAGTTGGATGCTGGAAACTTGGTCTTTGTCTTGGCTGACGGTGTAACAGCCGGAACACCAATTGGTGGCTTTACCTTCACCGCAAATGACGGCGCACTTAACTCAACGGCTGCAACGATCTCCTTTGATCTAGCGGCTGAGAAGGTTAATGCGGCACCGTCAGGGACGGATAAAGCCTTTAATCTGACAGCAGGCGGAAGCCGCACCTTAACTGCCAGCGACTTTGGCTTTACGGATGAGGATAGCGACGATGTCTTGACGGCGGTACGCTTTGATTCTGTTCCAGCAGGCTTGACGTTGAATGGTACAGCAGTTGAAGTAGGCGACGTTGTAACCGTGGCACAGATAGTGGCTGGTGACCTTGCCGTTGCAGCGCCTGCAGCCGGAACCAGTGTGGTCATTGGATTTAGCGTTTCAGACGGCGAATCCTTTGCAGCATCTGAATCTAACATTACGGTATCTACTGCTGCGGCATCTACTGGCGGCGGTGGTGGTGGTGGGTCAAGCACCTCTCCTGTTGTGCCTGATCAGCCAGAGCGTATTTTGGAAGAAAATGATGCGCCTGAGCGGATTTCAACGGGTGATAAGGCTGATGTGGTTCGGGCTGGCGCGGGTAATGATACCGTGGAAGCTGGCGAAGGTGATGACCGGGTTAACCTTGGGGCTGGTGATGATTTTGCAAAATTAGGCCTTGGCCGTGACACCAGCTTTGCTGGAGCCGATGACGTTGGTAATGATACGGTTTCTGGCGGTGCCGGGGATGATATCATTGGTGGCGGCGCTGGTGATGATAGCATTGATGGCGGTGCAGATGATGACTTGGTCTTTGCATCTGCTGGTGATGACTTCATCAATGGTGGTTCCGGAGGTGATGAGCTCTTTAACGGAAGTGGCAACGATACAGTTATTGGCGGAAGTGGAGATGACACATTATGGGCAGGCGCCGATAATGATACTCTTACCGGCGGTGGCGGCAGTGACACATTTGTCTTCGGCGCAGAGAGCGGCGATGATTTGATCACTGATTTTGATGTCGATGCAGACACGCTTAACCTAAGCTTTACGGTTGCAGGCTTTGCCGATTTGGCGGCTGTCACGGCGGCGGCTAGTCTGGTGACAGTGAACGGTGTAACTGGGGTTAGTATTGACCTTGGTGGTGGCCAATCCGTGCTTCTTGAAGGGCTTGCGCTTGATGATCTTACGTCTATCAACTTTGTCTTTTAAACTAGAGGCATAGCTGCGGAGGCCTTTAGAAAAATAGCCTTTAAGCGGTACAAAAAATACAAGGCCTGCATCTATGATGTGGGCCTTGTTTGTTTGGTTTCTTTCTTGGAAAGAGGGATGCCTGTTTTTATAGGCTTAGGTACGACTGATACTTGGGCAATATAGTAACGATAGAAGGAGACAAAGCTCCCTCTATCGTTTTTAGCGAGTTAAATCTCTCGTGTTTCGGCCTTTAAGCGGCTTCAGAGCTATTGTCGGAGAGAAACTTTTTCGCTTTCCCAATGAGGCTTTTAGGAGCGGAAGTGCGAATTTCAACTGTTTTTGGCTTCAATTTTTCTGGCACCTCGCGCGTTAAATCGATGGTTAACAAACCATCAGAAAGATTCGCGCCCGCCACTTCCACATGGTCAGCCAGTTGGAATTCAGTTTTGAAATTGCGGTGTGCAATGCCTTGGTAAAGGAAGTCATGGCCAGTTCCGCCTTTGTCTTTCTTTCCAGAGATGATCAATTTACTTTCGCAAGTTTTGATAGAAAGATCATCTTGTGAAAATCCAGCTACCGCCATTGTGATACGATACCGGTCTTCCCCATCCATAATAATGTCATAAGGCGGGAAATCAGACGGTAAATTTGTTTGAGATTGAGCAGCGTCCAAAAGGCGCGCCATGCGGTCAAAACCGATTGTGGTACTGAAGAAGGGGGTCATATCAAACATCGTCATTTTACATCCTCCATTGAGCAATGTTCGGGACAATTTGTTTCAAAGTGCCGACCCAACTTTGGCATCGGCAAAAAATATTTATGGCGGGCATAGAGAATTTCAAGAGGGAGAAAATATTTTTTTATTATTTTTTACGCGTATTTTGTGGCGCTCTTTTCCATTAAGATTAAGGGAACCGATATACCGTTTGATGTAGGCACATCTTCACGTTTTACCGCTTTATAACCACAGGCTTTGTAAAGAGGCTCGCCCGATAAAGTTGCCATCAATTGATAGCGTTTAAAGCCCTCAAGCTGTGCAGCATTTTCACAGATAGTCAGGATCATGCGGCCAATGCCTCTGCGGGCCCATTTGGGGTGTGTGTACATCGCGCGCACGCGCGCTGCGTCCGTTGATGGGTCAAGCAGGGCATCATCGCGGCCTGATGTATGATTGGCTCCAAACAAAGTGGTGCGCCGCGACCACCCCCCACAACCAACTATTTCAGGCCCACATTCAATGACAAAATAAGTGCCGTCATCTATTAGCCGGGTATCCAGACCCATCAGGTCATTTGAGGCCTCAATTTGTTCAGCCGTGAGATAGCTTTGCTGTAAAACCTCTATTGAGGCTTTCATAACGCATTTTAAAGCCGGAATGTCCGCTTGTATCGCCAACCGGTGGTCGAATGTTACATCTTGGTCCATGTGCTGAGACTAACATAAAAAAAGGCGCAGGCACGTCAGTTTTGTTTGGATGCTATTGTTGGGTAGTGATTTGGCCTTTAGGGTAAGCCACTGTGTGTTTATGCCTCTTGCTTGACAGGTGCGCCGGGTTCGATATGGTCCCAAAGTGTTCTGCTGCGCAGAGAGTATCACGCATCAAAAGGTGATCACACAAGAAGCGGGAGTAACGCCATCACCGATCAAAGCGACAATCAGACACCAGCAGGGCATGTCGAGAGTGTTGGAGATACCACTTCGGCTGAAGCCTCTGATGTGTTGCCGGGTGTCGGTACCGCGCAAGGGGACTTGATTACCAAAGCCTATTTAAGCTCTCAACGTTTGTTGCGGTATATTCTTTCCAAACTGCTTACGAAACCACAAGATATCGAAGACGTGATGCAGGAGGCTTTTATAAAATCTATGAAAGCGGCTCAGCACACACAGATAAAGTCACCGCGTGTCTATCTTTTTAAGGTGGCACGCAACTTGGCCTTGAATGAATTAGCACGAGCATCAAACCGGATTACATCTTATATTGCAGACGCTGGAATAGAGGATGTAAAAGCCGAAGCTGTATCGGTGGAGACAGAAGTAGCAGGGCGCGAGGAGTTTTTAGAGCTTCAAGTTGCCGTTAGCAAGCTTCCTGAACAGTGCCGAAAAGTCTTTGTTTTGCGAAAAATTTATGGGCATTCTCAAAAAGAAATAGCGGAAATGTTAGGTATATCTGTCTCTACAGTAGAAAAGCATGTTATTAGCGGCTTGGTGAAGTGCCGAGGCCATATGCGTAGCGCCGGGTACGGTGCAGACGCTGAGGATCCAAATTCGGTTATGCGGTACCAACAAAAAAAGAAGAATGCAGAATGAACGGCGCACAACAGTCCGGCCCTGAAACCCCCTCAGTTGATGAGCAAGCAGCCCAATGGATCGCGCGACTTGACCGTGGTGATCTGACAGCCGCCGAACGTAAGGCGTTTGATAAATGGGCGACGGCTAACCCCGATAACATGCAAGCGGTGCAAAGCTTGTCGTCCTTGTGGGGCGACATGAACCAGTTCACGCAATATTATCAACCTGTAAAAAAAGAGGCAGCAATCTCTTACACTTCTTCATGGCCAAAAGCTGCTGCATTGGCCGCTACATTTTTGGTTGCATTGATAGGGGTGTCTTATTTTGGGTATGGGCCTGATTTTACGGATAACAGCATGGAATTTGCCACAGAAATTGGCGATTACGAACGTGCGGGCCTTGTTGATGGTTCCTCTATTGAGCTGAATACCGGTACACATATTGAAACCCACTACAGCCAAAAGAAACGCTCGGTGATTTTACTTTCAGGCGAAGCGCTGTTTGATGTTGCAAAAGATAAAGATCGCCCCTTTGTCGTAGCGGCAGGCGGAAGCTTGATAGAAGCCGTGGGAACGCGGTTTAATATTCAAATGCACAAGAATAGGGTTGAGGTGATTGTCACCGAAGGCACCGTTAAAATTTCAAGGGGTGCCGGTGACCAACGTGGGCATAGTGATGGGCACGCTGTTTACGCACGGGCAGGAGAAATTGCTAATATCTCAAAGGATGGCCATACGGATGTCGCTCCGATCACGGATGATGAATGGAAGCGTTTATTGTCGTGGCGTGACGGTATGTTAAGCTATGAAGGGGAAACCTTGGCCGAAGTTGTTGCGGATTTCGGGCGCTATAATGATCTGGAATTTATCATTGCAGATAAAGGTGCTGGCCGCGTTCGCATAGGCGGGTATTTCAAGAAAAATGATGTAGCAGGATTTTTGGAAGCGCTTGAAGCAGGCTTTTCCATACGGGCGGAATCGCTTGATGGAAACAAAGTAATATTGCGAGCATCTAACTAAAAACCGGTGCATATCAAATACTTAGTGCATGTTCTGCACATAAACCATACTCCAAATCTCAAATAATTTCCATTTTAGCTAGAGGAATTCCCAACCTTACCTGTCTCTACTTTTGCAACGGCATTTACCCTACTTTGGGGCAGGCCCGCGCGGGGAGGAACACAGGTAAGATTGAGAGCATGAAATGAAATATCGCAGTGCGGGAGGCACAGTGACTAGTTCATTTGAAAGTGCTGATAAAGCAGACGCAGGCGTAAATCCATGCGGTTATGCTCATCTTACCAGTGGCAATAATAGGGTTGAAGGCTGGCGCATGCCGCTCAAACTGATTGCCCAAGTTTCTTCTCAAAATGGCTCGTTCGGTGTGTAAGCGCTCGGCGGTCTGTCACGGAAATTAACGGGAGGAAATATTGACCAAAACGATTAAGCATTTGCTTTTAGGGGCGACAATATTGTCGGCACCTATTTTCACAGCATCAGCGGCGCTTGCCCAGTCCGCCAACTCGGCCGACACCAGTGTGGACAAAGACGGTTTCTCGCTTGAAGAAATTGTTGTGACATCTCGTCGTCGCACAGAAAGCTTGCAAAATGTACCTATTTCAGTGACAGCCATTCAGGGCGACCTGCTGAAAGAAATGGGCGTTACAGACCTTACGGACATTACCGCGATTGCACCCAATACCACATTCAGTACCACAGGCACTGTGTCAGGCTCTAGTTCAGCAGCTGTTGTTTATATCCGGGGTGTAGGACAAAATGACTATACGCCTGTTACGGATCCAGGTGTTGGCATTTATGTTGATGATGTTTATCTAGGCCGGACCATCGGGACAGTTTTGGATTTGATGGACATTAAAAGCGTTGAAGTTATCCGGGGGCCGCAAGGGACCTTGTTTGGCCGTAACACAATCGGCGGCGCTATTTCTATTCAAACAAATGATGCTGAGGACGACTTTGGTGGTTCGCTTCGTGTTGTCACAGGCGACGACGACCGGATTGAAGTATTTGGCAAATTGAGTATGCCTATTTCAGACAAAGTGCGGGCAGTTGCCAATGTGATGCGCCGTAAGCGTGATGGGTATGTTGAACGGGTGAATGTGCCGGGCTCACAAAATCTAGGCAATGATAATTCCACTGGTGCTCGGTTGAAACTGGATATTGAAGCCAGTGAGAAACTGTCGTTCCAGCTTGCTGCGGATTATGTACGGGAGCGTGAAGAATCTGCGCCAGAACAAAATCTGTTTTTCCGCAATGGTATCGAACGAGGTATAGGGCAAGCCGATAGGCTAGTTCCGCGTCTCTGGAATGTGGGCTTTGGCACATCAACGGCTGTTGGCTGTAATCTTGCTGCGAATACAAACCCATCTCCTGCGGGCGGTGTAAATTGTTATGATGAAAGCCTGAATTTGGGGCCGTTTAAAACCGGCGAGACCTCTTTGTCGCAAAATGACATTGATACGTGGGGTGTTTCACTGAACAGTAATTATGATATTAACGACGAACTCTCAGTGAAGCTGATTTTAGCCTACCGTAACCTTGAGGCTCGTTTGGCTCGGCAGGTTGATGGCTCGCCGTTTAATATATTTGAAAACCGTGAAGGCTATGACCAGAACCAGTTTAGTGCCGACCTGCGGTTCAGTGGTTCCACTGAGAAAATGGACTGGGTTGGCGGGGTCTTTTATTTCGAAGAAGAAGCTGACAACCAGTTGGATTTTGGCGGTGTAGCCAACGGTATTTTATGGCCGGTTCACTTTGGTGGTTTGGTTAATAATACCAATTATGCCTTCTACGGGGAATCGACATTCCATGTAACTGACCGCTTCGATATCTCGGCTGGTCTGCGGTATACCAACGAAACCAAAGAGGCCACGCCAAATGCCTTTTCATACCCGGGCGGCGATATTGACAATCCACCAGAAGGGCCGGGCGCTATACGGGATGTTGTCACCAACCCAACCCGGTTGATTGATCAGGTATTGAATAAAAACTCGTTCGATAAACTGACATTTCGTGTGAATGCAGCCTACCAAGTGACTGAAGAAACCAACCTTTACGGTACGGTTTCAACGGGCTTTAAATCGGGCGGCTTTGAATGGCGTGTTACCAACCCTAATTTCTATAACACTGTTTTGTTTGACAATGATGGTGACGGCGATGGGGACTTGCCGCAATTTGCACCTGAAACCGTGACGTCATACGAAATCGGCCTTAAAACGCAGATCCCAGATGCTGGCTTGCGGATGAATTTTGCGGCGTTTTACAGTGATTATAAGGATATTCAAATCGCTGCGAACCCTCCGGGCTCAATCGCGACATTCCAAGATAATGCTGGCCAAGGCCGTATTCAGGGATTTGAAATTGAAACAACATGGGTGCCTACGGCGCAATTTTTGCTGAATGTTGGCATTGGCTATACGGACGCGAAATATACGCAGTTGAACGAAGGCACAACCGTTTCTCTTGATGATAATTTCATCCTGACGCCTAAATGGTCGGTCTCATGGGGGGCATCCTACATCCTTGAGATGGACAGCGGGGCAACACTGACCCCGCGCGTTGACGGTGTTTATAAATCAAGAACCGATTTTGAGGCCCAAAACAGCGATTATGTTTTCGATGATGGCTATATCGCCCTCAATGCATCTATTCGCTACGAAGAGCCTGATCAGGCTTGGAGCATCATTGCAGGCATCGAAAATCTAACCGACGAGCTTTATATTACTGGCGGCGATGCCAATACGGCTATTGGTTATGAAAATGGGATCTATGCACGGCCACGCAACTGGTATCTTGCACTAGAATATAAGTGGTAACGGCTGGATAAATTTCCCCCCAACCAACTGAGGGTGGTACGCGAGTATCGCCCTCTTTTTCTATGGAATACCCCTTGATGATCTACGGGTTAATTCCGCAGGGACTAAGATTGGGCCACCTGCATGCATGTGCAGAGTTCTTTGCTTCAGGCCCAAAGTAAAAGGTAAAAACATGTTAGAAAGTTTGGCTCGGTATTCTAAATCTCTTGGCCCGGGGATCGTTTATGCAGCGGCCGCTGTTGGTGTCTCGCATCTAGTGCAAGCAACGCGCGCAGGCGCAGAATACGGCTTGTCGCTTTTGTGGGTATTTCTGGTCATCAGCTTGATAAAATTCCCCGGATTTTTTCTGGCGAGCCGTTATGCAACCCTGACATCACGTCCTATTGGCGAGGCCTACCTTAAAATGGGGGGCTTTGCGACGGCGGTGATGGTCTTGTCTATCTTGGCTGATTTTTTCATCTCAATGGCAGTGGTGGCGCTTGTAACGGCGGGTTTGGTTTCTGCTGTTGCCGGGCTGTCGTTTGATGTAAAAACCATTGCGGTCATGATTATGTCTGCCAGTGCATTATTATTATACAGTGGGCGCTATAGTCGCTTTGAATCACTGATAAAAATTTTGGTGATGATTTTTGCTGTTTTGATTGTGGTTGTGGCTCTATCAGCCTCTGTTCAATTGCCTAACCTCACAGTTGATATGTGGCCAGAAATCACAGGGTCTCGGGCGTCATTATTGTTTATTATCGCGGTGGCCGCATGGATGCCCACACCGCTAAGCGTGTCTTTTTATGTCTCTGCATGGACGGCTGAAAAACAACGAAATAACCCCCTTCCAGTCAGTAAAAAAATAGCCGCCGCAGATAATGAGTTTGCGTTTGGCTATGGCTTGACAATTTTTCTGGCTTTTTGTTTCACCCTTACAGGGGCTGTCTTCTTGTTTGCAGCAGGAGAAGGACCAGCAACCACAGCTGTTGGCTTTTCTGCCCAGTTGATCGGGCTTTTTGCGGGCGCTATTGGCCAGTGGGGCTGGGGTATTATCGCGGCAGCGGCCATTGGGGTGATGGTGTCAACTGTCGTGTCCTTGATGGACGGAACATGCCGCTCGCTTGAGGCAACAGCAATGTCCATATTAGGGCCACGCGCGCATTATTTTGCGGCATTATTGGTTCTGCAAATCGTCGGTGCTGCGGTGATATTATATATATTCTCCGGGGCATTTACGGTGTTTGTGGATATTGCAACCAGCACGGCTTTTGTCTCTGCACCGCTTGTTGTGCACTATAATTATAAGGCTGTGGCTCTGCATACTGAGCACCCTCTTTCCCATACAATGATGATATGGAGCAGCTTGGCGGTGGTTGTGCTTGTCGCTGTTTTGGGGCTGTATCTTTTCACCTTCCTATGACGAAAAGGACGGTCTTCTAACAGTTGCCAATTGGCTAAATTTCTCCCACTATGTTGGCTTGAGGCAATTTTGTGCCAAGAGTGCCCACAATAATAGTTTCGCGGGGAGACAGAGATTATGGTCAAGCGCCTAATAGCATGCGCTGCCATTTGTTTATCAGTGGCTGGCGCAAGTCAGGCTGCTGATACCCGCTATAAAATTCGAATTACCAAAACCAGTGTTGCCGAGGCATTGCAAGCCCTTGCCAGTCAAACCAAAAACTCGGTGGTTTTTCCGTACGCAGCGGTAGAGGCGCTAAGAACGGCCCCTTTTTCTGGTAGATATACGCTAGAGGCGGCCTTATCCCTTATTCTGAAAGATACCGGCCTTAATTGCGTTAAAAGCGCGTCGGGCATCATTGTTATAAAAGCAAATGGAGAGACTTCGCAGTCTGGCGCAAAGCCTTGCTTTCCGGACCAACCCCATCAGGTTCCGCAGCAGGGCCTTCAAGCCCCACATCTGGATGAAAACCCGCCTATGGCCCGCTTTCTTCTGGATGAAATTGTTACAACGGCGCTCAAACGAGAGATGGATTTGCAGGATGCGCCTATCTCAGTTTCAACAGTGCCGGGTGTTGTTTTGGAAAGAATGGCAAGCCCTGAGCTTTCACGGGTCGCGGCCTTAGTCCCCAACATCAGCTTTAGTTCGGCGGGGCCTGTTTCAGGGTCCAGTTCGGCGGCGGTGGTTTATATTCGCGGTATAGGCCAAAGTGATTATACACCTGTTACCGATCCGGGCGTCGGCATATATGTGGATAATGTCTATTATGGCCGCACCGTAGGCGCAGCGCTTGATCTGATGGACATTAAGGCGGTGGAGGTTGTGCGCGGGCCGCAGGGAACGCTTTTTGGACGCAATACCATTGGCGGAGCTGTGGCAATAACCACGAATGATCCAACTGACGAAGCCAGTGGCAGGGCGCGGATCGTTAGCGGCAGTTATGACCGCAAGGAATTGTTTCTAACGGTGAATGTGCCGTTGTCTGACACTGTAAAAAGTTCGCTCAATGTTATGCGCCGGGTGCGGGACGGATATGTCGAGCGTATTGCTGTGCCGGGCGCAGCGGCGCTTGGTGATGACGATATGGCAAGTGCTCGCTTCAAACTGACATGGCACGCAAATGACAGGTTGGACCTCAAGTTTGCGGCGGATTATTTGCGCGAGCGAGAAGAAAGCGCACCAGAGGTTAATCTTTTCATTCGCGATGACCGTGAAATTCCGCGTGCATGGAATAGAGGGCTTGGCATTTCTACAGCGGTGGGCTGCGTAGAGGGCAATCCTGATGTGGGCAGCAATTGCTTTAACGCCTCCAAAAACAGTGGCCCTTTTGAAACGCGTGAGACGTCATTATCTAGAAATGATATTGATCTATGGGGCGTCTCGGTCGCAGGCACTTATGAAGTAAGCGATTATGTCTCTTCAAAACTGATCCTTTCCTACCGAGAAATAAAGGCTAATTTTGCCCGCCAAGTGGACGGAACAGAGCTGGATTTGTTTGAAAACCGTGAGTTTTATGCGCAAAACCAACTAAGCGCAGACCTGCGCCTTGAAGGCACAAGCGCTAAGATAGACTGGATTGCAGGCCTGTTTATCTTCCGTGAAAAAGCGGATAATCAGCTGGATTTTGGCGGCACTTTAAACACAGTATTATGGCCAGCGCATTTTGGTGGTTTGGTTGAAAATTCGAATTATGCGGTCTATGGAGAGACTGTTTTTCACGCTTCTAATCGCTTGCAGCTTACAACGGGTGTACGCTTTACCAGCGAGACCAAACAAGCCGCACCAAATGTATTTAGCTATATCGGCGGTGATATTGATAATCCGCCTGAAGCCGGGGATCCGGGTACAAAGCTATTGATTGCTCCGGGGCAGCGGCAAAATTCTTTCTCTAAAATCACATGGCGTGCGATCATGTCTTACGACTGGTCAGAAGAGGTTTCTTTGTACACCAGTGTCGCGACAGGGTTTAAGTCCGGCGGCTTTGAATGGCGCATCACAACAGATTTCACAGGCAGAGAGCTGCCAGAATTTTCACCAGAGACTGTGACCACATATGAAACGGGATTAAAATCTTACTTCCGAGAGGCACGGTTAAGGCTCAATCTAAGTGGGTTTTACAGTGATTATGCAGATATTCAGGTGGCCTCAAACTTGCCGGGATTGATCGCTACACAGCAGCAGAATGCCGCTAAAGCTATCATCAAAGGGTTTGAGGCTGAGGCGCTTTGGCTTCCTACAGATTCGGTCATTCTCGGCGCTTCGGTGGGCCACATCAATGCTGCATATAAGGAATTTGATCCGTCAGTGGATGTGATTTTAAGCCTTGATGATAAATTTGTTCTTACCCCGCGCTGGTCTGCTTCATGGGGTGGGTCTTTCAAGGTCTGGCAGTCGGCTAAGGCAGAGCTTACAGTGCAACTGGATGGGTCATACAAATCGGCCTACCAGTTAGAAGCAGCAAATAGCGACTTTGCTTTCGAAGATGGCTATGTGGCTTGGAACTTTGGCTTGCTCTATAAAAATATTGCGGCCAACTGGGACCTTAGCTTCGGTGTCAATAATCTAACCAATGAAACATATATTATCGGTGGGGATGCTAATTCCACAATCGGATATGAAAACGCGATCTACGCCCGGCCTCGGAATTGGTTTTTGGCATTGGAATATAATTGGTAAATGAAATGGATGGCGCTAGCTAACGATTAGAGAGCCTTTTTATTATGAGGGTTTCTTATACTTTAGGCCGACAAAACACGGTCTTGGACCTCTTTCAAAGAAGGCCTTCAAGCATGACACAAATATTGATCCCTCTGCCAGCTTATGGGTTTGATCCGACCGAGGTGGCTATTCCTTGGAAAATATTAACGCAGGCTGGCCATTTTGTTCAATTTGCAACACCCGGTGCCAAGGTGGCGACGCCAGACCAAGCCATGCTTGACGGCAGGCGCCTTGGTATATGGAAACCACTGTTACGCGCCCGAATTGATGCGGTTGAAGCCTGTGCTTTGATGGCCAAAAGCCCAGAGTTTCAGGCCCCGATCTCATACGCAGATTGCCAAGAAAAGGCCTTTGATGGCTTGGTTCTGCCCGGAGGTCATGACAAGCGCGTGAAAGATTATCTGGAATCTAAAACGCTACAAAGTGTTGTTGCAGACTTTTTTACCGCGAAAAAACCCGTGGGCGCTATATGTCACGGTGTTGTTGTTGCCGCGCGAAGTTGTAACCAAGAAACCGGTCAATCGGTTTTGTCCGGATATAAAACCACATGCTTGCTGAAGTCACAGGAGATGCTTGCTTACACGATGACCCGGCTGTGGTTGAAGGACTATTATTTGACCTATCCCGGCCTGACGGTTGAGGATGAAGTGCGCGCTGCCTTAGCCTCTGGTGACGATTTTATTGAAGGCCCTAAACCAATGCTGCGAGACAGTCCAACGGCCATGTCGCGTGGTTTCACATGCCGTGACAGGCATTATCTATC
>WFTS01000036.1 GCA_015485385.1 Kordiimonadales bacterium | reverse complement strand
GTCCTAAGCCTGTTTCAGTTCCGTAATTCCATCAATGCGACACCCCCCCATCACCCTTTCAAACATAAGCCCAAAATGGAGATTTCCATGCAGCAATATAGAGAACGCGATCTGAGAAAAACCGCACTGGAATTATGCGGTGAAAGCCTGCGCCGTAGAAAATCTGGCGCAAGGCCTTCCGGCCAGTCCCCGATGCTGAACCAGAAGCAAAACCAAAGCCGCAAAAATACAAACGGTTTGGATAAAGAAAGCTTGGCCCCCCTTGTTGAAACTCGGTTGATCGGTGCCACCTGGGCTCTGCGCCGTATGCCTGACCGCGAGCGTGGGTTTTTGCGCATGAGGGGCTCCTTATGGCCTGATATGCAGGCCGAGCCCGGCCAATATCCTGCGGCGGATGTCTCAAGCATGGCTTCAAGGCGCAGCGCTCGACTAAGCCCAAAAGAGATCGACCAAATGCAGCCTGCGCTTGATCTTTTGACCCTGCTGCCAGATATTTTTGACCGTCAGCTTTTGTTCTGGGCTGCATGGCACCAAGACGGCCAAAAACAAGATCGTATCCCATGGGCCAAAGTGAGGCGGTCACTTGGCGCTACAGTTTCTCGCTGGACCTTGAAGCGCCGATATGATGCCGGGCTTTTGTGGCTTGGTGCTTTGGTTGCCTTGCAGCGTTAGGGCTTTGGACTTGGTCTTGTTTTGCAAGCCGGAAAAGCCGGGGGTCAGTAACGGGATTTTAACATACTGACCGTTAGATTGTGGGCATGACATCTAACGTACATCCCGGAATCAGAGCTTTTGATGCGTTCCAAAACTATTGGATGCAGTTATCACAGGCGGCCAGCACAGGTTTTGTGCCTCTACACCGGGATTTCAACCCCATGAAAATCCCCCGGCTTTTGCCGCATGTTTATATGTCTGAATGGGCCTCACAAACCAAACTTAGAATACGGCTAAGTGGCTCGGCTTTGGAAGATACATTTGGCAGGGGCCTGAAAGGCACAGATTATCTGGATCTGCGCCCGCCAGAGGACAGGGATTTCCTGACAAAGCTGTTGCACGCGGTTGTTGATCAGCCGTGTGGGCTGAAGGTACACCGCAGGATGGTTCTTTCTACTGGCGCACATCAAATGCGGTCGCTTTCTTTCCCGCTTGCAGATAAGGACGGCAGGCCGCGTTTCATTGTTGGCATGATGAATGTCGAACATGACGTTCCCATGACCCTATTAGAGCGCGCCGAACACCCAAACCCCACCATCAAGACGATCGCCTATATTGATATTGGTGCAGGTACGCCGCCGCTGCCTGCGTTTCCGCCGCCGCCTGCTTCTGAAATAGATCAGCTTCTCTAGCGCCATCTTCATGAGTTTTTAAGGCCTTTCGGCTATTCTATGAGCTTGGATGCCGGTAATAGGGGTTGCTTGATGCATGTTAGCAAACAAATGTTTGCGGATTTCGAGGCCTACTGGAGACACCTACAGGACACCACTGTGGTGCCCAAGGGGCGTTGTACGGGTATCCCCACGCGCAAAACCTTTAACCCCATGCGGGTGCCAAAGCTGCTGCCGTATCTTTTCATGATTGAACATAAAAGTGACGATACGCTGTGTGCCCGCTTAACAGGGACGGCGATCGATGAAGTGTTTGGTTTGATGGCCCCCAATCAGAATATTTTGACACTTTACAGCGAAGCAGAGCAGCCCTTTGTGAAAAGGGTCTATCATAATATCGCCAAATACCCCTGCGGAGCTGTGGTGCGTAGGCATATTATTCTCTCCAGCGATATGGGTTTTGATCTGGTGGCAAAAAGCTTTCCTTTGGCTGCGAATAACGGGCGCATTCGCTATTCTGTTGGCATGTTAAGTGCCGATACCGCGCATCTTGGAACTTTGCCTCAGGCATGGAAGGTGAAAGGCTCAACCCTGATAGATTTCTACTATCTGGATTTGGGCTTTGGTATTCCAGAGGATGTGTTGCCAGACACGCCTCGAGTTCCAGCGTCAAAGCCGGTGCAAACATCGCCAGTTGCCAAGTCGGTTAAGGCCCCAAAAGGCACGCTGGAAGAAATTCCTTATTGGCACCCGGCGGCGCAAGCCTGAACCGGGCTTAGGGAACCAGTGCAGGCTTGGCCGAGTGCCAAGGAGCGACATCTCACGTTGAAATAGTGGCTTGTAACCTTAGCGGTAATTCGGCGTGGCCAAAAGCGCTGCATAAGGGTTTCACGTTTGAGCTTTGAAAATTCTGGCTCGTCCGAGTCCTTTTCATAAATCCCCATATAGTTGTGTCTGAGGCACAGTATTTTTAATTTAATGTTGGGTTTAGGGTGGTACAATTTAAGGTAAAGTTTCTTTAAGCATGTTAGCAGCCAGCAAGCTATGTGTGGCCTAGCGTTTGCCGAATTAGTGACAAAAATATCAAAAGAGATTCTCTGGGTTTAGCTGTATGGTTTTTTGGCTAAATACTTATGGTTTCTAAGGAAACTATAGGCGATGCCGGGTTTTTGGGGTATAGTTTGTGCTACCGATTTCCGAGTTTCTCTGACTTTTGTATAAGTGCGTTCCTTCTTCGCGGTGTGAGGCATAGGAGACACAGATGTTACATAAATCATATGAATTCCGAAAGCTGATCCAATGTTGGCAGTCCATGCCGCGCGCAGAAGGATTTGCGCCTAAAAAAACAACCTTTAGTCCAGTTAATCTTTCCAGCCTGATGCCCTATCTTTTCCTGATCGAGCGTGCGGAAAGCGGCGCTTTATCCCCAAGGTTGCTGGGCAGCGCGATGGAAGAACCTCTTTTTTATCACGGCGGTAAAAAGCGTGTGTTTGATGCGATGATGTTCGAGGCTTGGGACTTTTACGATCGCTTTATGCAACAGTGTGCTGAAGATTTGTGCGGTGGGCGGATGCTGCGCTCGGTCCAGCAGCGCGATGGGTATGTGCGTGATATTGAAAGCCTGCATGTGCCTTTGGCCGACAAAAAAGGCGTCGCACGCTTTATGCTAGGCGTGATGACCAATCTTCCAAACCGCAAGCCGGGCAGCGAGGCGCTTGGCTCTGTCAGCCGGTATAAGACCGTAAGTCATGACCTGATTAACTATCAATATGTTGATCTGGGTGAAGGGCTTCCGCAAGCTCCCGCTATGCCCGAGCCTTCCCTAAAAACCGTCGCAAAAACGGACACGGCTAAAAACAAAGGCACAACACGCGTGCGCGGTAAAAACCCGCGATCTGCGCCAGAGAATTTGAAACCAAGTTATCTAAATTAGCGCGTAAAGTTTGGGCATTTTTGAAAGCCTAATATTTTATAGAGTAGGGCCACACAGGATTTAGGGCAAAGGAGCCGTGATAATGCCGGCACGTCAGCCGCTTTTTAAGGGACTGATCGAATATTGGAAAGCTTTGCCCAAAGCAAGCCCTCACAACACCCCTTTGAAATCTGATTTTAACCCGATGTTGGTTTATAAAAGCCTCCCGAATTTTTATATCGGCGAGCGGCTGGGGAAATATGATCTCCATATGCGCCTGATGGGTGAAAAAATTGAGCTGCTCTCGCGGGACCTGTTGCCTAGCCGTAATATTTTCGAATCAGTTCCGAAGAAAAGTTGGGACGATGTTGCCGCTTTTATCGATCAATCGTGTGGGCATCCGTGTGCGGGGCATATGGTGCGTACAGTCACGGCAACGACGGGTTTGGTCTATGATCTTGAGATCATTGGCTTGCCGCTACTTGGCAGAAAGGCCGGGCCAGATTTTCTTGTTGGGGTGGCGGATTTCCGCCAAAATCAAGAGAAAAGCATCCTTAGGCAGTCTCAGAATACTGCGGTGAATGAGATCAATATTCTTGCATTTTTGGATGTGGGATACGGCGTGCCGGAAACCGCCCAAAAGCTGCCAGCAGGATAAGCAAGCCCCCTTTGATAAAATTTTAGAAAAAAAAGCTTGCAGTCGAGGGCAGAAGGTGACTAATTTGATGATAGCCATAGTGACCGAATATGCCCGCTCCCGAGACCTGAAACTCGGGGCGGGCTTTTCTTTTGTGCGGATGGCAGATGCCAGTGCTTGGGTGACTGATACCAGTGCTTGGATGGCTAATACTAGTGTCCGGATGGCGGATACTGGTGCTGAAGCGGGTGATACCGGCGTTCGGGTAGGTGATACAGGCCTTTCCTGTAAATTCTGATCTTTTGTCCGGCTGCCACGCCTCCATAGTTTACAAGCCGCATAATTTACAAGCCGTGCCGCCTATATCTGCCCCGCCGCCCGTAAACCCCTCAGAACTGAACCCTCCGCCCTCCGCGTGCGTAAACCGCCAACCCTGCGCGGGCTGGCAGGCACACAGGCTCCAGCGCCCAGCAGACAGATAATTTGGCATCTTCGGGTTAGCAAAATCTCGATGATTGTTGGCTGTGTTTAGTCGTTCGGGATTTCTTGCAGAAATATTTCTGATGCACCGGGGATATGGCCTTCAATGATGGCGGCCATGGTGCCGTCGGCACGGATTTTATCCAGCGCGCTTTGCAGGGCTGTGATTAAGTCTGGATCACTGTCTGGCTGGAAGGCGTAATAATATTGGCGCTTTTTAAAGGCATGGACCACTTTGAAATCTTGCGATCGGTAGCCCAGTTTTTGCAAGACCCAGAAGGCGGAAATGCGTTCAAACGCCCACGCGTCTACCCGGCCTCGTGCCAGCATGTGCGCGGCGCTTAAGGGCGAATTTAAATATGTGATCTGTTTGGGGGGTGTGCCGCCCCGCTGTAAAGCCAAGTCCCCGCGAGAATATTTCACCGCCCCGTAGCGGTAGCGGGCAAAGCTGGCTTCATCGGTTAGATCTATCTCGCTGTCTCGGCGCGCGATCAGCACCACGCGCGACAACCCAATAGGGCCAACCCATTTGAATAATTTTTCCCGCGCGGGGGTGCGGGTGGTGGAAAATAAGATCGTATTGGGGCGTATTTGCGCTTCGCTGTAGCCGCGTTCCCACGGCACGACAAGAATATCAAGGCGTTCTCGTTTGATCCCGGCGCGGTTGAACATTTCTAGCAGCAAATCTACGCTTAGGCCCTTGGCCTCGCCAGCTTCGTCATAATTCAGCGGCGGATAATTTTCAGTATAGATTTTCAGGTCTGCATAGGGGTCGGTATTGGCCGAGGGCTGGCTGGTTACCGTCTCAGCGTTCGCGGCAGCGGTGGCCGTTGTGCTTACAAGGCCGGAAATATTGATAAGCAAGGCAGCAGCCAGAAACAGCGAGGCTGGGAATTTCATTTTGCGTCCTGTTGTGTGCTTTTGCATCTTCTGGAACCCTGTTATCGGCGCGGCATATCCTCTTTTATGCGCGGGATATGTCCATTTCTGCGCGATCTTAATCTCAGCAATATTACCAAAGATCCTAGCAGCATCTTCCTAACGCTTTGTTACCAATCTGCTTTTAAGGCGTATAATGCTTAACCCGTTTGAAAGAGCGCCCTGCATTTAAAAGAGGGTGAAGCGAGGGCGGGGCCTTAGAAATAAAGACGGGCCTTTGAAACAAGCAAGACAGAGGGCCTTTGAAACAAGACGGGAGGCATATGAAACAAGGGCGGGGTTTAGAAATTTTTGGCAAGCTCGTGGGTGGCATTGTGCGCAAACAGCAAGGCGTATTCTTCGATCCGGTCCATCGCGGCCTCGCTGTTGAGGTCATTTTTCTTGCAAAAAGAGCGACTTTCCATCGCCGCGATCCAGGCGATGGCTTCGATCGAGGCAATCACCACCACTTGCCGGTCAGTTTTGGGCAGCTTTTCGAACTTGGATAATAATGTTTCCACCACTTCCTGAACAAGCGGCGCGTGCTTGTTTTCATCTTGTGCCATGGTATTTCCCCCAAACGATTGGTAAACTGGATTTCTAAGTGCCTATTAAACACAAATTATCCTAACAAAAGATGATCAAAAGGAAAGAGGGCGTGGCGATTAAGGGAAGGGAGGCGGGGATAATGTCTTTCGTCAAAGCAGGATGAAGAAGCCAGGCTCCCATAGCCCAGGCTCCCATAGCCCAGCTCCCCATAACTCAGTCAGCCGTAGCAATAGGGTGCTGCCGGATATAGACGATTATCCGTACGGCTGCTTTGTGTATGTGCTTGGCACGCTGGATGGCAGTCGCAGCTATGTGGGCTGGACAACCGATGTTGCGGCCCGGCTTGCAGCGCATAATTCTGGCAAAGGCGCAAAATCCACACGCGGGCGACAATGGCGGCTGCTGTATCAGGAAAAATTCCGCAATAAAAGCGACGCCATGAGCCGGGAATGGCACTTGAAGCGCGACAGGGCTTTTCGGAAAAAGCTATTGGCGGCGGGTTAAGCGGGTTAGTAGGTTAAGCGGGTTGGGCTTGTTAGGTTTGTTGGTTGCGCTATGATGGCGGCATAAAGAGGATTGTTATGATGCAACACAGGGCGATATACCGGATGAAACACAAGATTTCACGCAGGATTTCATGCAAAACTTTACGCTTGGCTTTACGCTCGGCTTTACATGTGGCTTTACTGGGGTTGACCTTCAGTATGTTTTCCGGATTGCTTACAGGAACCAGCACGCCTGTGTTTGCTCAACAGCTCAAAGGGCAAGGAGGCAAGGCCGGTGCAGAGGAAACCCTGTATTTCCACCCCTATAAACCCGCTCTGAACGGCAGTTTCCAGCTTCAGCCTGAGCAAGCCTATGCCATCGTCGAACCTTTTGGCGGCTTTGTTCGCATGGTGCAACTATGTGTGCGCGACGCCAAAGCCAAGGCGGCCATGCCTGTGCCAACTCCGATGCTGGCCACCCGCACCAAGCGCGGCGATCAGGTGACGGTTGGCGCTGTTTCGGTGGGTAGCTGTATATTGCTAGAAGGCGAAGGCATTAGTGTTGGCTTGGTGGACGGCCCAGTGAACACAAGTGTTAAAACCGATCCTTCGAATGCTAAAGCGCGCGCCATGCTGGCTTATATGGCTGGCAGCTATACAATCCTTGGCTATTATAACACCGTGCCTCCTGTTGTGCCGGATAGCAAAGACGATTAAAATCGGCAGATTTTCAAGGCTTTGAGCGGGGCTTTATAAAATAATTACGAAAAACGTAAAAAATAGCTTGCACCCGAACCCCCTTTAGTGCACCATATGGATAGTCACGGTGAATTATTGCGTCTTCAGGCAGTGGTAGCCAAATTTCAGGCCAGACTTTTAATCTTTTTATCGTCTAAGTGCCTTTAGGGCTTTCCGGCCAGCGGATATATCCTGCTGGCTTCCATTCGACCGAAACCGCCATAAAGACCGTCGCCACGGTTCCTCTACGCCGCACCGGCTCATTTATCGTCACACCGGACCCTTTATTGTCATCCCTCACTTGATCCGGGATCTAGGGCCATCACGACACCATCAATTTGTTTGACCCCTAGCCTTCAGGAGAAAAGCCTATGCCCGCAACGCGGTACCATACCCGGGAGCGTGCGGTGCAGGAGGCTACATTTCTGAGGGCGCTTTCCTTTGGGAAAACAGTGCAAGAAGCAGCGGATTTGGCAGGAGCGCACCGGCGCACATTTTATCGCCGCCGCCGCACCAACGCTGAGTTTGCCGCACGCTGGACGTCAGTTTTAGAGCAGTTTGAAACTGAGGATATTTCAAGGGATGCTCTGGAACTAGAAGCCAAGCGCCGCGCTATTTTGGGGACAGAAAAACCGGTGTTTCGTGGCGGGGCGATTGTGGGCCATACGGTGGATTATTCCGACAGTATGTTGATGTTTCTCTTGAAGGCTAAATACCCGGAAAAATATGATCGTTCTAAAAGCGACCGAGCCAAATCAGACGCGTCAGATGCTGGCGGTTCGTTAGACATAGCAGGAGCCCGCGATGCGTTACTCAGCAAGTTCGCTCAGGCGGCTCAGTAAGGACCGACAAATCCGGTTTTTATCGGGTTTAAGCGATTTGGAAGCCTCAGTCTTACAGTATGATTGGCACTTTTGGGCGCGGGAAAATCAGCTTGCACCACCGGGCAGTTGGGCGCATTGGCTGTTACTTGCAGGGCGTGGTTTTGGTAAAACACGCGCGGGTGCCGAATGGGTGCGCGGCCTTGCTGAAGGAGGCCTTGCGCCGCGTATTGCTTTGGTGGCGCCTACGCTTTCGGATGCGCGCGCGGTGATGATTGAAGGCGATAGCGGCCTTATGGCGGTCGCTCCACCGTGGAATCGCCCCAAGTTTGAACCCTCCAAGCGTACGCTTTCGTGGTCTAACGGGACGGTGGCAACACTTTATAGCGCTGAAGAATCTGAGCGCCTGCGCGGCCCGCAGCATCATGCCGCCTGGTGTGACGAGCTAGCCAGTTGGCGCCATGCTGGCGCAACATGGGACAATCTGATGTTTGGGATGCGCTTGGGCGAAACCCCGCGCACCTTGGTAACAACAACCCCAAAGCCTACACGGCTTATCAAAGCGCTGGTGGCTGATAAAAACATACGCTTAACACGCGGCACCACGTTTGATAATTTGGATAATCTCGCGCCCAGCTTTGCGGATGCTATTTTGAAGAAATATGAAGGCACCCGCACAGGGCGCCAAGAATTGATGGCCGAGATTTTAGAGGATGTGCCCGGTGCTTTGTGGCAGCGCGCACCGATCGAGGCTCTGCGAACGGGCCAAGCACCCGATTTGGTGCGGATTGTGGTGGCGGTAGACCCTCCGGTATCGGTCGGAGAAAAGGCCGATGAATGCGGCATTGTAGCGGCGGGAATTTGCGAGCGTGGTTTTGCTTATGTGCTGGCGGATAACAGTGTGCAAGGCTTGTCACCCGCAGGCTGGGCCAAGCGCGCTGTGGCACTGTATCACCGTTTGCGCGCTGACCGCATTGTGATTGAAAGCAACCAAGGCGGCGCCATGGCCGAAAGCGTTTTGCGCGAAATTGATCCGCTGGCTGCGATCAGCCAAGTGTTCGCAAGTCGCGGCAAATACGCCCGCGCTGAACCGGTGGCGGCGCTATACGAGCAAGGCCGTGTTACCCATGTGGGCGCACACCCCGTGCTGGAAGACCAAATGTGTGCCTTCACCGGCGAGCGCATCAAAGGCGAAAGCCCCGACCGTGTAGATGCCCTAGTGTGGGCGCTGACCCACCTAATGCTAGCCCCCCAAGGGCGCCCCAAAATACGGAGCCTTTGACGGCTTGAAGGGATAATCTAGACCATGGTGAGCCACGGTAAAGAATGTATGAATTTGCTAACCAAATGGTTGACTTATACCCAAATTGGGAACATATATGGCGTTGGAGGTTCGGCTTGGTGACGGTCCCTAGAGCAATAGCTCTAACGGATGGTTGTCCACTGCATTACCTCCTTTTTTATGCGTTATTGCTTCTAGACGTGTAGGGATCAGGCACATAAATTATCCCAAAACTTTTGTGCACGGCATCGCCGTTAAGAACGTCGCCTTTATATTGTAATGCACCACATCTGCCTGCAAATTCGTTTGCAATATCGTCTCGTTTTGGTCCGGAGAAATTCCACTCGGACCTGCGAAAACCCCAGTTAACACAATATAGGCATAAATCCGCCGCTTGAACCCCTGGGGACATCTCCGAGTCAACAAAGATGGGTGCTGGCACTATCCAGCGGGTTCGTTCTTTGCCTGAGCGAGTTTTCTGATAATAGTTTTGCAGTTTTCGGACGTATCTTTTGTCGGCTGTTTTATCGGTTTGATCCATTACAAACAGGCCGTGTTCTTGTTTGCTTTCAAGAAAGTTATAAAACCGCTCTTGTAAAAAAGTGTGATCCTTACGCAGAAAGTCATCAAATTGATAATTGCGGGGCTTTTTAACGCCTCTTGGAATGGCACTGGCAAAAAGAACGGCGTTGTGGCGTTGGAGTAAATCAAATACGCGCCGCGCCATTTCGATGGAAGCTTGGCCATATGCCGTAAACTCTCGCTTATTTTGCGGTTCTTTTTGAAGACCTTTTGTTAGGAAGCGTCTCACCGCCTTGCGGCGGTCGGATGCCGTTAAGGGATCCATCTGGTTGGCTTGTTGCCATCTTTTCCTGGTTAGTAATTTGCAGCCTTTAATCTCAGTTCTGTATTCGGCCAACCTAAGCCCGTAGCAATCTTCTTCAGCTTGATGAAAGTCGCATACGAAATTCCAAATATTTTTCGCGTGGATTGCAACTCCGCCTCTTACTTCTAAAGGCATATTCACATGGTCGTGCCCACTTTCATCCATAAATAGTAACCAACTCATAGGCCGCCCCCAGTTTACTATGCTGATTTAGACAACATTATATTGAGACGTGAGTTGGTGAAAAATCAAGTACTTAACAGAAATGGGAACTCTGCTCGGTTAAGTCCCAAAATAAGGAGCCTTTGATGGCGATATTTGATCGATTTTTTGCTGGTAGAAAAGCAGCCTTGGCGAACAAGCCGCGCGGCAAAATATTGCCTGAGCATAAAGCCGCGAACAAGCCGATATTTTCGCGTGTTGGTCCGGGGCAAGCGGT
>WFTS01000035.1 GCA_015485385.1 Kordiimonadales bacterium | reverse complement strand
TCTGCCGATTTTTGCGCGTCTGTTTTACGGTCCACGAGAGACAGTTCAAATTCCACTTCCAGTTCTTGCAGCATCAGATGCGGGGCGAAGCTGGCATTGCCGGGATAATAATATAGGCGGTACATAAGCAGCAGTCCTTAGGAGCGAAGGCGCACTATGGGCGCATAGGCCGGGGTGGAATATTGACCGCCGAGCCGAGTAGCCGGGGAGCCGAGTCGCCGCCGAGCTGAACCGCCTCCAAGCCGATCTTCCGAGCAGCCGGGGAGCCGAGCCGCCGCCGAGCCGAGCTGCCGAGCTGACAAACAAGCGGCCACCAAGCAAAATCCGGACAATATTAGCGCGTAGGTTTTGGAGCGCCTTCAACCCGGTAATCATAAAAGCCGCGCCCGGTTTTTTTGCCAAGCCAGCCAGCTTCGACATATTTCACCAAAAGTGGGCAGGGGCGGTATTTGGTATCAGCCAAGCCTTCATACAGCATTTGCATGATCGATAGGCAAGTATCCAGCCCGATAAAGTCAGCAAGTTGCAGAGGCCCCATCGGGTGATTGGCCCCAAGTCGCATGGCTTTGTCGATACAGTCAACCGACCCAACCCCTTCATAAAGCGTATAAATGCTCTCGTTGATCATAGGCATCAAGATGCGGTTGACGATAAAGGCGGGGAAATCTTCCGAGACGGCGGTTTCTTTCTTGAGCCGTTTGGTGAAAATATTAAACCGCTCGAAAGTTTCGTCCGAGGTGGCGATACCGCGAATTAGTTCCACCAATTTCATGATCGGAACCGGGTTCATGAAATGCACGCCCATAAAGCGCTCTGGTCGGTCGGTGCTGGCCGCTAATCGTGTGATAGAAATGGACGATGTGTTCGAGGCCACCATCGCGCTAGGCTTCAGGTGTGGACATAGTTCTTTGAAGATAGATGTTTTAATCTTTTCGTTTTCGGTGGCGGCTTCGATGACCAGATCACATTTTTTGTGCGCAGCCAACGTGTCGGCCAAAGTGATGTGAGCAAGCGCGGCGTCCATGTCAGCGGCCGATAAAAGGCCTTTTCCAACTTGGCGTTCCATGTTTTTACGGATAACCGAAAGGCCAGCGGCGGCCTGATCCATTGTGATATCGCTTAGGACAACATCCATACCCGCAACTGCACAGACATGTGCAATTCCGTTGCCCATTTGCCCCGCACCAATAATACCAACCGTATCAACCATGGTTTCACCCTACCCGTTGTCTCACCCTAAGGATTAAGTGTGTTTTTAGCACTATAGTAAAAAAGGGCACCGCATGCGACGCCCTTTTTCATCTTGTTGTTCCAGCGCCCTTTTAAAGGGCTGCCTCAAGCGCGGGTACAGCGTCGAATAGGTCTGCAACCAGCCCGAAATCAGCAACTTGGAAAATCGGTGCGTCTTCATCTTTGTTGATCGCAACAATGATTTTACTGTCTTTCATGCCAGCCAAATGCTGAATGGCACCAGAAATTCCCACAGCGATATAAAGCTCAGGGGCAACGATTTTCCCTGTTTGGCCAACTTGATAATCATTGGGGACAAAACCCGCATCCACGGCCGCGCGAGAAGCGCCAACAGCAGCCCCTAACTTGTCGGCCACTTTTTCGATGAGTGCAAAGTTTTCACCAGAGCCCATGCCGCGCCCACCAGAAATGATAATTTTGGCAGAGGTTAATTCCGGCCGGTCAGAGGTTGAAAGTTCAGCCCCAACATATGAGGAAATGCCAACGGCGCCAGCCGCACCGATCGTTTCGATCGTCGCAGCCCCGCCTTCAGAGGCCGCTTTATCAAAGCCTGTGGCGCGCACAGTGATGACCTTTACCGCATCTGATGTTTGTACCGTGGCAATCGCATTACCTGCATAAATAGGGCGTTTGAAAGTGTCGGTGCTTACCACTTCTATGATGTCAGAAATTTGTGCCACATCAAGGCTGGCAGCCACGCGCGGCATGAAGTTTTTACCAGTTGTTGTTGCAGGCGCGATGATGGCCTCATAGCCGTCTGCTACAGAAAGCACGACGGCAGCCAGTTCTTCAGCAAGGGGGTGCGCGTAGGCGGCATCATCTGCAACCAGTACCTTTGATACACCGTCAATTTTAGCGGCGGCATCAGCAACAGAAGCACAGTCACTGCCAGCAACCAGCAAGGTCACGTCGCCGTAGGCTTGGGCGGCTGTTACAGCGGCCAAAGTGGCGTCTTTTACTTCGGTGTTGTCATGTTCGACAAATACGAGAGCCGACATTAGATCACTCCCTTTTCTTTGAGTTTGCTAACCAGATCTTCAACGCTTTCGACAAGGATGCCAGCTTCGCGTTTTGCGGGTTCTTCAACCGTTAAAACCGTCAAGCGTGTGGCCATATCGGCGTTGTAATCCGCAGGTGTTTTCATATCGATAGGTTTGCGCTTGGCTTTCATGATGTTTGGCAGTGAAGCGTAGCGTGGTTCGTTAAGCCGTAAGTCGGTGGTAATCACCGCTGGCAAATTCAGCTTCACCGTTTCCAGCCCGCCGTCTACTTCCCGAGTGACGTTAACGCTGCCATCACCCACCACCACATCAGAGGCGAATGTGCCCTGCGGCCAACCAAGAAGCTGAGCCAGCATTTGTCCGGTTTGGTTATTGTCCCCGTCGATAGCTTGCTTGCCCAATAGGACGATGCTCGGATTTTCTTCGGCGACGATAGCCTTTAATACTTTGGCAATCGCAAGGGGTTCGGCGTCAGCGTCATGCTCGACAAGAATACCGCGATCTGCGCCCATCGCGAGGCCGGTGCGAATGGTTTCCTGTGCCGCTTTGGGGCCGATGGAAACAACAATAATTTCAGATGCAGTGCCTGCTTCCTTCAGCCGGATCGCTTCTTCAATAGCGATTTCGGCAAAAGGGTTCATAGACATTATTACATTCGCGAGCTCAACGCCCGTATTGTCAGATTTAACGCGAACCTTGACGTTATAATCGACGACCCGTTTGACGGGGACCATGATTTTCATGGGGTGGATTCTCCCGGTTATTATTGGGGGCTGTTAGAGCCACCAAAACTCTGTCGTGTGAGGCAGCATGAAAAAGCCGCTACCCCTTGGAAACTATAAGGTACACACCGATATAACATGGTGAAAGGCGAGTCAATGCAGTGCAGAATTTGCACCGATTCCGTAACGGTATCTGGTCTCACCCTTTTACCGGTTGGCCCCCGGAATCCACAAAACATCGTCCGCACCCTTGTTGTTCAAATAGCGTGTCAGCACAAATAGGTGGTCTGACAGCCGGTTTAAATATTTTATCGCCGTAGGGTTCATGGCGTCGATTGCTCCAGCGGTGACTGCATGGCGCTCTGCGCGGCGCACCACAGTCCGCGCTAGGTGTAGATAGGCGCTGGCAGCACTACCGCCCGGCAAAGTGAAGCTTGTCAGGGGCGACAGTTCCGCATTCATGGCGTCGATTTCATTTTCCAGACGGGTCACTTGGGCCTCAGTGGTGCGGAGCGTCATTTCGTCTGGGGCAAAAGGGTCTGGGCTGTCCTTTTTGGCAGGTGTCGCCAAATCAGCGCCAACATCGAACATATCGTTCTGAATGCGTGCTAACATGGCGTCTGCTTCACCGTCTGCGGAAAGTCGGGCGATGCCGATCACGCTGTTGGCTTCGTCTACGCTGCCGTATGCATCAATGCGGGCGCAGTCCTTGGACACACGCGCTCCGCCAACAAGGGATGTCAGGCCTTTATCGCCGCCGCGCGTATAGATTTTGGTTAATTTTACCATCGAACATAGAACCTTTTAATTTGAGGCTGGATCTTGAGCTTGAGTTGGATATTGAGCTTGAAACTGGGGCTTTAGCTTGAGTATGTGGCCGCTGTTAACAACAGAAACACAAGGGTCAGGCCTTGCAGGCCAACGCGCCAGCGCATCATCTTGTTTTTGCGTTTTTGGTTGGCGGGGTCATCGCGGCCCATTGTCATTACGCCCATGATCAAGGCAATAAGCGTGGCTACGGCGGATATGAGCGCAAGAATAAAAAATATTGGCATAACAATCTCGATGGTTGATGTCTGTTTACCGGCTATTCACCGGATATTCAGGGGCTATGTGCATAGTGGCAACTGGAAAACGGGTTTCATAATAAGCCTTGTTTGCGCTCCAACAAGGTTAAAAAACAGATGATTGACCAAAGGGGGCAAAGGCGACAAACTACAAGCAAGAATGAGCAAACCACAGGCAGAGCGCCCCCCGCCAATATTGGGGCCACACAGAATTGGAATTTAGGAACTATGGGACGTTTCATCATTGTAAGCTTTTTAACTGTGCTTTGGGGGGGGCTGTCTCCTGCTGTTGAGGCGCAAGTTGATCCCGGCAAGGGCGAAATTTTGGTTATGGGGCGTACTATGGCCAGCCTGCAACAAGCCTTCAATATGGTGCCAACAGGCGGCACCATTCGGATTGGCCCCGGCACTTATAAGATGGCAGGCAAATTAAAAAACAGGAACGGTGTCTCAATTTACGGCTCTGTGGGCACAGTTTTTGATGGTGTTGCAACCGACGGCAAGGCCACGTTTGTGATCGCGTCAAACGATATTACAATCGAGGATATCACCTGCCGCAATGTGAAAGTTCCGGACCGCAACGGCGCCTGTGTGCGCTTTGAAGGGACCAACCTAACTCTGCGCCGGGTAACATTTGAAAACAGCGAAAACGGCTTGCTTGCCAACAAACAATCTGGCGAGATTTTAATCGAAGACAGTATCTTTCGCGGCAACGGTGCAGCGGGGCGGGCGCACGGCATGTATATCAATGGTGGGCGGCTTACGGTTCGCAGAACGCAGGTTTTAGGGTCTAAGGATGAAGGCCACGGCATAAAATCACGGGCAGAGCTGACCATCATTGAAGACAGTGTGATCGCGTCTATGGAAGGAAACGATAGCCGTTTGATTGATATATCTGATGGCGGGATGGTTTCTATCCGCAATAATTTGCTGGTTGAAGGCGCCAAGACTGCAAATTGGCAATTGCTGTCATACGGCGTTGAAAGTGTGCGCTATTCGCAAAATCTATTCCGGATGGAAAATAACTTGATTATCACCGACAGGCCAGGTGGAAGCGAATTGATATTGATCGGTAAGGGCTTGAAACCGAAGGTCAGGATTGAAAAAAACCTGATTGTAGGGCGGATTAATTATGACTGGCCGGAAAGCAATATCTTCTTTGAAGACCGGAAAGAATTAAACTTACCGCCGCCTGGAAAGCTGCCGGAATGGGATTCTCTTGGCAAAAAATAATTGGCGCGGATTTAGGGTCCTTCAGACAGGCCAATGTTTGATATTATTTGCTCTCGGCTTATGCCTGAACGGCGCATACTAAGCAGGGTGGCTGAACGGCTGCTTTTTGCGAAGCGTTCCCCCGTATCATCCAGCAGCAGCGCATGGTGATGATACACAGGCGTCGGCAAGCCAAGCAGCCTTTGCAGTATAATATGGATGTGGGTGGCCTCAAACAGGTCCATTCCGCGCACTATATGGCTGATGTTTTGCAGCGCATCATCTATGACAACACTAAGGTGGTAGCTGGTGGGCATCTCTTTGCGCCCTAGTATAACATCCCCTAGCAGGTGGGGCTCAGTCATTATTTTGCCTTTGACCTCATCAAACCACGTCAATTCCGTCTCATTTGGGGCTTTCGATTTGATCTGAGCCAAAGCGGCAGACAGATTGAGCCGCCAAGCGTGGGGGGTATCTTTTTGGATCAGTGCGGCGGCTTTGGTCGGGGAAAGGGTGCGGCAGGTGCCCGGATATATCAGCCCGGTTGTGCCGCGTTCTGGCGCACTGTGGTGCGGTGTGCCGGATATACCCTGAGTATGGTTAATTTTGGCTCTGATGTCTTTGCGTGTGCAAAAACAGGGGTATAGAAGGCCGCGATCCTTCAGGGTTTCAAGCGCTTGTTGGTAATCGTCCATATGCTCGCTTTGCAGCCGCACGGGGGTTTCCCATTTCAGGCCAAGCCATGCGAGGTCTTCAAAGATACCGTCGGTAAATTCAGGCTTGCAGCGGCTGGCGTCGATATCTTCGATACGCAACAGGAAGCGTCCACCGTTTTGCTTTGCCGCCCGGTAGGCCGTGAGGGCCGAATAGGCATGGCCCAAATGCAGCCGCCCCGATGGGCTAGGCGCAAAGCGCGTGATATAAGGCTGACTGATTTTGCTTGGTGTGGTCATGAGAGGCACCATAAAGCCAAAATGGCCCTATTTGAAAGGCTGTATGATGTGCGCGGCCATAGATAGTGCGCTTACCGGCCGTGCGATTTATCTTTGCTATCGGGCTGTGAGCGCGTAGCATTAAGCTTGTAGCGTATCTGTAAACCTATTGGCTTGACCTAAGGTGGCGCTGGGTCGGCCCTAAGTGTCGGGGGACAATCGTATGGGTGTTCATGTTACACCCCACGCCGAGCGGGTTGCGAGCCCAGCCCTTGTTCTGAACGCCGATTACCGGCCGCTCAGCTATTTCCCTTTGAGCCTATGGCACTGGCAAGCAGCTTTGAAGGCTGTGTTTTTGGATAAGGTGACGATTGTATCTGAATATGACACAGAGGTTCGCTCGCCCTCTCTAACGGTTCGGCTGCCAAGTGTCATTGCGCTTAGGGATTATGTTCGCCGACCAGAATATCCGGCCTTCACACGCTTTAACCTGTTCTTGCGGGATCATTTCAGCTGCAGCTATTGCGGGGCAAAAGAGGATTTGACATTTGATCATGTAATCCCACGCGCCCACGGGGGCCAAACATCATGGACCAATATCAGTGCGGCATGTGCACCCTGCAATATCAGGAAAGGGGGCCGCAGCCCTGACGAGGCAAACATGCACCCGCGCCGCTGGCCCCACCGTCCCACCACGCACGAGCTGAACGCCAACGGCCAACTGTTCCCACCCAACTATCTGCACGAAAGCTGGCGCGACTATCTGTACTGGGACACCGAGCTGGAAAGCTAGGCTTTAAACTAAACCCGCTTTGAGATCCAAATGGCGGCTTTGCAGCCCGCTTTGATCACGCCGGTCAGCAGCGGGTGGCCGAGGGCGTCATTGGCGCCGTGTTCTTCCGCCAAGCGTTTGTGTTCAACTTCTTCGGCTTGGAAATCCTCGATAATCTCTTCCAGTTCGGCGTCGCTGCCAGCCAATTTGTCGCGCTGTTCCTGATAGTGATCATCGATAACGGTTTCAACTGCTTGAGTGCAGGCCATCGCGGCTTTTTCGCCCATAAGCGCCGTCCCCGCCCCAAGCGCATAACTGGCAATATTCCACAAAGGCGCCATAAGGGTCGGCCGCACCCCGCGGTCGCGAATAAGGGTATCAAAGGTGGCTAAATGTGCGGCTTCTTGCTCGTGCATATGTTTGAGCATACCTGCGGCTTTATGGCTCTCGCCCAGCACCGCACGCTGGCCTTCATAAATCCGGACTGCGGCGAATTCACCTGCATGGTCCACCCGGATCATTCTGGCGGTCTCTTCTTTTGATAAGCGATCACCAGGCAGTGGGCGCGCAGGCACTTGCTTGTGCGTGATGGCTTTATGCAGTGTCTCTTTGTTTTTGCTCATGGTCTGTTGCTCAGGGCTTGTTTTCCAGCGGCATTAGGCGTCTTTGGCTTTTTTCGCGCAAAAGACAGTCATCGTCAGCGCAGCCAACATATTATAGCCTGCCATAGAGATGCCGAAAAGGCTCCATGCTATTTCGTCGCAGCGGATAAGGGGCGCGTTCATAATGGCGTCCATCAAGGCATTGACATCATCAATCATGCCCACATTGGCCGAGCATGTGGACAGGCCTTCCCACCATCGCTGTTCGACACCCACATGAAAGAGGGCGATACTAGCGTCGCTGAGGAAGATCAGCGCCAATAGGGCCAGAATAAATTTTCGCGGAATGGCCGTTACAGCGGTGCCAACCAATGCCACAGCCACTGCAGCCATATAAGGATAGCGCTGCCACCAGCATAATTCACACGGTGCAAGCCCCCCAAATATTTGCGAGGCAAACGCGGTGCCCACGATAAGGGCGGCGGCGAGGCCCGCGAACAAGACAGGTTGTTTGTCGGTGAAAGCGATAAGTTTACGCAACATGGATAATTCCTACAGTAATTTAATGACGGCAAAACCTAAGATGCCGAGAATGAGCATGGCAGTGGTGACAAGCGCAAGCCGTTTTTCGATAAAATCGCGAATTGGATCCCCAAATTTCCAAATAAGCGCAGCAAGCAGATAAAAGCGGGCTCCGCGTGCCGGAATTGAAGCCAGTACAAATGCGACAGGGTTCATGGAAACCACGCCTGCGGTTATTGTGACCACTTTGAACGGCATTGGTGTGAAGCCTGCGACCAATAAAAACAAGACACCATAGTTGGTGAAAATATCCTGCAGCGCGACAAATTGATCCTGATAGCCGTAAAATTCGATTATGGATTTGCCGAGCGCTTCATACATTAAGGCCCCGATGGCGTATCCCGCGATCCCACCAAGCACAGACATAACGGTTGTCAGTGTCGCCAAGCGAAAGGCACGCAACCTGTCGGCCAGCATCATTGGAATTAGCATCAGATCAATGGGCAGCGGAAAAAAGCTCGATTCCGCAAACGCCAGCCCAGCGAGCCATTTTTCACTGGCAGGGCTGCGGGCTTTGCTAAGTGTCCAATCATAGAGTTTTTTAATCAAAAAGAGCGTCCATATCGTGCTGAGGGCAGCTTGTTTGGCGTGAGGGTTAAGGCTGTCTTTGCATTCCAGTGGTGCGTAAGCCATAGCAAATGATAAGCGCGGCGACAATCATACTATGATAAATATGCTGGGCGGCGTTTCCCCGCTTGACGGAGATAATTGAAGAGTTATGATGCGCGCCTTCTACCAAGCGATTCTTCACGATCCTGACTGGAAAATCCTTAGGGGCCCCTGTGGCGGAATTGGTAGACGCGCGGGATTCAAAATCCCGTTCCTTCTGGGAGTGTCGGTTCGATTCCGACCGGGGGCACCATCTTAAACGAAATATTGTTTTATATCAACGCGTTATGTAGTTTCGTTTTTCGTAAATTTGAAAAACTGTTACGATTTAGTATTACATGACGCGGCGAATCCCATACTTAAAAATGAACAAGTTTGGCGTATATTGTTTCCGCTATACACTACCAAAAGCCTTCCTGAACACTCACCCAAGTCAGCCAAAAACGATACACCTATCATTGCGGACACGAGACAAGGCTGTTGGCGTTAGGCGTGTTCATATATTATGGTTAGAATTTACCCGGCTTATTGATATGATTACCAGCTCAATTAATATAAAAATATGGATTTTGTGGTTGGACTTCCTGCGGGTTGCGTACTATTAAAGCTCCTAGGAGCTGGCGCGCAAAGAAATAGTAGGGTCGTTGTTGTTTCGACTGGCAATAGCGGATAATTTGCGCGCACGCTAAATCGGATTTATTTATGGAGATTTAATAATGCAAAAGCAGGCTCTTGTCCTTGGGGCGGGCGGTTTCATCGGCAGTCACCTTATTAAACGTCTGAAGAATGAAGGTTTCTGGGTACGCGGTGTCGACCTGAAGTTTCCAGAATTTGCTGAAACTGAAGCAGACGATTTTGTCATCGGTGACCTGCGGGAGCAGTCAATCTGTCGCGAGGTTATCGACCGCTGTTTTGACGAGGTGTACCAGCTTGCAGCAGACATGGGCGGTGCTGGATATATTTTTACAGGTGAGCACGATGCAGACATCATGCACAACAGTGCCACTATCAATCTCAATGTGGTTGACCTGTGCCACAAGAGGAACATCAAGCGCGTGTTCTACAGCTCGTCCGCTTGCATGTATCCAGCCTACAACCAGGAAGACCCAGACAATCCGAACTGCGCCGAAGATTCTGCCTATCCGGCAGCACCAGACAGTGAATATGGTTGGGAGAAACTGTTCAGCGAGCGTCTCTACCTCGCCTACAATCGCAACTTTGGTATGCAATGCCGGGTAGCGCGCTTCCACAACATTTTCGGGCCAGAGGGCACATGGACCGGTGGCAAGGAAAAAGCACCAGCCGCAATCTGCCGCAAGGTAGCCTCTACAGTTGAAGGTGGCGAGATTGAGATTTGGGGCGATGGTACGCAGACGCGTTCCTTCCTCGTCATCGACGAATGTGTCGAAGGCATCCTACGCCTGACCCGATCCGATTTTGAAGGCCCGGTTAACATCGGTTCCGACGAGATGGTTAGCATCAACCAACTCGTTGACATGGTGACCAAGATTGCAGGAAAACAGCTTAAGAAGTACCACATTGATGGAC
>WFTS01000034.1 GCA_015485385.1 Kordiimonadales bacterium | reverse complement strand
TTTTGATCTCTCTGGTCAGTGTTGCGCTTTGGTTAAAATCGCGCTGGTTTCGCCCCACCTAAGTGAAGGCGAAAAACCGATGCGCTTTCAACCGATATTTGTAAAATATCTGGCATTTGTAAAATATCCGGCATTTGTAAAATATTCGATATTCAATAAAATATATTGCGAGAAATAAAGGGGGGTTTAGGCCCCTTTTTATTGGCAGAACCAGAGGTAAATTTAGCCAAATTTAGCGTGTCACAAAGTGTGACATTTGTCACAAATTCCGTGTCACAGACGCCAAGTGTGACACAATCGCCCCTAAGGCTTTGACAGTGCTTGATTTTCTTAGATTTTATGGTCTGAAATTTGATGCGAATGTGTCACTTTTGTTGCACAGTCATATTTCAAAGCCAGCCTTTGACGGAAATCAAGTCAATCCAAGGCCGTATCACACCAATATTGGAACAGCCTTACACTTCATCCATAATCTGGCTTTTGGCTTCTATCATCAGTTCCGCGAGGCGTTTCTCTATCCGGTGATCAGAAAAATCAATGTCTTTCTCTGCCAGATCAGCATGAACTTTGCGGATCACATCCACATCACCGTCTTCTTCCAGATCGGCCTTAACAACATCAGCGGCATACGCAGCCACAGCCTCGTCTGTCAGACCTAGTAATTCAGAGGCAACCCATTCGCCGAGCAAGCGATTGCGCCGTGCGCGAGCCTTAAAATTCATTGTATCATCATGAGCAAACCTGTCTTCAAACGCTTGTTCACGACCCGTAAAAATTGCCATTGCTTTGATCCTTCAATCCGATTCTTTTTCGCACACAGTTTGCACATAGGCAGATTTAAGCCCGCTTACAACCGCCGAACGTAATTTTCATTCGCATTTACTATGCTTTAGCAAAACATAATGCAAATTGTTATAGAAAGATTGTCGCACGCGTCCAGTTCGGTTATGGTCGCGCCGCACCCACTGACATTCATTTTAGCGACGAGGAAAGGCACCCATGTCCCGCCGCAACAAGCTTTACGAAGGCAAGGCCAAAGTTCTTTTTGAAGGACCAGAGCCTGGCACCATCATCCAATATTTTAAAGACGACGCAACGGCATTTAATGCTGAAAAGAAAGGCACTCTCGCTGGAAAAGGTGTTATTAATAACATTATAAGCGAGTTTATTTTCAAGGCGTTAGGCGATATTGGTATACCAAACCATTTCATCAAACGCACCTCGATGCGCGAGCAGCTTATCAAAGCGGTTGAGATAATCCCGGTTGAAGTGATCGTCCGTAATATCGCCGCAGGCAGCCTTTCAAAACGCCTTGGTATTGAGGAAGGCACCCCCTTGCCCAACCCCTTGGTTGAATTCTGCTACAAGTCAGACGAACTAGGCGATCCGGTCATTGCCGAAGATCATATTCTAACCTTTGGTTGGGCTGATGAACATGAGATTGAAGAGCTAACCTTTTATGCCCTAAGGATAAATGATTTTCTCTCGGGCCTGTTTGCTGGCATTGGCATTAAGCTGGTAGACTTTAAGTTGGAATTTGGCCGCCATTATGAAGGTGACAATTACTCCACTATTCTCGCGGATGAAATCAGCCCCGACGGCTGCCGCCTTTGGGACTTGAAAACCGGCGAGAAAATGGACAAAGACCGTTTCCGCCGCGACCTTGGCGGCGAAATGGAAGCCTATCAAGAAGTCGCGCGGCGCCTCGGTATTTTGCCGTCCGCTGATGTTACTGAAATCGCTGATCATATCAAAAAGGAAAGCTAGTATAATGTTAGCTCGCATTCACGTTACCTTGAAAAATGGTGTCCTTGATCCGCAAGGCAAAGCCATCGAAAATACGCTCCAGAACATGGGGTTCAGCGGGATTGATGCTGCGCGCCAGGGCAAATATATTGAACTTGATCTCGCCGAGACTGACCGCGCCAAAGCCGAGGCCCACGTTGATGATATGTGCCGTAAATTGATCGCCAATACGGTGATTGAAAACTACAGTTTCACGCTGGAGTAGCCCTTATGAAATCAGCCGTCATTGTCTTTCCGGGATCAAACTGTGACCGGGATATGGCTGTCGCCCTCACGAAGATCACAGGGCAAAAACCAATTATGGTATGGCACCAAGAGCATGATTTCGAAGCCGTCGATTTTATCGCCCTGCCCGGCGGATTTTCCTACGGCGACTATCTTAGGTGCGGGGCTATGTCTGCACGCAGCCATGTGATGAAAGAGGTCATCAAGCGCGCAAACGCAGGCGTACCAACGCTTGGAGTATGTAACGGTTTTCAAATCCTTACGGAAACCGGAGTGCTTCCCGGTGCCTTAATGCGTAATTCGGGCCTTCATTTTGTCTGTAAAGATGTTGAACTAACGGTTGAACGTCAGGATACAATCTTCACATCTGGATACGCACAAGGCCGGAACATAACGGTTCCTGTTGCCCACCATGACGGAAATTATTTTGCCGACACCAATACGCTTGACCAGCTTGAAGGCGACGGTCAAATCGCCTTCAAATATGCAAGCGACATCAATGGCGCACAGCGGCGGATCGCAGGCATTACCAACAAAGCAGGCAACGTGCTTGGCATGATGCCGCACCCCGAACGCATGATCGAGGCCCCGCTTGGGGGGTCTGATGGGCGTATAATTTTCGAATCTGTTATGAACCGGCTCGGGTAAGGGTGACTAAAATGACAAAAATTGATGATACTGTAATCACCCCTGAAATCGTTGCTGAGCATGGCCTAAGCGAAGAAGAATACGCGCGTATCGTTACCGCAATGGGGCGCGAACCCAACTATACAGAGCTGGGCATCTATTCAGTGATGTGGTCAGAACATTGCAGCTATAAGTCCTCACGGTTTCACTTGAAAAAACTGCCCACCGAAGCACCGTGGGTCATATGCGGGCCCGGCGAAAATGCCGGCGTGATTGATATTGGTGACGGCCAAGCGGCAATCTTTAAAATGGAAAGCCACAACCACCCAAGCTATATCGAACCCTATCAAGGCGCGGCCACTGGTGTAGGCGGTATTTTGCGCGATGTCTTTACCATGGGCGCTCGGCCCGTTGCCAACATGAACGCACTTCGCTTTGGCGAACCAGACCATGCAAAAACCAAGCATTTGCTATCAGGCGTTGTGGCTGGCATTGGCGGTTACGGCAACTGTGTGGGGGTGCCGACTGTCGGCGGAGAAACCAATTTTGATGCGTCCTACAATGGCAACATTCTGGTGAATGCTATGACAGTGGGGATTGCTGACACCGATAAAATTTTCTACTGCGCCGCTGCGGGCGTTGGAAACCCCGTCGTATATGTCGGCAGCAAAACCGGACGCGACGGTATCCACGGCGCCACGATGGCGTCTACTGAATTCACCGAAGACACCGAGGAAAAGCGGCCAACGGTCCAAGTGGGGGATCCGTTTACAGAGAAGCTTTTGATCGAAGCCTGCTTAGAGCTGATGGCAACCGATGCGATTATCGCCATTCAAGATATGGGGGCTGCCGGGCTAACATCCTCAAGCGTTGAAATGGCGTCCAAAGGCGGCGTTGGCTTTGAACTGAACCTTGATCATGTCCCCCAGCGTGAAAAAGATATGACCCCATATGAAATGTGCCTCTCAGAATCTCAAGAGCGCATGTTGATGGTTCTCAAACCGGGCCGCGAAGACATGGCCAAGGCCATCTTTGAAAAGTGGGAGCTGGATTTTGCTGTCATCGGCGAAATCACCGATACAGGAAAATTAACGCTCACTTTCGGGGGCGAAATTGTTGGCGATATGCCCATCGCAAGCCTTGTGGAAGATGCGCCAGAATATGAACGGCCATTCGTCTATACACCAAAGCGCGCGGTAGTTTCTGTCCCTGCCCCGGATGATATTAACAAGGCTGTTACCGACTTACTTGGCGGGCCACACTTATGTTCACGCCGTTGGATATGGGAACAATATGACCATATGGTCTTAGCAGACACCGTCCAACGCCCCGGCGGCGATGCGGCCGTGGTTCGTGTCCACGGAACAGAAAAAGCGCTGGCAATCTCAACCGACGTGACCCCGCGCTACTGTTTTGCTGATCCTTATGAAGGTGGCAAACAGGCTGTGGCCGAGACATGGCGTAACCTAACAGCCGTTGGCGCTAAACCGTTGGCAATTACCAATTGTCTCAACTTCGGCAACCCCGAACGCCCCGATATTATGGGGCAATTTGTTGGTTGCTTGGAAGGCATGGGCGATGCGTGCCGCGCGCTTGATTACCCAATCGTATCCGGCAATGTAAGCCTTTATAACGAGACCAATGGTTCCGGCATTCTGCCCACCCCCGCTATTGGCGGCGTCGGTGTGATGGCCGATAGCAGCAAAATGGCAACGGTGGCCTTTAAAGCCGAAGGTCACAGCATCTTATTGGTTGGTGAGACCAAAGACGAGCTGGGCATGAGCCTCTATCAGCGTGAAATTATGGGGGACGAAAGCGGGCTACCGCCAAGTGTTGACCTGCTGTTGGAGCGGAAAAACGGTGATTTTGTGCGCCGCTTGATTGAGAATAGCACACTGGACACCTGCCACGATCTGTCTGATGGCGGCCTTATTGCTGCCCTTGCCGACATGGCGATGGCTAGCGGCATCGGCGCTACAGTGGATGTAGGCACAGCCCTGCCTTTGCACACGGCCTTGTTTAGTGAAACGCAGGCAAGATATTTGCTCGCAGTGGATGCTGAGGCAGCCGAACGCATACAGTCTGAGGCTATAGCCGCAGGCGTATTGGTAACAAAGCTAGGCGAAACTGGCGGCAACCGCGTGCGCGTTAACGGCGGCGCGGTAGACCTGAGCTTGACGGACCTAACCGAGGCCCATGAGGGTTGGCTACCAACCTTCATGGCCAACGCTAGTTAACAAAGGCATACCCTAACCAAAGCCATAGATACCGGGGCCAAGTCCCGGAATCTATGGCTTTGCGGCGGTATGTTTGCCTAGCGTCTTTGTGTAAATGCCTGACACTTCCTCAAAACAGCCTTATGTCGCCCCTTGTGTTACAGCATAAAACATACTGGGTGTTTCTGCATAAAACATACTCGGAGTTTGCGCATAAAACATACCGAAGGATAGGCTCAGCCGAAAACATCGCTGGCTTGCATCTCGCCGCACCGCAACAAGCGGCTGTCGGCGACGGCGGCTTGGCGGTGCTTCACCGCGATTTGGTATAATGGGTCTGTGACCATTTCCAAGAAGGCACCCGCCGTTGGATAGTATGCTACGAAGGCCATGTCCCATGCCTCAGCCCCTGAGGATTGATCTGGCCCAATTACCATCAATTTAGGCTCGCCGCGCCAAATAATTTTGCCACCAACACGCTGGAATATCGGACCACTTTCACGCGCATAACACGCATAGGCCTCGGCTCCGCTGGCGCTGCGACCATCTTGGTAAACGGCTTCCACCCTTAGTTTCACTAGATTTAACATCTGGATAGGTTCATCACGCGGTAAAGCCTTAAAAGCAGTAAACTGCCCGCGCTCTGGATCGATATAGGTCATAAATTTCTCCGGTGATCATAAGGGGCTTCAACCTTGCGGTGCCAAAATGCTAATGGCTTTTTTTGGTTTCCAAGCCAAATATATACCCTAATCTAGGGTGATTTTCCTTTTTTCAAACGGTTTTGGGGAACGTGACTATTTTAAAACCCTCTGCGGTGCGCGGCACAAACTAGAGGCACAAAAAAGGGCCAGCACATTGGCGCTGGCCCTAATCTATGGCTGAAAGTCAGCCAAATTTCGAACAAAACCCCTGATCCCTGCAACCACACAATTACCCGGGGCACACCCGGATATGATCAAGAGTTTTCACCGGTAGTCGTTACTCGACCCCAACCGCTGAAATTCGAACTATTATGGTAATGATTCGCCGCAATGATTTAAACTAAAAAAATTTTAGGTTGAATGACTGGTAAACCACCCGTGTAAATTTATATGTTACGGCTGGCAATCAGGGCTGCTATAGTATGTAGTAAGAACATTGTGAGGGGTAAATTTATGGCAATGATATCAGACGATATTGTAAATTTAATTACGGAAAGCCTGCCTGGCGCTGATGTGCGTATCGAAGATTTACGCGGCGACGGCGACCATTATGCAGCGCATGTTATCTATGAAGGGTTTCGCGGTAAATCCCGCGTGCAGCAACATCAGATGGTCTATAAAAGCCTCAAGGGCCGCATGGGCGGTGAATTACATGCTCTGGCTTTGCAAACCGCTGTTCCAGACTAAAATATCTATAATTTTGCACCTGCAAAACTGTTTTGTTGGACCAAAATGGTCAGAATTTGATTTGGCCCTTGGCAAATGCCCAGCACACGCTTATTTGTAGGTGAAACTGACCAACATTTAAGGATCTTCAAATGAGTGTTTCAGAGCGTATTCAAGGCTATGTTGACGACAATGACGTGGTACTTTTCATGAAGGGTACTCCGGTTTTCCCGCAGTGCGGATTTTCGTCTGTTGTCGCACAAGTGCTTCAGCATGTTGGCGTGAAATACCAAAGCTATAATGTGCTTGAAGACCCCGAGGTACGGGAAGGCATCAAGGCTTTCTCCGATTGGCCTACGATCCCCCAGCTTTATATTAAGGGTGAATTTGTTGGCGGCTGTGATATTATCCGTGAAATGTTTGAAAGCGGTGAACTTCAGCAATTGATGACCGACAAAGGCGTTGAAACCGCCTAAAATCGCTCCACATTCTCATCTGACGTAGACATCTTTAAAGGAAACGCTTTATGGAAATGCGCACTCTTGGCCGCACCGATATTCAGGTCAGCAAAATATGCCTCGGCACCATGACATGGGGCCAGCAAAATACCGAATCCGAGGGCCATGCACAGATAGACATGGCGCTAGAGCATGGTGTGAATTTCCTTGATACCGCCGAGATGTATTCCGTGCCCGCCCGCGCAGAAACTTACGGCGCGACCGAGCGTATTATTGGCAATTGGCTTGAAAAAACGGGTAAACGCGCACAAATTATCCTCGCCACAAAAATTGCAGGGCCCGCGCCTCACCTGACGTATTTCCGCCCACATCTAAATGGTGGCAACGGCAATAATCTGGACCGGCAATCAGTGATCGAAGCTTGCAATGCCAGCCTAAAGCGCCTGAAAACAGACTATATTGATCTTTACCAATTACATTGGCCAAGTCGCCGCACAAATTATTTTGGTGTCCTGCGCTACCGGCCAACTCCTGATGAAAATGCGGTGCCTCTTGAAGAAACTTTGTCAGCCTTAAAAGAGCTGGTAGAGGCTGGAAAAATCCGCGCTGTTGGTTTATCTAACGAAACAGCATGGGGGGCCATGCACGCGCTGAAACTATCGGAAACCATGGGTTTGCCGCGCGTTGCCTCGATCCAGAACCCTTATAATTTTCTAAACCGTAGTTACGAAGTGGGCCTTGCCGAACTTGCAGATAAAGAAGACTGTGGGCTGTTGGCTTATTCCCCTACGGCTTCAGGCTATCTTACGGGGAAATACTGTGGTGGTGTAATCCCTGAGACCTCACGTTTTGGCCTGTTTAAGGACACCTTTAGCCGCTACTTGAAGCCAAACGGAACGGCCGCAATGGAGCGCTATGTTGCCCTCGCACGCAAGCACGGTTTGGACCCAGCCCAAATGGCATTGACATTTGTCAACATCCAGCCGTTCGTGACATCCAACATCATCGGAGCCACGACTATGGAGCAGTTAAAAACCGCGCTCGATACCCATGATATGACGCTGGACAAAGATTTAATCAAAGAAATCAATAAGATAGAAGACGAATTTTCTATGCCCTGCCCTTAAATGTCCTGTCTTTAATATCCTATCTTTAAATATCAGGCTTAGATACGTTCGTTCAATCTTTCTTTGAAAAAATCGATCATCTTTTCATAGGCTAACCGTGTGGGATGGTCGGCTTTGTCGTTATAGTCGATCGTCAACACCGAATGGGCTTTGGCCTTAATGTCGTGCGCCGCATAAAGCGAGCGATCAATATCAAAGCGGATGAAATTTTTGCCAAATTCTTTTTCCATCGTTTCAAACCGGCCGGGCGGGCAAAAGGGATCATCCTCAAACCGCAGTCCAAGTATCTGAATAGTGTCGTCCTCAGCGCGCTTTTTTGCAGCCGCAAGCTCACACGCAGGAATACCAAGCGTGGCATCGGCCTTAGGATTGCCGTTGCCTTTTGGGTGGCCCGGCTGCGACATAACCGGCGCAGTAACAACATCTTCCACCATCAGCGACAGCACAAAGCGCCCCGTCAGGCACATGCCAATAGCCCCCACTTGCCGCCCGCCGTTTTCTTCTGAAATATACCGGCACAAAAGACGGAGCCAATCGGTTATCGGGCTGGGTTTATGCCACGCAAGGAAATTAAATTCGCGCTGAATACATAACCGAAGCGCATTGCCGATAATCGCCATCTGGCGGTTCGGCGTACCAAACATCAAAGGCAGATACACAACAAAGCCGTCGTTCGCCAAACGCCGCGCCAAATCAAGTGTGTGTTTGGTCATGCCCGGCAGTTCCTGCATAAGAAGAATGGGAGGCTTTCCAATCTCTCCAATGCGAAACACTGTGCGCTTCAGCTTGTTCTGGTCAAAGAGAAATTCGTCAAACCCATCTAGATTATAAACCAACGCAGCCGCTCCCTATGCGAAAAGTAACATGGCTACCAATAGGAAGCCCTTGGCGAAAACACAAGCGCAGGCTATACCAGATGCTAATATTAGCGTCTTTGGAGTGCCGCCATGAGCAAACCACTTGAGATTGATTATTTTACCGATATTTTATGCATTTGGGCTTGGATATCACAGCGCAGGCTCGATGAATTAACAACCCAGTGGGACGGGAAAATTATAATCCGCCCCCATTATCTGGACCTGTTTGGCGACACCGCGACCCGCATTGGCAAAGACTGGCAAGCGAAAGGCGGTTTTGAGGGGTTTGGCCGCCATGTGGTGGAGGCCGCAGCCCCATATGAACACGCTGCCGTACACGGTGACATTTGGAAACAAACCCGACCAAAATCGTCTGCAAGCACACACTTGATGCTAAAGGCCGTAGAAGGGGCATATTCCCCTGAAATCGCCCTTTCATTCGCACGGCGCGTTCGGACCGCATTTTTCGTCGAAACGCTTGATATTGGTGATACGGCCGTATTGACAAAACTTGCAACCGAGCATGGCTTGGATACAGATTTGCTTAACCCCCTGCTTTCGAACGGGACCGCCGCAGCCTCTTTGATGCGTGACTATCAAGACGCAAAATCTGCAGGCTTGAAGGGCAGTCCTTCGTGGCTCATGAACAGCGGCAGGCAAACTCTGTTTGGCAATGTGGGCTATAAAATATTAGACGCCAACATCCGCGAAATTCTTGAACGACCAAACACTGGGGCAAGTTGGTGCTAAACGCGCCCTAACACCCCTGCGCCAAACCCAAGGCCACACCACGCCCTATTTGGTAAAACGCATCACAAAACGGTTTGTTTTACGGCGAATTTCCGGTGCGAACGGAGACAGCCTGTTGCTGTCGTCTGGGTTAGCCAAAACATCTGTTTCCCCTGCAAAGGAAAACCCTGCTGCCTCCATCTGCGCTCGCACAAATGCCGGATCAATACGGTGCAATTTGTCAAAATCGTCAGGACCAGTGCCTGTGTTTGCCACATGATCTACGATCACAAAACTAGCGCCGGGCTTCATGGCTTTATATATTGATGCCAACACATTTGGCACATCTGCACGGCCACCGGGGCGGGCCTTATTGGTGAAAAAATAATCATGGTAAGCCAGCACAGCCATCACCAAGTCAACACTGCTTGCTGGCAGGTCAACCGTTTCAAACCCATCATGAATTTGGGTAACATTGGATAGGCGGCCACCCTCAAATCGTGCGGGGGATTTTTTCTTGAGAAAATTCCAGTAGGCCGGGCCATTATGGGAATATACTTTACCTTGCGGGCCAACGATATGAGACAAAATTTCTGTGTAATATCCGTCCCCTGCGTTCACGTCCAAAATGGTCATACCGCTTTGTGCGCCGGCAAATGCCAAAATATCAGAAGGCTTGCGCGCACCGTCTAAGGCTTTGTCGCTTGCGGGCCTGTCGGGGGAACGAAGCGCGGTCTCAATACGGTGCATTGGGTTCGCTGCGGCTGACAGTGTTACAGCTGCCGTAAACACGGCACCAAGTGCCAACGATTTAATCACACTGTGAAACATAGTCATGATGAAGCTCCTTAGACTGCGTCGTGATAGATGTATAAATTCAGTGCATAATTGCACACTGCGCAGCCTACGCCTGATCGCCCTAAGGGGAAATAGTTTTCATATCAACTGCTTACTAAGGTTTATCCGTATGCCGAAAAATCCAAATATATCTGGGGAACCCTAACTATATCCGGGGCAAAGACACATAAAAAACGGGGCCAACCCTTTGGCCAGCCCCATTGTCTTTAATCTAAGCTCCTAAAACGCAGCCGCGAGCCATCTTATTTTGGTTTGCGGAACTTTAGTGTCATACGGTCGCTTTCGCCAATAGCTTTGCGCTTGGCCTGAAGATCACTGCCGTCTTCACTTCCCGCGAGCGTCGGCAGAAGACGCCAAACAAAATCCGCTTCGGTAGGTTGATCCTTTGGGTTCGCGTTAATTTCGCTAGAGCCAACAAATTCAAAGCCGGCCGCTTTGGCTGCGGCAATCAAGGCTGACTGTTTGACATAGCCCTTGAAGCCCTTAGCCCATTCGTCACTGCTGTCCTCTGGCGCCCTGTGCTGAACGATCCCCATCACGCCGCCGGGCTTTAACGCCGCCATGACATCTGCAAACGCCTTTGTTCGGCGCATTCCGCGGTCTGCGTCTTCATATTTGCTAAGGTGGTGCGAAGCCCGAAGCAGCAAAAACACATCAACCGTGCCTTTCATAGCGTCGGGCATATCCTCAAACATAAAAGCGGAAACTTTTGCTTTGCTGCCTGCACGCCATTTCTCTGCCGCTGCGGGGAAACGCTTAGGGAAACTGCGAATACGCGCCATGCGCTTTTCATTATCCCCCGCATCAATCGCCTGATGACCCACCGAATAGCTAACCCCGATTAGCGCGCCCTCATCGCCCAAATACGGCAGCAAGATACGGCTATAATAAGCGCCCGGCAATGTATCTGCGACTGTCATTCCCGGCGCCACACCAAAAAATGCCAGCGTCTCTTTAGGGTGGCGAAATTGGTACCGCGCTTTGGCTTTTTCATCTTGCGCGGCAAGAATTTTATCCATCTTTGCACTGTCAAACAGGCCGGGGGCTGCGTCGTTTGCATCCCCATGAGCCAAAGCTGCACTGGATAAAAAAACAGCCGTTAAGCCCGCCGCTGCAAGTGTTGTTTTAAAAAAATGTTTCATATTTTCCCCTGTTATTGCACACACAAATGCATGCTTCCCACTAGAGGCTTATGGCCCCTAAAACTGTGCTGTTAGCGTAAAGCTTAAAGCCAGCCCCGCAAACAAGCCAGTAAATCCACACCAACAGGCAACACATCTATGTGACCGCCAATTGATACGCCCCCCTTGATTGCGCCTGCGAAGCCTCTATGTTTAAAAGCTAAAGGGGAGAAAACTATGCGAAAAATTATTTTACCACCTGTTGTAACCTTACTGTGCGCCTTGGCGATTGTCGCAACGCGCTATATGGATGGCGCGACCTATTTTCAAACTGGCGCGTGGGATATTGCGGGCTATAGCCTGATTATATTGGGCATTATTCTACCTGTTTGGGGGGCGCGTGTTTTCAAACAGCATAGAACCAACCTGCTTCCCTATAAAGACCCAGACACAATGGTAACAAGCGGCCCGTTCGCCTTTACACGCAACCCAATGTATTTGGGTATGTTTCTGGTTCTAGCAGGTGCTGCGGTGCTGGTCGGCACAGAAATGGGGCTTGTGTTCCCGCTAGTGTTTTTCGCCGTTGCAAACTGGTACTTTATCCCCTTTGAAGAAGGCCGTATGGCAGAGATGTTTGGCGAGGCATTTGACGATTACAAAGCCAAAGTACGCCGCTGGATTTAAGGGCAAAATAGCCTCTTTCAAATTATGGATCCCATCATGTGACGTGTTCTATATACAGTCACCCAGCGAACTATAAACATTATCACCCGACGAGCCGTAAATATCGTCACTCGCCCAGCTATAAGTACCGGCGAGCCTAGTCTTTGCGCATGGATACGCCGATCAAGTCGGCGTATGACGACAGGGTAACATTGAGCTGGCTATTTTCCGGTGATAAACTGGGTGCAGACACTGGCATCTGACCGCATAAC
>WFTS01000033.1 GCA_015485385.1 Kordiimonadales bacterium | reverse complement strand
GGGTATGCCGTCTCTGGGTAAAATACTGGCTGTTATCTCTGCCGTATTTTGTATTGGCGGTGCGTTTGGCGCAGGGGCTATGTTCCAGGTAAACCAATCTACCGCACAGTTTGCGTCTGAGTTTGCCAATATAACCGGAAGCAGTTTTTTCCTAGATGCTAAGTGGGCATTCGGCCTGATCTTCGCTGGCTTTGTTGGCCTTGTTATCATTGGTGGCATTCGGAAGATCACGCATGTAACCGAATTTCTAGTGCCGATAATGGCGTTCATTTATATCTCGGCGGCACTGGTGATTATTGTTGGCAACTTCGGCGGCATCCCTGATGCGATCGGGCAAATCTTCTCTGGTGCTTTCACAGCACAAGGTGTTGAAGGCGGTATCATTGGTGTTTTGATCCAAGGATTGCGGCGCGCTACCTTCTCGAACGAGGCTGGCCTTGGCTCAGCCTCTATTGCCCACTCGGCTGCAAAAACAACCGAGCCTGTTTCAGAAGGCCTTGTAGCGCTGCTGGAGCCCTTCATCGATACGGTCGTTATCTGCACCATTACCGCGCTGGTGATCATCCTGACCGGATCTGTTGATCCAAACGCATCAGGCACCGCGGCCGGTATCGCGCTAACCTCCAAAGCCTTTGCAACGGTCACATACTGGTTCCCGTATCTGCTAACGCTTGCGGTGGTGATGTTTGCATTTTCAACGTCCATCACTTGGTTCTATTACGGTCAGCGGTCTTTCCTTTGGATGGTCGGTAACAAACCAAAAGCGGATATGACATTTAAAATTGCTTACCTTGTGGCTTTGGTTGCCGGGTCTGCGATGCAATTAAATTCTGTCATGGGCATGGCTGACAGCTTCTTGCTGGCGATGGGCTTCCCGAACATTGTGGCGCTGTTCCTGTTCCGTAAGGAAGTTAAAGGCATGCTGACAAGCTATTTCGCCCGGGTGAAATCTGGTGAGATCAAGCCCTATGTTGCATCTGCTGACTAAAGTGTGTAGCGGCTTGCTTAAAAAGCTAGGCCGCTATTGAAAATTGTTCAGCTTACATTAACTAAAGAGCATTGATATTGGCGGGCCAAGGCCCGCCAATTTTATAAGGAAACGTCCCCGTGGCCCTAAAATTATACTTTTATGTTGCCCTAGTTTGCCTAACCGTTTCAGGAATCCCCCCATTATCGGCGGCTGACACAAGCACACTTACGAACTCTGCTGGTGATATTACTTTGGGCAAGCGTATTTTTAACCGCTGCAAAGCCTGCCATAATCTCACACAAGCAAAACGCACACGTTTAGGCCCAAACTTAAATAATTTATTCTCCAGAACCGCAGGAACGGCATCTGGTTATAAATATTCACGCGCCCTGCGCGAAGCTGGTTTTTCATGGACAGAAGCAAAGCTTGATGAATGGCTAACAAAACCAAGCGCCTTCCTACCCGGTAACAAAATGCAGTTTGCCGGGCTGAGAAAGGCGAAAGATCGCAAAGATTTGATCGCTTATCTACGTCAAGCTACGATACAAGAAGATTAGAGAACAGCCTATATTGGCGTGTCTGCACAGCAAGGACCACGAATGAAAAGTCTAGTTTCAAAACGGACAGCACGAAATTTCTTCCGCATGAAGGCTTTTTTTAGTCTGCTTGCGTTGCTGCTCGCGGTCTCTATTCCTGCAACAGCACAGAACAAAACCTCGACGCGTGCAGTTGATGATGCGCGCGGGGCTATTGAATTTGTAGAAACTCTAGCCAGCGAAACGCAAGCCGTATGGAGCGATAGCAAACTTACCAGCAACGAGCGATCAACCGCCTTTCGGGCCTTATTTGAGGAGGCGACCGATATCAATTTGCTTGCGCGCGGCATGTTAGGGCGCCATTACCGCACAATAACCAAGGCACAAAAACGTGCCTACTTAGCCGCCATGCGCAACTATATTGTCGCCGAATTTGATAAACGCATGGAACAGGTTGGCTTTAAAGCGCTTGATGTTGTGGGCACGAAACCTGCCTCTGGCAAACGTGGACATTTGTTTGTGAAAACCCAAATTCTACGAGATGAAGGGGAACCCATCCTTGCCGATTGGCGCATTCGCAAAAAAAACGGCAAGTTTCAGATTGTAAATTTGGAATTTGAAGGCATCAATTTGATGATCACTAACCGCGATGTCTTTTCTTCCAAGGTCAAAAAGCTTGGGGTGGACGGGCTGATCAAGTGGCTTGAAAATCAAACCAAAAGACCGCTTACGGCCTCTAATTCGAATTAAACCTTCTCTGATCGCGACACGGCCTTTCCTGTATAGGCGCTAGGCTTGCGGGGTCATGCTGCACTCTAAACGCAGGCTCCCTGCTGTGTTTGACAGCGCATTTTCAAGCGCCTCTTGCCTGTCACCCACGACATTAACGGCAAAGCGTGTGCGATAATCAAAGCCATGCTCGGTTGCCACACGGCGGCTGCTCATGCGGACAATATTGGCGCTATAATCGGCCAAGACGTCGCTGATACGGGCAACCAACCCCGGTCTGTCGCCGCCGGTAATCTCTATAAGGTGCGTGATCCGGCCAGTATCCCCACGCAAAAGTTCAAACGGAAAACTGATAACACTAATTTTCGCCCCTTCAAGGACAGATAGGGCGGCAAGGCCTGTATTGATCTCGGCTGAATTGAAACCAGTCTCAAATTCTGCAACACAGGAAAATTCAAATCCCTCGCCTAGCACAGCAAATGCGCTGTCGGCGAGATTGGCCCCTATTTCGAAAAGATAATTTGTCACCACTGAAACAACCCCCACTGTGTCCCGTCCGATGACGGAAATCAGAAAGGTATCGCTGGTATTTTTGTCCATGCTCTGTGTTCCTTCTTAGCTGTTCGCACCCTACGGCCTTAAAAGGGGTTTATCATAGGTCTCGTGTTAACTATTCGTATCAACCTTGAATGTACACTCAAAAAAGAGTGGCGTTTTTTCTTTAGTTTGATACATAAGCGCCAAACGCACAAACAATATGACAGGAAACACAATAATGGCCGATGAGCAACTCCTTCACCTAGTATTTGGTGGCCAAGTCGAGAACCCACAGAGCCTAGATTTTAAAGATGCATCGAAACTGGATATCGTTGGCATCTACCCAAGCTATGCTGAAGCTGAACATGCATGGCGCAGTGTAAGCCAAGCCAATGTGGATGATGCTATGACCAAATATGTCGTGGTACATCTGCACAGAATGCTAGAACCTGACGCAGACTGATACGCCTCAGTTTTTCTACTTAGCTTTGCTTAGTTAGCGCTCAACCGCCGCGTAGACTTCATCTGAAATCTGCTGGCGTGTAGGCGTGCGCGTTTTGATCAAGCCTGCTGGTGATCTGACTGACTGATCTGACTGACTGATCTGTCAGGTAGGTCTATCTGGTAAATCTATCTGGGAATTTCTATTCGGCCCCAGCTTACATAAAAGAAAAGCCCCAACAATAGGCATAGGGCTTTTCTCACGCTTTCAGATTGTCTTGCTAGAGACGAACTTAACCCGCCTTGACGGAGGCAATCCAAGCATCGATATTTTCTTCAAGCATGGATAAAGGAACCGCGCCATTTTCTAGCACAGCACTATGAAAGCCGCTCCAGCTAAACTTGTCACCAAGCGTATCCATTGCGCGCTGCCTAAGTTCCATGATTTTCAGTTTACCAACCAGATAAGCAGTAGCCTGCCCCGGCATAACGATATAGCGCTCGATCGCTGAAACATTGTCGCCTCGTGGGTTGGGAGTGTTTTCGCTTAAATAATTAATCGCCTGTTCGCGGGTCCATTTTTTATGGTGGATACCAGTATCCACAACCAAACGGCATGCCCGCCATAACTCCATCGCCAAGCGCCCAAAGTCTGAATAGGGGTCTTGGTAAAAACCCATATCCTTACCCAATTCTTCGGTATAGAGCCCCCAGCCCTCTGAAAACGCCGTGAAACGAGCTGTACGCTGGAATAAAGGCACGCCTTTTAGTTCCTGCGAGATAGATCCTTGAAAGTGATGGCCGGGAATTCCCTCATGATACGCCAGCGCTTCTAGCTGGTAGGTGGGCATAAGCTTGGTATCGCGCATATTGGCGTAAAAAATACCAGGGCGGGAGCCATCAGGCGCACCGCGCTGATAAAAGGCTTTGCCCGCTGATTTCTCACGAAATTTTTCAACCGCACGCACATCAATGGGCGATTTGGGCATATGGGCGAAATATTTGGGCACAACGGCACGCATAGCAGCCAGATATTTTTCAGCCTGCGCAAGATACGCGGCTTTCCCTTCGGCTGTGTTGGGATAGAAAAATTGCGGGTCGCTTCGTGTGAAGGCGAAAAACTCTTGCAAGCTTCCTTCAAACCCAACTTTTTTCATAATAAGGCGCATAGCCTTATGAATACGCGCGACATTATCCAATCCTAATTGATGAATTTCGTCGGCGGTTAGATCGGTTGTGGTCATATTCTTCAAGGCTTGTGCATAAAATTCTGCACCGTTTGGAAACTTCCATGCCCCGTCATCGGTGGTGGCAAACGCTTGCTGACGTTTTAATTCGCTGATCAGCGTTAAGTAACCTGTCTTAAAACCGCCTGTTAGAGCCGCTTTTGCCTCTGCGATCAAACTATCTTCTTCTGCTTTTGACAGATCAAGGGCGGAAACTTTTTTGCGGAAGTTCGCAAGCAGAACACTATCCTCGCCTTCATCAAAGGGGGCGCCCTTCATAACATTTTCTGAAGCTTTCAGAACATAAGGGAACACAAATTTGGGGGGTACAATGCCTGCCTCAGCGCGGTCTCTCAAATTGGCGGCAATCTCAGACATCAGGCGCTCGACACCCTGAAGGCGCGTGATATATGCCTCGGCATCCGCTTTCGTGCGTACTTGATGAACCGTCATAAGGTGCGTTGGGATACGCGTGTGCCAGCCAAACATTTGATTGACCGGATAACCATAATCACGCCACCGATCATTCTTAATAAAACGCTCTGCTGTTATTTCAAATATCCGATAAGATTGCTGGTCCTTCTTATTAAGACTTGCAAAATCATATGTTTTTAAGGTTGCAAGCTGGGCTTTATAAAGCGCCAGCATTTTATCTGCCGCTTCTTTGGAAACTTCAGGCCATTTATCAATATTGCTACGGTCCCCAAGGCGTTCTGCCATCATTGGGTCAAAAGCAAGCCGGTCTTTCATTGCTTGCGCAAAAAACTTAGCAAGCGTCTGGCTTTCAACTTTGCCTGATTGCTCTGTTTTGCCTGTAGCCGAGTCGTTGCTTTGACTGGCTGGCTCACACGCTGCAAGTGCTAGCAATATAGCTGTTGTCGATAATAATTTTTTCATGGTCGTCATCCCCCTATAGATACGATTGAATTTTCTGCCCAACTTCAAAACCTTAGGATACCTAAACCTATATGGCTAAATTGCCAACATGTTTGCCCAACGACCACCAATATTACGCATGAAAGTTTCGTGAGTTGACAAGCGAGCAAAGGATGCCTACTTCAGCGATTATGAAAAGGAATATTATCACGATGCCGCAGCCCCCCAAAATATCTAAAAAAGCACTCTTTTCGATAGGTCAAGTGGTGCGCCACCGGCTCTTTTCATTCCGAGGTGTTATTTTTGACGTCGATCCAGAATTTAGCAACTCGGAGGAATGGTGGGAAAGCATACCGGCTGAAATTCGCCCCGAAAAAGGCCAGCCTTTCTATCATCTGTTCGCAGAAAATGATGATAGCAGTTATGAAGCCTATGTTTCACAGCAAAATCTATTGCCCGATACATCTGATGAACCAATCAATCACCCAGAGGTGCCTGAATTATTCGGTGATTTGGAAGATGGCCAATATCGGCTGACATCTTTTCCCAAGCACTAAATTATAGGCTTTTAAACTGTCGGACCTCAGACACAAAAAAGTGGCACAAAAAAGCGACACAAAAAAAGCGGCGCAAACGGCCGCTTTTATTCATTCATCTGAAAAGATGTTAGGCATCTGAAAAGATGTTAGGCTACAAAAATAGCCAACAGCAACATAACGACAACGACAGCAGCGGTCGCTTTGATCGAAATGTTGATAAACCCTGCGTAGGTTTGCTTCTGGTCTTCAATATCCATGGAACGGCTCCTGCATCATTATTAATTAGAAAACATGCCATTGCTATAGCGCACGCTTTTGTTTAGGCCAAGCATTCTTTCATCATCATGGGGTCAATATTACCGCCACTTATGATGCAAACGCTCACTTTATCTTTGCTGTCTATCTTACCGGCGAGAATAGCAGCAAGTGAA
>WFTS01000032.1:0-22500 GCA_015485385.1 Kordiimonadales bacterium | reverse complement strand
CATTAAACCCTTTTTATCGGCGCGCCATGCAGGGCTGGATGGCCATGAAACAAAACCTCAATAACTGGCTAAGTGAAGCCAATATTGAAGAATTAGATCGTGCGCGTGCGCATTTCATTTTGGATGTGGTCACGGATGCTCTTGCTCCGGGCAATACACTGATTGGCAACCCCGCGGCGATGAAGCGCTTTTATGAAACAGGCGGCATGTCAGTGGTGCAGGGGCTGAAGAATGCCTATGACGATATGGTCAACGGCATTGGTATTCCGTCCCAAGTGGATGCTCGGCCTTTTAAGGTGGGTGAAAATCTGGCAACAACGCCGGGTGATGTGGTGTTCCGCAATGATGTGTTGGAGATTATCCAATATAAAGCCACAACCGAAAAAGTGTATAAAATCCCCTTGCTGGTGATCCCGCCGCAGATCAATAAATTTTATGCCTCTGATTTAACACCCGACAAAAGCCTGTTTAAGTTCATGCTGTCGGAAGGCATTCAGATGTTTACCATCAGCTGGCGTAACCCGGGCATTGAACATGCGAATTGGGGGCTGGAGACCTATATTACGGCCGCAATGGAAGGCATTGATGCTGTTCTAAAGATTACAAAATCTAAGAAGCTGAACGTATCTGGTGCATGCTCAGGTGGCATTAGTGTTGCGACACTCCTTAGCCATCTTGCAGCTGAGGGGGATACACGGATTAATAGCTCAACGTTTCAGGTGTGTGTTTTAGATCCGCGCCAAGAGGACAGCGAAGTGGGCGCTTTGGTATCCGATAATACTTTAGAAATCGCGCGGAAGCGCTCAGCGGAAAAGGGTATTTTATCTGGTGATGATCTCGCGCGGACCTTTGCATGGATGCGCCCCAACGATTTAATCTGGAACTATGTGGTGAATAATTATCTGATGGGCAACAGCCCACCTGCGTTTGATATATTATTTTGGAACAATGATACCACCAATTTACCAGCCCGATTACATTCAGATTATCTGGATAGCTATATATCGGCGCCGTTTGCCAATGCAGGCACGGTAGACTTTATGGGCAATAAGCTTGATCTGGGTAAGGTTACCCACGACAGCTTTGTTGTGGCGGGCGTGACTGACCATATCACACCGTGGCGTGCCTGTTACAGGACGACCAAGCTTCTTGGCGGCGATACGCAGTTTTATGTGGCCAATAGCGGGCATATTCAATCGCTTTTAAATCCGCCGACCAATCCAAAGGCGAAATATTTCTTCAATGATAGCGGCTCTGATGAAACCGCTGATGAATGGATGGAAAACGCCAAGCTTCTGGACGGCAGTTGGTGGACACCTTGGGCCACATGGCTGCAGGAGCGCTCAGGTGACTTAAAGCTTGCACCAAAATCAGCAGGCAACCGCAGCTATAAATCTTTAGCGCCTGCACCAGGAGAATATGTGTTTGGGTAAAGGTGCATTTGGGGGGACAAAGCAGCAATCTATAAGGCGACTATAATTTAAAAAGGCATAATAGTTTTGAGTGATCTTGGGAGGGAAAGCGTGGCAGTTTTGAAGCCAGAAATTAAAATGATCAAAGTCGGCAGACAACTGCTGCGCACTGCTGTGTGGCACGGAAGTGGCTCTCACCGGCCTGTGTTGTTCTTCAATGGTATCGGGGCAAATTTGGAAACAATGGCTCCCCTTGGTGAATTGATGGCCGACCGCTGCAGCGTGATCACCTTTGATATGCCGGGCATTGGAGGCTCACCTGATCCGCGCATGCCTTACCGGCCCTCCACGGCTGCAAAATGGGCTAAAAAAATTCTTGAAGAACTGGATATAGATCTGGTTGATGTGATGGGTGTTTCATGGGGCGGCGGGTTGGCACAACAATTTGTCCGCACTTACCCTGATTGTGCAAAGGCACTGGTGCTTCTTTCGACCAGCGCAGGCATGCTTATGGTGCCGGGCAATATAAGTGCGATCCGGCGCATGGCACAGCCAAAGCGCTACAGCGATCCAGATTATATGATGAAAAACTTTGAAATTCTTTATGGGGATGCCGCGGACGGGGGCGCTTCTGCGCACAAAGACCGCACCTTGCCGCCCACCAAAAAGGGCTATGCCTATCAATTGATGGCTATGGCGGGCTGGACGAGCCTGCATTTCTTGCCTTTTTTGAAGCAACCTGCGCTGATTATGTCGGGCGACAGGGATCATATTGTCCCGCTGATCAACGCCCGTATCTTGCGCGCTGCAATTCCGCACGCGAACTTGCGTGTTGTTAAAGGAGGGGGGCATTTGTTTATGATTTCGCGCACAAGGGAAGTTGTGCCAGTGATCACTCGTTTTTTAGACGACCATGCTGAGGACAGCTCAGTCGTGAAAGCCTGCCCAGCGTGATGGGGGTTCTGATAGATACTGGTTCAAATGAACACTATTTACATAACGGCAAATATACCAAAGGAGACAAACATGTCTGATAAACCTAAAAAAGACATGGATATTGCACGTAAAGTTTGGCTGGCGGGCATTGGCGCGTACGGCAGGGCTATTGGTGATGTGCAAGAGGCTTATGCCAAAGTGGGCAAGCAAACCAGCGACGTGTTCGAAGATCTTGTTGGTCGCGGTGAAGAGCTAGAAAGCAAAGTTACGACAGCCGCCAAGAATATTTCCCCCGTCGCTGCAGAGCAGGCCGCACGCGCGGCAGTTGATACCGTGAGCGACCGGATGGAGCGCATGAAAGCAGCGCTTGGGCTTACCGAGGCAGCGGCAGACCAGCAAGAACAGATTGCCAGCATGGAGGCTCGGCTAGATACACTTGAGGCTAAAGTTGATGAGATATTGGCGGCGGTAAAACCTAAAAGAGCCCCTCGAAAACAAGCCAAGCCAGCCGCCAAAAAAGCAAGCAAAAAGGCTGATTAACCTTGATGTGAAACTCTTGGGTAAAACGTTCAGGCAATCATCGGGTGCAGCGCATGAATACAAAAGACAAGATATTACAGGCCAGTCTCGAGCTCTTTAATACAGAGGGTGAGCAGGATGTGACATCTGTTGATATTGCGAATGTTCTCGGCATGAGCCCAGGTAATTTATATTATCATTTTAAAGGTAAAGATCCGATCATCCACCAATTGTTCATAGATTTTGAAGAAGAATTTAAAATGGTGCTGCAAGCGCCGATTGAAAAGCCCCTAGAGCTGTCAGACAATTGGGTTTATTTCTATATTCTGTTTGAAGAAGTCGCAGATTTTCGGTTTTTTTACCGTAACCTTCAGGCCTTGATTGAACGCTACGGAGATTTAGAGCAACGCTTTCGGCGACTTGTGAACCTGAAGATAAAAACCATGGCATCAATCATCTTTGATTTGGGCGAACAGGGTTTTATCCAAATATCAAAATCCGAGGCCGAACAAATGGCCGAACGCTTTGCGTTGCAGTTAACCTATTGGCCCACCTACCACAGCCTGATGGCGCCAACGATGCCGTTACCGGTTTCGATCCACCACGGTGTGTTTAGCCTTGTGAGCCAACTTACCCCATATGTCCGTGAGGGCGGGGCAGAATATTTAGAGCTGATAACACAGTTTCGGGATAAAATGCTGCAAGCCGTGAAGCGCAAATAACAATAGGTCAAAATAGCCCCTTGGTGGCTATGAAGGGAATTTTTGATCAAAAAGGTTGGTAAAATTAAAGTGCCGTCTTTGGCTCTTTTGCTGATGGAAGGTCGCGCGCTCTTATCTAGGGTGCAAATAGCCTACGTATAGGGTGCGATGCCCTCAATATCACGTGATAACTGAATTGTTTCGCACACGGAATGAAAATTCATACTGGTTTGTCTTGGAGGTTGTTAAAAGGTAGCCTTCGTGCTGCTTTTTTTGTTGGTCGCGGCGCTTTATGGGCGTTATGAGTTTATGAACCATCTTTTTATAAGGAGCCGGTTGGGGTGATGTCACAGATCAAGCCATTAGATATAAAGCTAACTCAATATAGTCACGGTGCAGGCTGTGGCTGCAAGATTGCACCGGCGGTTCTAGACCGCATCCTTGCCTCTAGCCTAACGATAGAGCCTGATCCAAATTTGCTTGTGGGGAACCTCAGCCGCGATGACGCGGCAGCTTATGATATTGGCGGCGGTCAAGTGATCCTGAGTACCACTGATTTTTTCATGCCGATCTGTGATGATCCTTTTGATTTTGGCCGCATTGCTGCCACCAATGCCATTAGCGATATTTATGCTATGGGCGGTAAGCCTCTGATGGCCATAGCAATTCTTGGGTGGCCGGTGGATAAATTATCACCCGAAATAGCAGGCAAAGTGGTGGACGGAGGGCGAACTGCTTGCGCTGAAGCGGGTATCCCGCTTGCGGGAGGGCACAGTATTGATGCGCCTGAGCCGATCTTTGGGTTGGCTGTTACAGGACATGTTGCCAAGGATAACCTGAAACGAAATGATACCGCGCAGGCGGGGGACACTCTTTTTCTCACCAAGCCGCTTGGTATCGGTGTGCTAACCACGGCACAGAAACAGAAAAAGTTAAAGGCTGAACACGAGTTTCTGGCACGCGATACCATGTGTATTCTTAATGAAATAGGGGCCGATCTGGCCCAGCTTGAAGCTGTCACAGCGCTCACGGATGTCACAGGTTTTGGCTTGCTTGGGCACCTTTCAGAGGTTTGTGAAGGCAGTGGTGTGCGCGCCGAGTTGGTGTTTAAGGATGTCCCAACTCTTGGCCCTGTGAGGGACTATTTGGCCCTTGGCTGTATTCCGGGCGGTACCCTTCGGAATTATGAGAGTTACGGCCATAAAGTGGGCTCCCTAGGCGCTGAGGAGCAACATATCCTGTGTGACCCCCAAACCAGCGGGGGATTGTTGGTCGCGGCCTCTGATCCAAGCGATACACAGTTGCAAGCATGTTTTCAGGCGGCAGGGCTGGATATGTCTCCTATAGGCCGGTTGTTTGATGATCAAAGCCCATCTGACATTCCCTTGATCGAGGTGATTTAGGATATATGGCTGTCACTAAAACAAATGTTCGGGCGGATACGAGTAATTACCGAAAGCTGCTGCTTGAGGGTGCGCCACTGTTTGATGTGCGCGCACCGATCGAGTTTCAAAAGGGGTCGGTCCCGGGTGCTGTAAACCTGCCTTTGATGGATAACGACGAACGAAAGGCAATTGGCACGACCTATAAAAAAGAAGGCCAGGCGGCTGCGCTGGAGATGGGTCATAAATTGGTAAAAGGCGCGGTCAAGCAAGCGCGTGTGGCAGCATGGGTTGATTTTGCTGCAAAAAACCCGACAGGATATTTATTTTGTATGCGCGGGGGCATGCGCTCTCATATCAGCCAGCGCTGGATGGCAGAGGCCGGATTTCCGTATCCGTTGGTTGAAGGCGGTTATAAAGCGCTCAGGCGGTTTTTGCTCGAAGAGGGTGAACGCCGGACAAAATTAGGTAATTTTATCATTGTCGCAGGCCGCACAGGCGTTGGCAAAACCGATTTCATAACCAGTGTACCAAACGGTGTGGATTTAGAAGGGCTTGCCAATCACCGGGGATCAAGCTTTGGACGACGCACCCTAGAGCAACCCACGCAGATTAATTTTGAAAACAGTCTCACACTTGCATTAATGAAGCAGGATGAAGCGCATGGAGGCCCCGTCTTTTTAGAAGATGAAAGCCGCCGGATAGGAGGGCTTGAAATTCCGCCCCTGCTGGCGTCAAAAATGGCCAAAGCAAAAACCGTTCTGATTGAAGAACCACTTGAAGCGCGCATTGACATCATTCACCGTGACTATGTAAGAAATTTGCTCAAAGAGCATCAGAAGACTTACCAAAGTGGCGGTTTTGATGCCTTTGCTACCTTTTTGCTAGAGGCTTTGGCGCGTATCCAAAAACGCCTTGGCGGCGATCGCTACACACAAATTAAGGCCCTGATGCAAGATGCGCTGCAAGCACAGGCCCACGGCGGACATGATGACCTTCACAAGGTGTGGATAGAGCAGCTTTTAACTCACTATTATGACCCAATGTATAGCTATCAGCTTACCAAACGCAGCCGCGAAATCATATTTAAAGGCAGCAGGTCAGAGGCCCTAGACTGGGCGCTTTCGCGCAAGTAAAGCTGCCTGTTAGCTTTATGCTCGTGTCAGCTACACCGATAGTTTTCCAATTGGGTTTATTCATTTGACGCTCAATCGCCGCATAGGCTTGGCATATAGTGAGGTTATTTTTTCGAAAATTTCATCACGCCATCGGCAATTTTACCAAACTTCAGGGCGAGAAGGTCAGAGATGTAATTCTGATGATTTTTCCATGGCGGTACTGTGCCTTGCTTGGGTAACTCTTTGATCGACCGCTGGATATAGCCAGACGAGAAAGTCAATATTGGTTCTGCTCCGGCATCTGCATCACTTAGCGCAGGCGTGCACACAGTATAACCGTGTTGTTCCATATAATTTAAAAGCCGGCAAACATAAGTGGCTGTTAGGTCTGCTTTTAAGGTCCAAGAGGAATTGGTATAGCCGACTGTCCATGCAAAATTTGGAACATTAGACAGTGACATGCCTTTGTAATTGGTGGTTTCGCCGACTTTAATCTCCTTGCCATCAAGTTTCAGCACCATGCCGCCCAGTGTCTGAAGCGCTAAACCGGTGGCGGGTACAATCATATCGGCTTCAAGGTGGGTGCCAGACTGTAATTTAATCCCGGTTTTAGTGAAATGGTCGATGTGATCTGTGATCACGCTCACATGGTCTGATTTGATGGCTTTGAACAGGTCAGCATCAGGAACCGAACATACACGTTGATCCCATGGGTTATAATCCGGTGTGAAATGTGTTTTGACATCAAAGTCAGGGCCTAGCTCGGTTTGCACCATCTTGATCAGCCGCGCTTTAAACAGTTTGGGATATTTGCGGATCAGGTTGTAGAAAAAGATATTCAAAAGCACTTTTTTCGTGCGGGTGATTTTATAGGCCAGCCAGTGTGGTAACCACCGACGCAGTTTGATCGCCAGCTTGTCTTGTTGAGGCTGCGAGACAACATAACTGGGTGAGCGCTGTAACATGGTAACATGTTCGGCGTCCTCTGCCATTGCGGGCACCAGTGTCACAGCAGTTGCACCGCTGCCGATCACAATCACTTTTTTACCTTTATAATCTATGTCGGGCGTCCAGTGCTGCGGGTGCGCGATAATACCTTCAAAGTCATCATAACCCTTGAAATCAGGTAGATAGCCTTTTTCATAATTATAATAGCCGCTACACATGAATAAAAAGCTGCATGTTAGCGTGTGTTTTGATCCATCAGATGATGCTATCTCTAGTGACCAGTGGGCATCAGCGCTTGACCAGTTTGCCGTGATAACCTTCATGCCAAAACGGATTTTATCGCGTAGATTATTTTCGTCTAATGTTTCGTTCAGATAGTTTAAAATGCTATCCCCGCCAGCGATGGCATCCTCTTCACGCCACGGCTTAAAGCTGTAGCCAAGAGTGTACATGTCGCTGTCTGACCGGATGCCGGGATACCGAAATAAGTCCCATGTACCGCCGATATTTTCGCGACCTTCAAGGATCGCAAAGCTACGGCTTGGGCTTTTGTTTTGCAAATGATAAGCCGCTCCGATACCGGATATGCCCGCGCCAACGATCAATACATCAAAATGTTCATTCGGCTTTGTCACATAAAATCCAATCGCATTTGCTTTTGCACCGCCCAAAGCAGTTAAAGGCGAGGCTTTAAGGCGTCCAGTGTTGACATTTATGTCGATAAGGGCAGAAAGCAAGCAAAAACTAACAAAGATACAGTCACTATTCAGTTTGCACGATAGCCGAGCTTTGTTAGGGTGCCTATATTCACACATGGAGACGATAATGATCCGCTCGAACATGACGCATATTTTTACAGCTCTTATATTGACAGCGCTGTCAATTGCTTTTGATGGCCATATGGTTTCCGCACAGTCTGAAGTACCAAAAGCTGCGGCTGTTCAAAATGTCACCAGTTTGCGCGCCGAAGTGCGAACAGCCAAAGCGATTTGGGTGCATGTGGATGCGCCAGATGAAAACAGACCGCTTTTGGTGTCCGATTGGCAGTTAACGGATGCGAGGGGGCAGAAGATATCGCTTGCCGCGGTGCTTCCAAACACGCGGCGTGAAATGTTGTTAGTGCCCACCGATCCGATAGATATCAAACGCGTGCATTATCTAGAACATCTTGCCAGCGGCGAAAAAGTGCGTGTGCGCTTTGATGGCTGGTTCCGCACGCTTTATTCAGCCAAGGCCATGGGGGCAACGATTGCACAGGACGGCACATCAACCACCTTTCGGGTTTTTGCTCCGCGCGCGGATGCCGTTAATCTCTATCTCTATGACAGCGCGGATGATAGCCCCGAACAAGCCCGCAAGAGAGTTTCAATGTCTTCAGATAAGGACGGTGTGTTTGAGGCGGTCCTCCCCGGTAATCTCGCAGGCATATATTATGATTTTACAGCGCATGGGCCAGATGACCCCGGCAATCGCTTTTACGAACAAGTGCCCGCACATTTAAGCGATCCATATGCGCGTATTCAGATGGAATCTTATGGCAAAAGCCGTGTTTCAGAGCGTATCTCGCCGCCGCGCCCCGTCAAGGGTGGGCGGCCTCCTATGCAGGATGTGGTTGCTTACGAAGTGCATATTCAGGATTTCACCGACCTATTGCCGTTACCGAAAGCGCAAAAAGGCACGCTGTCCGGCATGGCGGTTGCGGGGCTGAAAAACAAGCGCGGCGAGGCAATCGGATTTGATTATCTGACCGAGCTAGGCATCAATGTGGTGCATTTGCTTCCGGTGCAGGAATACCACCATTATCCAGACAGTGAATGGAAAGCCGCTTTCAAGGATGATCCCGACATGAAAGCTCAGGCCATAAACACCGAGAATTACCAGTGGGGTTACAGTACCACGCATGCATTTGCTATTGAAAACCGGTACCGGGAAAAGGGCACAGAACCGGGCGCAGAGCAGGCTCAATTTCGTGATTTGGTTCAGGCATTTCATGATAAAGGCTTGTCTGTGATCATTGATATTGTGCCAAACCATACCGGCGAAGATATGCGCGGCGGCAAACGCCCCTTGAACTTCAACGGGTTTGATAAGCAATATTATTACCGGACAAATGATGACGGCGAACATATTGGTCCATACGGCAATGAAGTGAAAACCGAAGACCGCCCCATGAGCCAGCGCTGGCTTATCGACCAAGCGAAATATTTTGTCGAGACTTTCGGAGTGGATGGTTTTCGAATTGATCTCGCGGGCCAAATTGATGAGCAAACTTTGATCAAGCTAAAAGCAGAGCTGCCGGATGATCTTATCATCTACGGCGAGCCTTGGATTGATGTCACAGACCCCTATATCCGCGCAAATCAGGATTGGGACTGGTATAAAAAAGATGCCCCGATCACCTTTTTTCAAGATGATGCGCGTAATGCCTTCAAAGGCTCGCCGTTTGTTTTGGAAAACAAGTTAACAGACCGAGGCTTTGCCGGCGGAAATGCCAGTCTCCGCGCAGCGGCAATGAAGGGCCTTGCTAATGAGTATCCAGAGGAAAGCGTCTCCCCCAATCAAGGACTGAATTATCTGGATATTCACGACAATTGGGCGCTGGCCGATCGGTTTGCTATATCTGACTGGGACGGGAGAAAAGGCGTTGAAGATGGGCCTTTCAAGATAGCGGCAACTTTATTGTTTACCTCGCAAGGGCCTATTGTGATGCACGGCGGCACTGAAATTTTGCGCTCAAAAGGCAGCTCAAAAATTGAAGATGTTGTGAAATGTAGCGCCAGCGGGGAAGTGCGACTGAAAGGCAGGGACGATACCTATAATCAGCGTGCGGCCAATCAGTTCCAGTGGACGACAGTGGGGCAAACACAAGGGGCAAATAATTATGCGAATATGCATGCCTTTTGGAAGGGCTTGATTGATTTTCGTCTTAGTGAGCGCGGGAAAGTGTTTCGTTCAGCCAAACAAATCTCTGACCAATACCGCTGGATTACACCCAAAAATGAGGCATTGCTTGGATATGTGGTTGGAGGGGATGTGCTGGTGCTTTTAAATGTGGGGCAGAAGGCAGACACCTTTCATGGCGTAAGCCTTCCTGAGGGGACTTGGCGCCTGATAGGCAACAATCAGGCTGTTGATCATGTCAGGGGCGTTGGCGGCACGCCTTTTTCGGCGATCGGCAACATAGATTTTCCCGTACCTGCCACAAGCCTGCAAATTTGGCTGCGGAACGAGCATCTATCGGCCCCATAAGGCTTGCTTTTGCGTGGTCTAAGGTGAATGATCTGAACCCTAAGGTCAGGGTCAGAGGGTCTACGAGCAAGAAAAGGGCATGTTATGGCAGCCACACAAGAGCAGTATGATGTCATCGTTGTTGGGGCAGGGCTGGCGGGATTAAAGGCCGCGCGCGAATTGAAGGCTGCGGGGAAAAGCTTTCTCCTTGTCGAAGCGCGTGACAGGGTTGGGGGGCGCTCAAAACCGGGGGAAATCGCGGGTCAAGTGGTTGACTTTGGCGGTCAGTGGGTCGGCCCTCAACAGAATTTACTGTTAGATGAAGCCGAAGAAATGGGCGTAAAAACCTATCCCCAATATCTGGAAGGCCAAAGCGTTTTGGATTTGGACGGGACGGTCCGGCGTTACCGGGGTGATATCCCCAATTTGTCGTTTCTTTCTCTGATCGAATTGATGCGTGTGGAAAAACGCTGGAGCCGCGAGAGTGCACAGTTGCCAGAGGGCGCGCCGTGGCTCGCAAAAAAGGCAGACCAGTGGGATGCGCAGACATTGGAAAGCTGGATTTTAGCCCATGTGAAAACCAAGCATGCCCGCACTTTTGCGCGGGTTGTAAGTCGCGCGGTCTTTTGTGCGGAACCAAGCCAGCTTTCATATTTGTATTTTCTTGAATACCTTAAACAGGGGCACGGCTTGGAATGTCTTACAGGCGTTAAAAATGGCGCGCAGCAGGATAAATTTATTGGCGGGGCATGGCAAATTCCGTCCCGGATGGCAGAGCGTGTAGAGAGCCATCTCCTTCTCGGTGCACCAGTGCATTATGTGGTGCAAACTGCGGATGGTGTGACATTAGTGACAGAAAAAGGCACATATCAAGCCAAGCGCTTGATCATGGCTGTGCCGCCGGCCCTTGCGGGACGGATCAAATATAACCAGCCGCTGCCAACACGGCGCGATGGATTAACACAGCGTATGCCAATGGGGTCGGTGATTAAAATACATGTTGCCTACGAGCGGCCTTTTTGGCGTGAAGCAGGACTGTCTGGCATGGCAACAAGCAATGTGCGTGCCTTCAATGTGGTATTTGATCATACACAGGCGGGGAATGACATGGGTATTCTCGTTGGCTTCATCGATAGCCGCCATGCGCTTGAACTGAGCAGCTACAGCGAAGAACAGCGCCGGGCTGGCGTGATCGCAGATTTGGTGCATTATTTTGGTGAGGACGCTCAAAATCCCATCGCTTACGCCGAGAATGATTGGACCGCTGATGAATGGAGCAGAGGGTGTTATGTGGGCACAATGGCTCCTGGCACTTTAACCAACTACGGGGAGGCGCTGCGGCAGCCTTGCGGGCGTATTCACTGGGCGGGCACAGAAACCGCCACTCAGTGGATGGGCTATCTGGATGGTGCGTTACAGTCAGGCATCCGCGCCGCTAAAGAAGTGATTGAAGCTGACGGCTAAACTGGTCGAACCTTGCAATATAGAGCGTGATGCCCAATCTATAGTCTTGCTGACTGAATTTTTCAGTTGGCGTTAAAATCTGGCGGAGGCTTTGCCCTAAAACGGACAGGGTACAGACGCGCCGGTTGTGGTCCTGTTAAGTGATTTTGTTGAGTGCTCCTGCTGGATGATCCTTTGAGATAATCTGACAAGGCATTCTAATTGGATCCATTATAGTGATCAGTGATACTGGATAGTGATCAGTGATGCTGGGCTGTTCGAAAATAAGACAGCCAGACAACACCATATGCGAGGATAATATGGCAAAACGGCTCCCGGATATTCTTGAAGAAATGCGCCTTGCGATTTTGGGGCGTAAAAAACAGCATGACTGGTCCGAAAGCGGCAAAGAGGCTTATGCTGCGACTGTGGGCGGCATAAAGGGCTTTAGTGGTGATACATTATCGAAAACCGCTGAACGCTTTAATGAGGCCCTGCCTTATATCCAGCGAGCAGGCTATGATGTTACAGAAATCGAGGTTGGTTTAGGGCTGTCACCCAAGGTGGTTCCGCACCTTCGTATTCGGGAATTGATCAGTGATGAAGACCAACAAGCCTTGCTGGAGGAAACGCAGGATCAAAAGCTGGTTAGCACGATTTTGGCGTCTTTGTTTCGAGCCAGTGCCGCGCATAAGACGTTGAAGTTCAAGGCCTTTCATTTTAGCGATATGGAACTGGAATTAAGCATTTTGCCAACCATCGTGTTGAAGTTCCGCCCAAATAGTGATGAAGATGCCGATCAGGTTCTTGGGGATGATGTCGTGGACCTCTCTATCCTTGAAACACAGGCCGAAGACGCCTGACCCTAATTTAGCCCATGCTCTAGGGATGTTTCTTCGGTTCTTTGAAAAAATAGATCAATATATCATCCAGCATGGGCTTCCAGTTTGCCCAATTATGTCCTTTTAAACTGCGCTTGAATAAAAGGGGATAACCCCGGCGCTCAAGCGCACGCCGCAGTTTTATCGTGCGGGCATTGATTGCTGGTTCCTTGCCTGTGCTTAGGAATATTTTGATGGGTAAAAAGTCACCGTCATTAAAGATATCGTAGAATTTTGGGATCGGGTGCATGGCGGGCGATAACATGGCGATGCCCTCAAATTGGTCATAAGCCATTATGCCAAAGCAGCCTGCGTTTAACCCCCCAAAAGACATGCCCATGATCGCGCGGTCTCGTCGGTCTTGGCTCACTTTATAGGCTTTGCTGATGGCTGGGATGAGATCGTTTCGATAGAAATCAACATATTCCGGCACACAGAAAAACTGTTTACTGCGGCGATCAATGGATAATTTGTCAGGGTCACGGCTATCAACAAAGATGATCACCGTCGGCTTGATAGTGCCGCTTTTGATCAAACGAGTGGCAATTTTGTCCAGTTGACCGTTGCGAATGTACCACTGGCCGTCGGTGACATACAGCGTGGGTAGGTTTTGGGATTTGTCGTAACCGGGCGGTGTGTAAACTCGGTATTGGATCGCATATCCAAGCTGCGTGGCTGTGATGCGCTGATTATCAGAAATATGGCCCGTGATGGACTGTGCCAGCAAAGCCTTAGGTCCAGCGGCCATGCCTGTTAATATCAGTAGCGCAAAGATTGTCCGAAAAAATACCATGCCGCCCCCGGATTGTGTGGCTTTTGCAAAGCAAGCGTTCAGTGTAGGGCCAAGCCTGTCAGTGTAAGACCAAGCTTGTCAGTGCAAGGCTAAGTCTAATAGCCTTTGCTGCGATCTTCAAGCACAGGCCGCTTGCTGCTTATGTCGCAAAAATATCGTCGGTTGAGGCAAAGCCTTTTATTTCCAGCGCATTGCCGGACGGATCCCGGAAAAACATGGTGCGTTGTTCGCCCGCTTTCCCTGCAAAGCGTGTTGTTGGCGGGATCACAAAATCCGTGCCTGCCTTGGTTAATGTGTTGGCCAACTGCTGCCATTCTTCCAGCCCCAAGATCACACCGAAATGGGGCATAGGCACGCTGCGTTCTCCGTCAGTGCCTTCTGGTGCGCTGGGTGCTTTGGGGCCAAGGTGAAGGGAGAGTTGATGACCAAAAAAATTAAAATCTACCCAACGATCTGTTTCTCGGCCAAGGGTGCAGCCAAGGAGACCACAGTAGAAGGCTTTGGCATCTTCTAGGTTGCTTACATGGGCGGCAAGGTGAAAATAAGCGGGCATGTCAGGATCCTGATACAGAGTAGCTTTGCAAGTCATAAGGGGCGAAATTTGGTGCTCTACAGACGGGGCTTAGCTTAACCGGCTGATCTATTTTTGCAAAGGTATCCAAGAGGGAAATGTGCAGCCTTCTTGCAACATTTCAGGGGAAGGCTTGTGTAAAAAGCACCAAAGAAAGCGAAAGAATCATGGTTGAAAGCTTGACCCAGAACATATTTTACTATGAACTCAGATTTAAGAGATTTCATACAATATGCATTTAGAGGAGGGCTTCATGGGTATCGCAAGCTTTAGCAATATCATTGATCTTATTAGCGGCGGCGACAAACAGTGCGATGACGCACAAAAGCGCAGCCTTTTCGAGGAGGCACTGTTGCTTACATTGTCTCGTGCTACTGTTGCAGATTCTAATATCAACCCAGTTGAAGTGGAAACTGTGCAAAATGTTTTCCGCGAAACAACAAGCACAGAAGTAAGTGCAAAAGACATTCGTGTCGCCGCGATTTCTGATCTGTATAAAGAAGCAACGCTTGAGCGCTATTTGTCTAAGGTTTCGGGCAAAATCGAACCCAGTGATTGTCAAATGATTGTCAAATCGCTCGCGCGTGTGATTAAGGTAGACGGCAAAATCAGCCCATTTGAGGTTGAATTTTTCAATGGTGTTGTCAAGGCACTTGGTTTGTCACCAGCACAAACTACTGGCCTTGAAGAAGACTAAGTCTGCACACAGATTTTAGGCTAACCATAAAAACCCTGCGGGATTGATTCTGTAGGGTTTTTATATTGTTCCGGCCCCGTTGGCTACTCGTGCAGCATTGATTGCTGATGTGTGTTGCAAAATGTTGCAAAAGCAACGCAGAGCCGTTACCTCTATTTAGGAGGAACAACGTCGCCCAAGATACAAAGACGCGAAATGCTGGGAGAGCAAGCAGGAATGGCACGCACGAACAAGAAGAAAAAAACCAGCGCGTCAGGTGAATTTGACGATTCGCTTTATCGTCTTGAAGATTTGGCTGATCTTGCTGGCGTTTCCATTTCCACCGTGTCACGGGCGCTCAATAACAGCCCGCTGGTAAGTGATCGCACCAAAAAGAAAATTCTCGCAATTGCGCAGACCAATAAATATGAAGGACGGCTCAAGGACCGCATTTATGTGGGAGAGCCTACGAACACCATATCGGTGGTTATTCCGCCGCCGCAAGGGCGCGATAGCCGCCTGTCTGACCCTTTCCTGCTGGATTTGATCGGAGGGATCGGAGATGCCCTGAGGGAGCGCAGTTGTGATCTTTTAATTTCGCACCTTTCCCCCACTGATTTAGACAGCGTCGCAGGCCTTGTTAGTAGCGGGCGCACGGATGCGCTTATATTCCTTGGTCAAAGCACACTGCATGAACAATTGAACCAACTGTCTTTCAGCGGGACGCCGTTTGTGGTGTGGGGTGCGCAGCTTCCGGGCCAGCAATATTGCTCGGTTGGCAGTGATAATTTGCAAGGGGGGCACAGGGCCACTCGGCATTTGATCCGTTTGGGGCGCAAGCGCATTGCGTTTGTTGGCGATACGGACGCGCCGGAAGTAAAATTGCGCTTTGAGGGTTATAAGCAGGCCTTGGAAGAGTTTGGCGTAGGCTTTGATCCGAAACTGGTGCGGCCGGCGCATTTTTTCCCGGAATCCGCGATGGAGGCTATCGACGTATTGTTCGAGCGCGACATCCAAGTGGACGGCATTGTTGCGGCCAGTGACATGATCGCGATGGGGGCTGTGCGCGGCTTGATCAAAAATAACATCAGTGTCCCGGATCAGGTATCTGTGATCGGGTATGATGACGTGCATGTGGCGGCCTATAGTAGTCCCTCTTTGACAACAATCCGGCAGGATGTCGCAAAAGCCGGACGCTTGCTTGTTGGCAAACTAATGCGCATGCTGGAAGGTGAAGACGTGCGGTCAGCCGTTTTGCCAGCTGAATTGATTGTGCGGGAAAGTTGCGGCGCCTAGCGAGCGTTTCACCCTAATTTTACCCAAAAGCCAGCTTGTTATTTTACCGTCATGAAACAGTGGCCATAGGGGTCTAGCTGCAAACTTGACGTGCTTAGTTTGGTATTTTCACTGTATATGTCTGTGGCATCCGCAAGCAGGGCATGGCTAAATTCCTGCGTTTGATCCCCTAGGTTAATCACACACAAGATGCGTTTGCCGTCATATGTGCGAAGGAAGGCCAATAATGGGTCTTCGGTGTCGATAAATTCAAGTGTTCCCTTAACCAAAGGCATATGGGCTTTGCGCATTGCCAATAAGTGACGTGTCGCGTGCAGGGTTGAGGCTTCATCCGCTTCTTGAGCTTGAACATTTAAGCGAACATGGGCATCGTCAACCGGCAGCCATGCATCGGAAGACCAACCCGCATTGGGGCAATCTGCATCCCATGGGTGCGGCGTGCGAGTGCCGTCACGGCCCAATGTTTTTGGCCAGTTGGCGATGGCTTCTGGGTCCTGAAGGCGGCTGTATGGTACACGAGCTTGGGGAAGGCCGAGTTCTTCCCCTTGGTACAAAAAGGCCGTACCCCGCAACGACAAGAGCATAGCATTTAGCATTTTCGAAAAGGCGAGACGATCATGGCCTGCGCCCCAGCGAGTGACGGCGCGCGGCCTGTCATGGTTGCTGAAGGTCCAGGACGGCCAGCTGTCGCTGTGGGCATCCCAATCTTGCAAGGCGCTTTTGATCACATGGGCGCTCAGGCTCGGGGCTTCGAGGAATATAAAGCTATAGGCCGTATTGAGGCGCGTATCCCCCTTGGTGTAAAGCGCCATTTCCTCTAGGGATTTATGCCCGCCAACCTCAGCTACAGTAAAGCGGTCCTCGTAGCCGTCTATCAGCGCCCGTAAACGCTCGATGAAAGGAACAATATCAGCGTGTGACTGATTGTATGTTTGGCTTTGAAAATCAAACGGCCTTGTCGCGTTCGGGTTATCAAACGGCGGGTTATCCGTAAGCGCTGGGTCGTGCATGTAAAAATTGGTGGCATCAAGGCGGAAGCCATCCACGCCTTTATCGAGCCAGAATTTGGCAACATTGAATATTTCTTGCTGCAAGTCGGGGTTATGCAAATTTAGGTCCGGCTGCTGCGACAGGAAATTATGTAAATAATATTGCTTGCGCGAGGCATCCCATGTCCATGCAGAGCCAGAAAAAACGGATTGCCAATTATTTGGGGGGCTGCCGTCAGCCTTGGCGTCTGCCCAGACATACCAATCGGATTTTGCGCCGGTTTTACTGGCGCGGCTTTCTTTGAACCAAGCACACTCTGAGGACGTATGGGAGTAAACTTGATCAATGATAACTTTCAGCCCAAGGCTGTGGGCTTTGCACACCAAGGCATCAAAATCATCCAGCGTTCCAAAAATTGGGTCTACATCGTAAAAGTCAGCCACATCATAGCCAAAATCATGCATAGGCGATGTGAAAAACGGGGAAATCCAAATCGCGTCTACGCCCAAGCTGGCAACATAGTCTAGCCGGTCGGTAGCGCCCTTCAGGTCACCAATTCCATCATTGTTGCTGTCGCTAAAGCTGCGCGGATAAATTTGATATATTACGGCACCTTGCCACCACTTATTCACTTGCATCCCCTTGCCAACCGCAAATTCTTGTTTTTGTTTTATGGCATTGTCTGCCGTGTCATAGCGGACTCACCCGCTTGTTATCCCACCTTGTTCAGAGGTGTGCCCTCATTTTTCACAATTTTGCGGTTTTTGCAACTTTTTTGCAAAATATATGCAAAAAAATCCAATTATAACGCAAGCCACGGCCTTCATTTGAAAATATAAATATATTTATCAATCATTTACATTAATTATTAGCTGAGACCGCTCTATGAATAAATCTTGCAAAATCCTGTCATATTCTGATTCGGAACACTAACTTTGCCTGTAAATGGCGAATGAAAGCCCCTCAAGTTTTGGGTTAAGACTGCCCGGTGTATCTTGTGTGGTTCCGTCAATCCGCGTCCAATTTCCGCGGGGGAGTTGAGCCATATCTATATCAATCGGTGTGGTCTTGCTGTTAAGCAGCACAAGATATGTGCTGGTTTTGTTGGCGCGCGTGAAAGCATAAAGTCCGGGATTATCAGAGCTAGCAATTTCTGTCTGCATGCCGCTACGCAGTGCAGGGTGCGCCCGGTAAATCGCGCTTAATCGCTTGATCTCGCGGTACAAGGGGTGGGCTTGATCAAAATTATCCTCAGCAGTGTTTTTGTCGGTGCCCAGTAAAATATTGTCATTATAGATAGCGACTTTACTAGGAAACATATCCTCACGCGCGTCTTGGTCATTTCCGTCCCCGGTAAAGCCTTGCTCATCACCGGAATAAATCACCGGAACGCCGCGAGAGAAAAACATTAAGGCATGCCCAAGCATCACCCGCTTTAGTTTCTCTTTGGGGCTAGCATCGGGGAGCGCACGATTTATCATCATCGCCAAACGGCCCATGTCATGATTGCCCAGAAAAGTTGGCAACGTCAGCGCCGATGCCTTGCTGCCGGTGTAATAGTGGTCTTGTTCAAAAAGGGCCTTGAGTGTATCGGTGCCTTTGTTATTCACCAGTACGTCTGACGCAGCACTTTGAAAGCCAAAGTCCAGAACAGCAGGTAGTTTCGCTGCCGTAATAAAGTGACCAAGGTTTTTAGGGGATGGGTCGTAAACCTCCCCAAATATATAAAATTCCTCAATGCCTTCGGCTTTGGCGTGCGCGATTAAGGCCGGGCTAAGTTGCTGCCAGAAACTATCATTGACGTGGCGCACTGTATCAATGCGAAAGCCGTCAATTTTAAATTCGCTGATCCAATTCTTGTATATACGAGTAAACCCGGCCACCACATCCGGGTGTTCTGTAAACAGATCGTCTAGGCCAGCAAAGTCGCCATACAGCGAGCTTTCTCCCTTAAAGGTGCTTTCTCCCCGATTGTGATAATATCGAATATCATTCAGCCATGCGGGTTTTTTCACATCCCGTTCAGCCGAGGGCACATAAGGGGTGTAGGCGTAATTCATGTCGGTAAGTTTACGGAAATTAGCCAGAGTTTGGCCGTCCACATCATCGCCTGTAAAGCCTTTGTTTATGGCCATGCCGTCTGGCCCGCCGCGTGTGTTATAGGGGTAATTTTCTTTGCTTCGGTACGCGCAGGTTTTTACAGACGGGGCTTGTGTGCCTTGATCATTGCCGTGACATTCTGTGTAACGGATGACATCGGCGGTATGATTGGTGATAATATCAAAAATCACTTTGATATTGCGGGAATGTGCGGCTTTAACAAGTGCCTTTAGGTCTTCGTTTGTGCCAAAGTGCGGGTCAATTTGTGTGAAATCAGTTATCCAATAACCGTGATATCCTGCCGAAATCCAAGGATCGGAACCCTGCACGGGCTTATTTTTGAAAATAGGAGCCATCCAAATGGCTGTTACGCCCATATTTTCAAGATAGTCTAACTTTGACAAAAGCCCCTTCAAATCACCACCGTGATAAAACCCCTTGTGCGTAGGGTCAAAGCCGTGATCAAGGGGGCCTCCGGCAAGGCCGCCTCTGTCGTTAGATTGGTCGCCATTGGCGAATCTGTCTGGCAGTAGAAAATATATTATATCGTCAGTGATGGGCCGGTTTACATAAGGTTTAAGCGAGGATGTCACGGGCCTTGGCCCTGAAGCATTTGGTTCTGATGTATTTGATGTTGGCGTATTTGGGGCTGATCTATTTGGTGCTGGAGATGCGGCGTTAAGGGGAGGTCGCTCCGTCTCTCGTGCGCTGTCCTTAGGGTCGTCACTGCACGCTGCAAGCAGTGTTAACGAGGCCACGGCAACCAGTGCCTGCCGCAATTTTGTGGTTAGTTGGGCTTTTGCATTTTCTTGGGTACGGCCTTGACCTGATATTGCAGTCATCTTCTGTCTCATGTGACGTTTCCCCATTTTCATGCCCCTTATAGGATGTTCGGTAAAGTTTGTGCTAAGTTTATGCAAATATATTTCATGTTATATAGAGCAGTCATTTCATCATAAATCAGTAGTTTACCAGACGTTATAGCGCAAGCGATAAGGTCAGAGTGACCATGAATATTCTGTATAATTATATTTTTAATGCTTGATTTATGCAAAAAAATGATATTTATTTGCATAAAGCGCTTTGCTAACCGCTTTTGATAGGGGGTTGGCTCGCTTTTTGTGGAGGCTGCGCTTTGTATTTTGTGTATAAGCCAGCATCTGCAACTTCCGACTATATTGGGAACTTGTGCCACATTTTGCTTGCAGAATGTGGCGCTTTTTTTGTGCCCTGTGTCTAAGGCTTTTTTTTGCAAGCTGATGTGACTATTTGCACTTTCAGCGATTCGTTATGGCGTGCGCTCATTTTAACGTTGGCCAGCTTTGCCCCACGTGGTGCAAGGCCCAACTTATCTTAGTTAAAGCAGTTTTATCTTGGCCTAGACCAAAAGTTTAGCATTGAGTTTAGCACAAGAGCACTGCATGGGATGTATAGTAAACATTTGATTTATATGTGCTTTTCTTTTTGTTTGATTTTACTATCGGCAAGGAAATAACAAGGATGGGTTTGTTGAATGTTTTGCGAAAATCCAATCTAGATACAGATTTATTAAAATTTTAGTCAAACCTTTACTGCTTTGAAAACAGATACCATTATCCTGCCCTTGTTCGCGTGGGGTGAATGTTGGGTTTGTTATACAGTATGGCTTGGATTTTCGATGGATCTTAAAACACTTACAAATATGTTCCCCTCGCATAAATTGGTTATGGGCGAACAATTCGCGCAGGAAAATATCAGCGCTCTTAAAATTAAAAGCATATTAAATTGGTCGGATACAATATTTGTGAATTGTGACTTCAGCGAAGCGCAATTTCATCTGTTGATGATATCGGGCACAATTTTCTTTAAATGTGATTTCTCGGGCGCATCTTTTCGCGCCTGTGATGTGGATGCCAGCGAGTTTATCTCGTGCAATCTTACCTGTTCCAGTATGCAGGAATCAGCGGTTTCTGATACAAGTTTCACAGACTGTATCATTGGCGGTATGCGCGGGCCTCAGGATTTTAGCTGTTGCAGCTTTGTCTATCCACGTTATTCGCGTTCCACGCCGATCGTATCGCAGTTTCCGTATGTTGTTGTGACAACAGGGGATGTTCCTTTGGTTCTCTATAAAACCAAAGACGCATGGCTGATTCATGCCAAAAACCAGCGCCATACATTTGCCCACGACGATCAGGACATTCCGGAACCCTATGCCAGTGCGATTGCGTTTGCCAACAGCAGTGTCCAAGAGCAAGACCGCGCCCTAAGCGAACGTATGGGTGAACCTGTTTAACACCGTAGGGCGACTGATATGCTGCAAGCAGGAATTTTCAGACATAAATCCTGCTGACCATAGGCCCGTGTCAGTCACGAGAGTGACCAGCGGTATTTCGTAATTGCTTTTGTGGGGGGCTAAAGCGTGTCACGCATCATGAGAGCCGCCCCTTTTAAGGCGGCGTCGGGGGCCGTTATGACATGCACAGGCACAGACGAGACAAACTCTTGTAAGGGAGGTTTGTCTGTAAAACGCTCTAAAAATTTACTGTTTAGGAAATAATCAAGGATTTTAGGAAGGATGCCGCCGCCTAAAAAGACACCGCCTCTTGACCCGTGAGATAAAACAATATCCCCCGCCACGCTGCCCAACATGCTGCAAAAAACACCCAGCGTTTCCAGACAAATTTCATCTTTATGATCAAGGGCTTGGTTGCTGATTGTGCTTGGGTCGTAATTCAAGGGTGTGATGCCGCGAAGATGGCATAGCTCGCGGTAGATGCGCATCAGGCCAACCCCCGACAATAATGTTTCCACCGTCACACGGCCCATGCTGTGTTGGATGGCGGCCCAAACTTTTCGCTCAAGCTCTCCTTGGGGAACAAATGATACATGACCGCCTTCACAAGGGACCACGGCCAGCTTTTCTTGAAAGTTCACCAAAAGGGCAAGACCAAACCCGGTGCCCGGTCCCATCACACTTATGGGGCCTTGGGCGGCTGGGTTGGCTTGGATATTGATAAGATCACTTGGCCCTAGTGCTGGGGCAGCCCGCGCAAGGGCGGCAAAATCATTGACAAGTTTTAGGTCTTGCAGGTTAAATTTTGAGGCAATCTGCGCGCGGTCCAGGTGCCAACCTAAATTGGTAATATGGGCCGTTTCCCCGACAATGGGACCCGCAACAGCAAGGCAGGCATGACGAGGGGCCGGGCCGTCTAAACTGGAAAAATAACTGGTGAGGATGGTATCAAGGTCTTTGTTTTCCGCAGATGAAAAAACCTGAAAGTTATTCAGCGCAGGACCTTCGTTTGTATCAGACAGGTCTGCAATGGCCAGTCTCGCGTTGGTGCCTCCAATATCTGCCACCAAGATGGATGGAGCAGGGGCTTGCGCGGTCTGATTTGGCGTTTGCGGTGATAGAACAGTGTGTGCCATAGGGGTCTCTGTCTTAAAATATACTCTGCGTATTTTTGTTGTATCTCTAGGTATCTCTGCGTTTGCTCTCGATTGCTCTCGTTTGCATTCGTGGG
>WFTS01000031.1 GCA_015485385.1 Kordiimonadales bacterium | reverse complement strand
GCACGAATTTCGCCCTTGAAGCCGAGGTCTTTGCGCAAGCGAACAGCCAGCGAAAAGCCGCGCCCATCCGTGAAAGCTGGGAATTCAATGACTATCAGAGCAAGTGTATCAACAAGGGGGGCAAGCGTGCGAAAGTCAGTGCCAGCAGGCACCAGCGCACCCACTTGACCCGCACCCTTAATGGCAGATTTGTCACCCTCTAGTAAGCGAACAAGCGGCAGCACAACCCAAGCGCCCTCTTGCGGGCTTTCGCCCTCTCTCAGCTCGGTCCAGCCGCAAGTGTCAATGCCCGTTAAACTAAGCAGCGTCATAAATCGCCTCCTTGAATATATCAGCGCCAATACGCCGGTAAGTGGCAAGAAATTCTTCGCCGTCACGGCGTTCACCCAGATACACCGCGACAATCTTCTCTAGGGCGTCAACAATACCGTGCTCGTCAAAGCCGGGGCCTAATATTCCGGCTTTTGAGGCGTCTTCCGCGCCTGAACCGCCCAGTAAAATCTGGTAAAGCTCTTTGCCTTTTCGGTCGACGCCCAAAATGCCGATATGGCCAGCATGATGGTGGCCGCAAGAATTGATACAGCCAGACATTTTCACCTTTAAGGGGCCGATGTCTTGCAGACGTTTGATGTCATCAAAGCGTTTGGTAATGGCTTGTGCAATTGGGATCGACCGTGCGTTCGCAAGCGCGCAATAATCCAGCCCCGGGCAGACAATCATATCGGTTAACAACCCCACATTTGCAGTGCCAAGTCCGGCTTCATCCAGATCGGTCCACAGTGCTGGCAAATCCCGTTTGGCCACATGCGGCAAGATCAGGTTTTGCTCGTGGCTGACACGGATTTCCGATTGGCTGTATGCATCTGCCAGCGCGGCAACCAGATCCATCTGTTCAGCCGTTGCATCACCGGGGATGCCTCCGTGCGGCTTCAGGCTGATGGTTACATTCACATAGCCCGGCACTTTGTGGGCGTTCGTATTATTTTTTAGCCACGATGCAAAGAGGAAGTTTTGTTTGGCGAGCGTGTTAATCGCGGGCACGTTGGTTGCCAGAACCTCAAGCGGCGGCGGCGTAAAGAAAGCCTTGATGCGAGCCATTTCTTCCAGAGGGACATCAATATGGGCATCTTTGATCCTTTCCCATTCAGCTTCGGTTTGACGCGCAAATTCGTCGGCGCCCATTGCTTCGATCAATATTTTGATGCGGGCTTTATATTTATTGTCGCGGCGCCCTTGCTCGTTATAGGTACGCAGCATGGCTTCCACATAGCTCAACAGATCTTTTTCGGGCAAAAATTTACGAATGGTTTTGCCGATCACAGGGGTGCGGCCCATGCCGCCGCCCGCCAGCACTTCAAAGCCGAGCTCGCCTTTGTCATTTTTACGAACGATCAAGCCGATGTCATGCCACTTTACGGCGGCGCGGTCTTGGTCTGCGCCGGTGATGGCAAACTTAAACTTGCGCGGCAGGAAGGAAAACTCAGGGTGAAAACTTGACCACTGCCTGAGCAATTCGGCGTAAGGGCGCGGGTCAGCAATTTCGTCAGCGGTGGCGCCTGCGAACTGGTCGCTGGTGACATTTCTGATGCAATTGCCTGATGTCTGGATCGCGTGCATTTCCACTTCGGCCAGCTCGGCGAGGATATCAGGCGTTTCGCTAAGCTTGGGCCAGTTGAACTGGATGTTCTGCCGCGTGGTGAAATGGCCGTAACCTTTATCATACTTGCGCGCGATATGGGCAAGGCGGCGCATTTGATCGCCTGACATGGTGCCGTAAGGAACCGCGACACGCAGCATATAGGCGTGCAGCTGCAAATAGAGGCCGTTCATTAGGCGAATGGGGCGGAATTCTTCTTCCGAAAGTTCGCCTTTCATGCGGCGTTCAACTTGATCGCGGAATTCAGCAACGCGCGTATCGGTTAGCGCGCGGTCAAATTTATCGTAGGCGTACATTATGCAGCCTCCCAATTGGTGGCAACCTGATAGCCTAAATCAGGGCGCACACTTGGGCCTTTGGCCTGAACGGTGTGTTTGATATGGGCGGGATAGGCTGCGTCGTTTTTGATGGTGGCACCAACAAGCTCGGTGCCAACTATTAGATTGTTGCGCGCGCTTTTTTCGGCTTCAGCTAGCAGGGCATCAAGTGCCTCGCCTTCAGCGTAAGCCGCAAGCGATGTGTCTGCGCTCCAGCCGCCGTCGCGGGTAAAAAATACCACGCGGCCACTGTCCAGCCAGTTTGCCAAAATCATTTGAGGGCCTTTAAGTTTCTTCGCCATGGTTTCTTACTCCTCAAGCGGTCGCTGTCTTTAGTAGCGTGTCAAATTCAGGTTTGTTCAGATCAGATGCAATCATGACCACATCACCGATTATCAAAAGGGCAGGGCTTTTAACGGACTTTGTCCGCACAAGCTCAGGCAAGCTGGCGACAGTGCCGTAAAAGCGGCGTTCATCGGCGCGTGTGCCGTTTTCCACCACAGCAACCGGAGTTGATCCTTTAAGGCCTTCAGCGATTAATCCCGCGGATATTTTAGGGGCATTTTTAACGCCCATATAAACCGCTAGAGTTTGCCCTTCCCCCGAAAGCCGCGCCCAATCTTTAAAAGCGCCGTCCTTTAGGTGTCCGGTTACAAGCGTTAGAGACTGTGCGTGGTTGCGGTCGGTCATAGGGATTTGTGCCGACGCAGCAATGCCTTGGAATGCACTGATGCCGGGGATTACTTCGGTGTGGATATGCTTAGTGCGCAAGGCCGCTAGTTCTTCACCAGCGCGCGCGAACAGCAGTGGATCGCCACCCTTTAACCGCACAACACGGCGGCCAGCCAGCGCCTCACGCACCATAATGTCATGGATACCCTCTTGCCCTACACCGTGGTTGCCCTCTGACTTGCCGACAAACACCAATTCAGCGTCACGCCGCGCGAGTGCGATCACGTCACGGCTTACCAGTTTGTCGTAAATAATCACATCAGCCTGCTGCAAGGCGCGGTGAGCTTTGAGGGTTAACAAGTCCGGATCACCCGGGCCTGCACCCACCAATTGCACTTGGCCTGTTGTGGCGCCAACGCGGTGATTGCGCGCGGCCTCGATGATCAAACGCTCGACGGTCTCGCCGTCTAAATCAGCGAATGTGCCAGCATTATCATAAAGCCGATCCCAAAAAAGGCGACGACGGGTCGCGTCCGGGATCAGGCTCTTGATCCGGGCACGGACACGACCCGCCGCGCCAGCTAAAACCCCGAGCGTTGGTGGGGCTATGCGCTCGAGGCTGCTTCGAAGGCGGCGCGTGAAAACGGGGGCTACGCCGCCTGAGGAAAAAGCCACCTGCAGAGGACCGCGCGCAAATTGCGCCGGTGTTGTGAAAGTGCTTTTATGAGGTTTATCAACCACATTGACCGGTAATTTTTTCGCAAGCGCAAGGCGAAGGGCGCGCTCCTCGGTTAGTTGGTCATTGGTGGCGATATAGATCAGCGTTTTGTCGGTTAGATCATCTGCTGCAAAGGGACGGTCTTGAACCGTTAGCTTTTCAGACGCAAGGCCTGCGGTTATGACAGCGTTCTTGCTGCCCGGAGACACAAGGGTAAGGCGCGCGCCACTTTCCAAAAACAAAGCCACTTTGGCCATCGCCGCCGCCGACGCACCGACGATTAGGATATGATGTTTTTGTGCGGTTAAAAAAACCGGGATGCTCACCACGAGATGTCTCCTTGTTCATATAACCGGGCTAAAACGTTCGTATAAGCAGACCAAAAACCAAGGCCCTGTTGCCGGTGTTCATATGGCCGGGAGGTTGCACAAATATGCCACGCTCACGGCTCGACTGTTCTGTAGATAGGCGCGCGCGTAAATCAGAACAAGAGAGAAGAAATTGTCCGCTTGAATAGAATAATTTTTCATTAAACTGTTTAATATATATATTAATTAGTAAAATATACTAATTTAGTGTTTCATTTGGCATGGCACGCGTGTCACGCGCTTGGCACTAGAATACTGGGCATAGCCAATGGGGATTTGATGAAATTACCGAGGTTTTTCTAATCCGGGCTTTTGCTCTATGGTTTGCTGTGTCAAAAGATTAAGGATGGCGGGGTCAGGGGGGCAAAGTGTTTGAGCTACCGAATGAATGGCAAAATACAGTGCTGGACGCACTGGAAACTCCAAGTATGCGGGCGCTTGCAGCATTTTTGGAGACTGAACGCGCTTTGGGCAAAACCGTTTATCCTAGTCGCGATCAATATTTTGAGGCGCTCAGGCTTACGCCGCCCGATACTGTGAAGGTGGTGATTTTGGGACAAGACCCCTACCACGGTGCTGGCCAAGCCCATGGGCTGGCTTTTTCCGTGCAGCCGGACGTGGGTGTGCCGCCGTCCCTCAAGAATATCTATAAAGAAATGGCAAGCGATTTGGGGATTTCTCAGCCGAACCACGGTCATTTGGACGCGTGGGCCAAGGTGGGCGTGTTGCTGTTAAATACGGCCCTTAGTGTTGAGGCAGGTAAGGCCGGATCGCATCAGGGCATGGGCTGGGAGGCTTTCACCGATGCTGTAGTTGAAGCCGTCGCAGCGCGTATAAAGCCAACCGTATTTATGCTGTGGGGCAGCCACGCACAGAAAAAGGGCGCCAAGATCGACCGTAACAAACATCTGGTCTTAAAAGCCCCGCACCCCTCGCCGCTATCGGCCTACAGGGGCTTTTTTGGCTGCGGCCATTTCTCAAAAGCCAATGCTTTTCTGGAAGCTAGCGGCCAAGGCGCTATCAACTGGCAGCTCCCCGCGATTGGGGAATTTGCTTTCTAAAGCTTGCGTCCACAAGGCGCTGTGCGTACGCTTTAAGGCGGGGATAGGGTTGGTTCAAGAGGGGATAGCTGCCAGCGGCAGTTTCATATTTATGGAAATTATTGGCTTTGTATTTTTTCTTCTGGTGTTTGTTGTCATCGGCCTTCTGTCAGCACGCAAGCCTGCTGGGGCTGCGACTGGTGCTGGTGCTACGGCTGAAGCCGTAGGCACTGATGGCACCAGCCAAGGGGCGGAGTATCTGCTGGCTGGGCAAGATGTGTCGCCGGTTTTGACCGCACTGTCGGCGGCGGCAACCAAATATTCTGGCTATATGTTCATCGGACTGATCGGCTATATTTACACCTACGGTTTGTCGGCGATTTGGCTGGTGTTTGGCTTTTTCTTTGGGGATGTGATCGCTTACAGCTTTGTCCACAAAAAGCTGCGCCAAGCGGCTGGCGAAACCGGCGCGCTTAGTTTTGCCGAGCTGCTAGCTAAGTGGCACGGCGGCGATTATAAGCGCCTGCGTGCGGTGGTCGGGATTTTGACCTTGGTGTTTCTCACCACATATGCTGCGGCACAGTTTTCATCGGGCGGCAAAGCGCTGCATGTGCTGTTTAGCTGGCACGAATATGCCGGTGCGGTGATCGCCGCCGGGTTGATACTGGTTTACTGTTTCGCGGGTGGCTTGAAGGCCAGCATCTGGACCGACGCTGCCCAATCTATTTTGATGATGGCAGCGATGCTGATGCTGCTGGTCGCAGCGATTATAGGCGCGGGCGGCATGGCTGATTTCGCTGGCAAACTGGATGCGGTCTCGCCTGACTATCTTAGCTTGGGGACTGAGCGTTTTGGCGGTGTAGGTGCCTTAGCCCTGTTTGCTTTTGGCTGGCTGTTCAACGGCATTGGCGTAACCGGCCAGCCGCAGGTGATGGTGCGTTTTATGGCGCTGGACCATACGGAAAACACCCGCAAAACCGGCATTTATTATTTCCTTTGGTCGGGAACTTTTTTGGCGGCCACCTTTGTGGTTGGCCTTGCAACCCGGCTTTATATCACGGGCGGCGCGGGCTTTGATGCCGAGCTGGCTTTGCCAACACTTGCGGGTGTATTGCTGCCGAGCCTTGCGGTTGGGGTTGTCATCGGCGGCGTGTTTGCGGCGGCTATGTCCACTACTGATAGTCAGGTTCTGTCGTGCGCTGCGGTGCTAAGTGAAGATTTCAAACTGGGTGCAGGCGTTGGGGCAAAACGGTTCGCCACCCTTGGCGTAACCTTGGCAGCGCTTGCAATTGGTGTTTTTGCCTCGTCGAACGTGTTCACCTTGGTGATTTTTGCGTGGTCGGCGCTGGCCTGCACGATCGGCCCCTTGGTGATTATTCATGCGCTCGGACGGCGCCCCAAGGAATGGGTGGCGCTATCGGTGATGGCGGTCGGGCTTACGGTTGCGCTTATGTGGCGCCAACTTGGTCTAACATCTATCACCTATGAGGGCCTGCCCGGTATCGCCGCCGCGCTGGGCACCTATCTGATCCTGTCACGTTTTTCCAAAAAATAGCTTTTGAGTTCAAATAGTTGCCGCCTTCTAGGGTGCAGGATTGATACCCTGAGGTATCATAATGTGCAGTATGTCACCCAAAACCCCTTGACATGGCACCTATTCATACCATATTGTAACCTCAAGGTATCAAGAGGTGAACCGATTATGTTTTTTAATAAAGATGAGACCATGCCGCAATTTGTTGATCGCTTCCTCGTGCGGATCGCATTGGCTGTGACGATTATGGCGGCGTCTTACGGCGCGGGTGCGCTGACGCACATATTAGGTAGTGGG
>WFTS01000030.1 GCA_015485385.1 Kordiimonadales bacterium | reverse complement strand
GCGCACGTTTGTTTACGCAGACCCCAAGGTTGGCGATATATTGCTGTGGGAAAGTTGGCTACGCCACGAAGTGCCCATGAATATGGCCGAACATGACCGTATCAGTATAAGTTTTAATTACGGCTGGCAGTGACATTTAGCGAGCTTTAGAAAGCAAACTATCAAGTCGGAAAATTGGTGCCCTGAAGAAGACTCGAACTTCCACGTCCACAAGGGACACTAGCACCTGAAGCTAGCGCGTCTACCAATTCCGCCATCAGGGCACCGTATGAATTGGTCACGGGGATTTAGCCCGGCGGGTGATGGCTGTCAAGCGCCTATAGTGTGCTGTGCGGTGATCTAACTCCAACCAGCGCCGATAGCGGCAAACAGGGCAATGCCCAATAACAGGCGGTAGATCACAAAAATGGTCATATTGGCATGATCAAGCCAGCGCATTAAGAAATGGATCGCTAGCATTGCGGCTGCGCACGATAGCCCGGCTCCGATGGCTGCATCTAGCCACATTTCAGACGTTGCGTTTTCAAGCGCTTTTACGGCTGTCGCTGCACCAGAGGCAATAATCGCAGGGATCGACATTAACATCGACCAGCGTGCTGCCTCTGGCCGGGTGAAACCCAAATAGCGTGCGGCTGTCATGGTTACACCTGATCGGCTAGTCCCGGGGATTAGTGCTAGAACCTGTGCCAATCCGATGATCAGTGCGGGTTTAATCGCCATACGCTCTAATGTTTTCTCGGTCGCGCCTTTTTTGTCGGCCCAGTATAGGATAAGCCCGAAGACTATTGAGGTGGTGGCAATAACCTCCGCGCTGCGCAACAGGTCGTTAGCACCGGTTGCCACCATCAGCCCACCAACGATCACCATCGGGATGGTGCCTATCACCAAAGCCCAAAATAATTTGCCGTAAAAGGTGCCCTCAACAGCCCGCCGTGCAGGGGCGATACCCATGCTGCCAAGCCCCGCGAAAAACAGCCCCTTGGTGTCGCGCCGGAAATATAAAAGGACAGCCGCCAGCGTGCCCACATGCACCGATACATCCATCATCAGGCCTTGATCGGCCCATCCGGTTAACCACGGAATAAGGATCAAATGGCCCGAACTACTGATCGGTAGAAATTCAGTGATGCCCTGTACCAAAGCAAGGATAAAAATTTGAAACAATGTCATGGTCGCCATTCCCCCGAACCAACCGAATCACTCGTAAATACCTATGCGTTAAAACCGCCTTTTAATATCCTATAGCAGCGCATTCGTGAGGTCACGACCTCAATATTAATACCGAAACGGTACTTCTTTGAGGCGGGGCAGCACCGCTAGACCCTTGAAAAGCCGCAATTCTGAATATTATATGGCAGTATATATGACCTATATGGCATTTTTGGGGTGTTTTTATCAATAATTGAACATATAATGCGCTCACCAGGGATAAGAAGACATAAAATTACACACATGCGGAAGCTTTTTTCACCGGCCTTTTTACGGCTTGCAGGGATGTTCTCGTAAATTTGTGGATTGAAGGGTTAAATATGGCCGAAAAACTTTTAAAGTTTGTTTCACTAGAACAAGAGATGCCTTTAAAGCGCGCCGCCAAGCAGCGCTTGGCTGATTTTAGGGAAGTGTATGCTGAGTTTGATACAGCGTCTGCCACCGCGCAGGCCAGTCGCTGTTCGCAGTGCGGTGTTCCTTTTTGTCATATTCATTGTCCCTTGGGCAATAATATCCCTGATTGGTTGCGCCTTACGGCTGAAGGCCGGTTGGAGGAGGCTTTTTTGATGGCGTCCAGCACCAATAATATGCCGGAAATTTGTGGCCGCATTTGCCCGCAAGACCGTCTGTGTGAAGGCAACTGTGTAATTGAGAAGGATTTTGACGCTGTCACAATAGGCAGTGTGGAAAAATATATTGTGGATACCGCATGGTCTGAGGGCTGGGTCAGGCCGATCAGGCCTCTTGTGGAACTGGACCAATCTGTCGGTATTATCGGAGCCGGTCCCGCAGGCCTTTCGGCAGCGGAGGAGCTTAGGAAAGCTGGGTATCAGGTTCATATTTATGACCGGCACGACCGTGCGGGTGGTTTGCTTGTGTACGGTATTCCCGGTTTTAAACTGGAAAAAGACGTCGTAGGGCGCCGCACCGGTCGGCTGGAACAGTCAGGCATTATATTTCATCTTGATTTTGAAATTGGGCGCGAGGCAGGCCTTGCCGATTTGCGTGAAAAACATGATGCCATATTGATTGCAACCGGCGTTTACCGTGGACGCGGCTTAAAGGTGCCCGGTGTTGGACTTGGCAATATCCGCGAGGCGCTGGATTATTTGATTGTATCCAACAAAAAGGGCTTTGGGGATAAAGTGCCAGAATATGACAACGGCAACCTTGACGCCAAGGGCAAGAATGTCGTGGTGATCGGAGGCGGTGATACCGCGATGGATTGTGTGCGTACAGCTGTGCGCCAAGGGGCCAAGTCCGTGAAATGCTTATACCGCCGGGACCGGGCCAATATGCCGGGCAGCGCTCGAGAGGTGCAAAACGCAGAAGAAGAGGGCGTAGAATTTGTATGGCTTTCTGGACCTGAAGCATTTGTAGGTAAGACTGCCGTAGAGGCCGTACGGGCCTATAAGATGCGGCTCGGTGCGCCGGATGCGACTGGTCGTCAAGCACCTGAACCTGTGCCCGGTAGCAGCTATATGATGCCCTGTGATCTTGCGATCCTCGCACTTGGGTTTGAACCAGAAGACCTGCCGGCCCTTTTTGGGGCGCCAGAACTACGGGTGTCGCGCTGGGGGACGGTGACGGTTGATCATGCCAGCATGATGAGCAACCTAGACGGCGTGTTCGCGGCTGGCGATATTGTGCGCGGGGCCTCTTTAGTTGTCTGGGCAATCCGCGATGGGCGCGATGCGGCATCGTCGATTAAAACCTACCTGAAAACACAAAAAGCCAAAGTGGCATAAAGGGACAATATCGATGAACAGTTACGGTGACCATGTGCCTGCCCCTATCGGCCTATACGATCCCATGGACGAGCATTCCTCATGCGGTGTTGGCCTTGTAGCGGCGCTTGACGGCAAACCAAACCGCAGCGTTGTTTTGCGCGGTATCGAAGCCCTAAAGGCTATTTGGCACCGGGGGGCTGTAGACGCAGACGGCAAAACGGGGGACGGTGCAGGTATTTTATTGGAAATTCCGCAAGCCTTTTTCCGCGAGCATATCAAGGCCACCGGCCATGAGCCGGACGAAGGCCGTATCGCGGTGGGTATGGTATTTTTACCGCGTCTGGATTTATCAGCGCAGGAAACCTGCCGCACCATCGTTGAAACTGAAATCTTGCATTTTGGCTACACGATTTACGGCTGGCGGCAGGTGCCAGTGGATGTGTCGGTTATTGGCGAAAAAGCCGAAGCGACGCGTCCTGAGATAGAACAGATTATGATCGCCAATACCAAGGGAGCTGATGATGAAACCTTTGAGCGCGAACTATATATTATCCGTCGCCGCATTGAAGCCAGCGTTATAAAAAATCAGGTCGGAGATTTTTACATATGCTCGCTCTCAAGTCGGTCGGTGATTTATAAGGGTTTGTTTCTCGCAGAGCAGCTTTCGATCTTTTATCCTGATTTGATGGACGATAAATATGTCTCGGCGTATGCGGTGTATCATCAGCGCTATAGTACTAATACTTTTCCTCAGTGGTGGCTGGCTCAACCGTTTCGGATGCTGGCGCATAACGGCGAGATCAATACCATCAGAGGAAATTTAAACTGGATGAAAAGCCATCAAATCCGGATGGCATCAATCGCGTTTGGGGATCATTCTGAAGATATTAAACCCGTGGTGCCAAAAGGGGCATCCGACAGTGCGGCGCTGGATGCCGTGTTTGAAGTAATGGTGCGCGCGGGCCGGGCTGCCCCAATGGTTAAAACCATGTTGGTGCCAGAAGCTTGGTCGAATAAACATTCCATGCCTAAGGCCCACAGGGATATGTATGCTTATACCAATAGTGTAATGGAGCCATGGGATGGTCCGGTCGCCATGGCTGCAACCGATGGGCGCTGGGTTATCGCAGGGTTAGACCGAAGTGGTTTGAGGCCCATGCGCTACACTGTGACCAACGATGGTTTTCTGATCGTTGGATCCGAAACAGGCATGGTGGTTGTCGAAGAAGAAGATGTTCGAGAAAAAGGCGCGCTTGGCCCCGGCCAGATGATCGCTCTCGATCTTAAAGAAGGCCGTCTGTATCATGACCGCCTGATCAAAAACAAACTCGCCGCATCGCAGCCGTTTGGCGAATGGGTGACAGATTTGAATTCAACCGAAGAATTGCCCGGTTATAAAGGCGAGGAATTGGCATCTTATACGGGCGATGATCTGCGCCGCCGCCAAATTGTTGCAGGTTTAAGCCATGAAGATCTAGAGCTGATTCTGCAGCCGCAAGTGATGAATGCAAAAGAGGCTACCGGATCAATGGGTGATGATACCCCTCTGGCGGTTCTTTCTGCCAAATACCGGAATTTATCACATTATTTCAGACAGAACTTCAGCCAAGTGACCAACCCACCGATTGACAGTTTACGTGAACACAGGGTCATGAGCCTGAAGACTCGTTTTGGTAATTTTGCTAATGTTCTTGATGAAGGCCACACGCAAAAAGGCGCTCTTGTGCTTGATAGCCCTGTGCTCTCGAACCGGGAATGGCAGTCTTTAATCACCCATTTTGGATCGTCGGCAGATGTGATTGACTGTACGTTTGATGCCTGTGGTGGACCAGGGGCTTTGCGGCAAGCCCTGGCGCGTATCCGGATTGAGGCCGAAGACGCTGTGCGTGAGGGCCGAGGGCATCTATTTTTAACGGATGAAAATATCAGCGAAACTCGGGCGCCGATACCAATGATATTGGCCACAGGTGGGCTCCACACCCATCTGGTGGAAAATGGTCTTAGAACCTTTACCAGCTTGAATGTGCGGGCTGCAGAATGCTTGGACCCCCATTATTTTGCGGTCCTTGTTGGGGCGGGTGCGACAACTGTGAATGCATATTTGGCGCAGGATGCGATTGCGGACAGACAAGCTAAAGGCTTGTTTGGAGACTATGACCTAACGGACTGTATCGTGCGCGCCTGTGAGGCCATTGATCAAGGGCTTCTTAAAATTCTGTCGAAAATGGGTATTTCGATTGTCTCGTCATATCGGGGCGGAAATAATTTTGAAGCGCTTGGTTTGTCTCGGGCTTTGGTGGCGGAATTTTTCCCCGGCATGCCAACTAAAATTTCTGGCATTGGCCTTGCGGGTATTCAGAAAAAAGTGCTTGAGCAACATGCAAAAGCATTTTCTCAAGATGCCCCAGCGCTTCCTATCGGAGGGCTTTACCGCTACCGGCGCGGCGAGGAGGTACATGCGCATGATGGCCAATTGATCCATCTTTTACAGTCTGCAGTTGCTGATGATAATTATGCCAAATATCTTACATATTCACGGGGACTGCATAATCTGCCGCCGGTAAATTTACGAGACCTTTTAGGGTTTCGTCGTGCGGGCCCTGCGGCTCCGCTTAAGAATGTGGAAAGCATTACTCAGTTGCGCAAACGGTTTATCACGCCGGGCATGTCCTTGGGCGCACTGTCTAAAGAGGCACATGAAACATTGGCAATTGCTATGAACCGCATTGGGGCAAAGTCTGTCTCGGGCGAAGGCGGAGAGGATAAGCGCCGCTATACACCGTTTGAAAATGGCGACAATGCCAACAGCCCGATCAAGCAGATTGCTTCTGGCCGCTTTGGTGTGACGGCAGAATATTTAAACGCTTGTGAGGAAATTGAAATTAAAGTGGCGCAAGGGGCAAAACCCGGAGAGGGTGGGCAGTTGCCGGGCTTTAAGGTCACAGATATGATCGCCAAGCTTCGGCACTCTACTCCCGGTGTGACATTGATTTCCCCGCCGCCGCACCATGATATTTATTCCATCGAAGATTTAGCCCAGCTGATTTATGACCTGAAACAGATTAATCCGAGGGCCAAAGTCTGCGTGAAATTAGTCTCCTCAGCTGGGATTGGCACCATCGCTGCTGGTGTGGCAAAAGCTCATGCGGATGTTATTTTGATTTCGGGCCATAACGGCGGCACAGGCGCTAGCCCTCAGACCAGTATTAAATATGCTGGTACACCGTGGGAAATCGGCCTCGCTGAGGTTAATCAGGTGCTTACACTGAATGGTCTGCGGCACCGGGTAAAGCTTAGGACAGACGGCGGCATCAAAACGGGCCGTGATGTGGTTATCGCCGCGATGCTTGGCGCAGAAGAATACGGTGTTGGTACGGCATCCTTGGTGGCGTTGGGCTGTATTATGGTGCGGCAATGTCATTCAAACACATGCCCTGTTGGCATTTGCACACAAGATGATGCCTTGCGTAAAAAATTCAGTGGCAGCGCCGATAAATTGGTGAACTTATTCTCTTTCATAGCGGAAGAAACCCGTGAAATTCTTGCGGATTTAGGCGTTGAAAGATTAGAGGACATCATTGGCCGGACAGAATTTTTGCATCAGGTAAGCCGAGGGGCTGACCATTTGGATGATCTGGATCTGAACCCTTTGTTGGTGCAAGTGGGCGGACGCGGCCAGAAACACATTTGCACGATGACAGAGCGCAACCCCGTACCTGATTCGCTAGACGCACAAATGATTGCTGATGCACAGGCGGTTTTCTCTAAGGGAGAGAAGATGCAGCTTACCTACAGCGTTCAAAATACATTACGAGCGGTGGGAACGCGCTTCTCCTCAGAAATCACTCGCACGTTTGGCATGACAGGGCTGAAAGCAGATCATGTGACTGTGCGGCTTCGCGGCTCGGCAGGGCAATCGCTTGGCGCTTTTGCGGTTCAGGGCCTGAAACTTGAGGTCGCGGGCGATGCTAATGATTATGTCGGCAAGGGGTTGTCAGGCGGCACGATTGTTGTCCGACCCTCTAACCGTGCAACCTTTAATTCACAAGACAATACCATTATTGGCAATACGGTTCTGTACGGGGCTACGTCAGGGAAATTGTTTGCTGCTGGCCGCGCGGGCGAGCGGTTTGCTGTGCGCAATTCGGGTGCCACTGTTGTGGTGGAAGGGTGCGGTGCAAATGGTTGCGAATATATGACAGGCGGTACGGCAGTGATATTGGGCCGTGCAGGCGATAATTTTGGCGCAGGCATGACCGGCGGAATGGCATTTGTCTATGATGCTGACGGTAGTTTTGAGGAGCATGTCAATCACGAAAGTGTTCTGATCAACCGGCTGGGCAGTGTTCAGTGGGAAGCGGTGTTGATGGCCTTGATTGAAGAGCATCAAAGCGAGACACATAGCCGTTGGGCAATGACACTTCTTTTGAATTGGCACACCAAGCGTGAGCAGTTCTGGCAAGTGGTGCCAAAAGAAATGATCGGCAGACTTGAACATCCCATAAAGGATACCGCGGAGACGGCCGCCGCCCTTTCTGCATAAATATCGCAGTTTAGAACCAGACACTCAAGTCTTCGACCCTTAAATGCCCTGCCCCCTAAGAAATGCAAGCTTTGTGTAAATTATGCCTATTTACGGGGGCATTCTGTTCGGCAAAGCTTGCAAAATCATCCGCGCTTGCTTTAGATGGAAAAAGATGGATTTAACAGTCACATACAGGTGATTGGTTAGTGACAGAAAAGCAGCGTATTCTCTATTTATGAAAAAAACACTTTTAGCAATCAGTTTAGCCCTTTTTGTGGTGTTGCCGGTCAGAGCAGAGGCTGGCGCGGCAGTGAAGACTGAGGGCAGTGACCGTTTGACAGTGATTGAGCTTTTTACAAGTCAAGGCTGCTCAAGTTGCCCTCCGGCGGATGCCATTTTGAAAACCCTGCGGGATCGGCCCGGCTTGTTGACGCTTTCGTGGGCGGTGGATTATTGGGACCGTCTTGGCTGGGAAGATACTTTCGCAGATCCTTATAATAGTATGCGCCAAACTGCCTACAATAAGAGATTTGGCCGTGGCGGTGTTTTTACGCCGCAAATGGTGTTTGATGGACGCTTGCAAAGCGTTGGCTCAGACGCAAACGATGTCCGTGCCAGCATTGAAAAAGCAAAGGCCACACCGAGGCCCAATCTCAATCCGAAATTGGTACGCGGTGTGGATACAATTACAGTTTCACTGGATGAACGTCCCGACATGAAAATGGTTGCGGTGCGGGTGGTTTGGTATTTGGGCGATGCAATGGTGAAGATAGGCGATGGTGAGAACCAAGGCCGTATGCTGCATTATACCAACATTGTTTTGGGCAGTAGCATCATTGAAGACTGGGATGGCAAAGCGAAAAGCTATCAGCTTAATATCTCAGATGGCCTCGCGCTTGGGGCTGACCATATGGCGATTTTACTGCAAGATAAATATGGTCACGGCCCGATTTTAGGGGCGGCGTTTACGGTACTTGGCGGGGCTCAAGCTAAAAACTAATGCACGCCGTTGTTGGTTTCTTCTTTATTTTGACTGTTCACAAAGCTTGACATTTTGGCCCTCACGGGGCATTTAGCGCCCGGCGACAAGCTTTTGGCCGCTAAGTCCTTTGGGGCTTTGCCCAAATGAACGAGGTTTCCGCGTGTATTCACGCACACCAAAGCAGCCCCTGTTAAAAGGGTAACTCCCTGCCGGTTAAGGAAAAAGCGTTCCCGCTTAAATTAACGCGTTGCACAGCGTAGCACATCTACGCAGCAACCCTTAACCAATGAGACATTAGATATGACTAGCTTTGAAACGCTGGGCGTTTGCGCGCCTATTTTGCGTGCGATTGAGACCCTTGGCTTTGATAAACCAACAGATATTCAAGCGGCGGCAATTCCAATTTTGATGGAAGGCAACGACCTGATCGGTGTGGCACAAACCGGCGGCGGCAAAACCGCTGCCTTCACGATCCCAATGCTGGAACGTCTAGCGGCCTATTCAGACAAACCAAAACCCGGCATGCCGCGCGCGTTAATTTTGGCGCCGACGCGGGAATTGGCTATCCAGATCACGGATAAGATCAAAGAATTATCAGGCGGTACTTCGGCGCGCTGTTGCACTGTTTACGGCGGCGCTCCTTACCGCACACAGGTGCATATTTTAAGGCGCGGTGTGGACATTTTGGTCGCAACACCCGGGCGACTTCGGGACCATATGAAGCAAGGTAATATTTACTTGGATGAAGCAGACTATTTTGTCCTTGATGAAGCTGACCGGATGCTGGATATGGGCTTTGTTGAGGAAGTTCGGTTTATTGCTAAAAAACTGCCCTCAGGCCATCAGTCGGTGATGTTTTCTGCAACCATGAACCACAAAGTTAGTGAACTTGCAGAAACGCTATTGCGCGATGCTGTGCGTGTAGAGGCCGCGCGCCAAGCCACTATCGCAGATAATTTAGACCATAAAGTGATGTTTGTCCCGGGTCATAAAAAGAATGATCTGCTTTTGGATCTGATCGAAGCCGAGCAGCCAGAAAAGATGCTGTTGTTTGTTCGCACGCGCCGGGACGCTGACCATATGGCGGATTTTCTTAAAAGGCAGGGTTTTAAAACCGAGGCTATCCACGGCGATAAAAAACAGGCACTCAGGCAGCGCGTGATCAACGGCTTCCGCGATAGTCGTTTTGACGTGTTGGTGGCAACAGACGTCGCCGCACGCGGCATTGATGTTACCGATATTACCCATGTGATCAATATGGATGTGCCGGTTGAGGCTGAAAGCTATGTCCATAGAATTGGTCGTACTGCACGAGCAGGAAATAGTGGCCGCGCGATCACGCTTTGCGGCAAAAATGATCTCAGGCATTTGAAGGATATTGAAGGCCTGATCAAGATGAAAATTCCGGTGGATGATAACCATCCCTATAAGCTGAAGATGGGCGGTCCAAGTGGCGCCCGCTCTAACACTGCCCGGCCTAACACTGCCCGGTCAAATGCACCTAGGTCTAAAGCTGGAGGCGGCAACAAACCATGGGATAAGCGCGCGAAGAAACGCGGTAATACTGTCAGTTCCGGGTCAAATTATGACCCCACAGAGGAGGGCCGCACATCTAAGCGATCAAGTCAGGAAAAGCCTTGGCGCGGTGGTGAAAATGCAGAATACAGGGCCGAACGTACATTTGAAAAACGCTCAGATTCTCCTAAAAAAACAACAGCCAGCCGTAAATCAGCCAGCAACACACAAAGCGGCGAATGGGCTAAGCCTGCGGAGGCTGCGGCCAAACCTCTTACGCGTAAAACGGCAAAACGGGTTGACCCAAGCGCCAACAAACGTAAAGCCAAAGCGGGAGCCAAAAAGCGCCCGGCCGTTGCTGCGCGTAAAGCCAAGGTCCAGCAAACCAAAGCCTTCAGAAAACCTGCAAGCGGCAAATCGGCTGGCGCAAAATCAGGAGGCGGCAATCAGCCCCTACGCCGCCGCCCGCGTTAAACGATGAAACCAGCGTTAAAATTATAAAGCCGGATTTTATAGTGCGGCTTTATTTTTGGCTAGTTTGCAACTTTCCCCTTTGGATAGATAAACCGATTTAGCACTTCCTTGTGCCAAACTGGTGGGGCTTTAGCCTTATGCTTCTCATTTAAGTTGCGCTTTGGCCCAACCGGCGGCGTCGCGCACAATGTCGCTTAGCTTGAGGCTTGGGCAAATTTGTTCTAGGTGCCAAACCAAAACCAACAGCCATTTTGAAGCTGACATAATCGACTTGAATAATTTTATTCCTCTGCGCGCTATTCTGCGCTAATGAACAAAAGCAATCTTTGATAACCATAGAGCTACTTTAACATGAAAAAAACAAAGAAAATTGTCAAATTTCTACTGCAAGCGGCCATCGGCGGGGTTATTGGGTATTTCGTAGCCAAATCAGGTGTGGATTTTTTACCAAGCGCAAGCGATATGGGTGTTAGCAAACCAGCGGCTGTTGTAATCCTGTTGGCTTCGTTTGTTTTGGGGCTTTTGCTTACGGTATTAATCCATGAATTAGGCCATCTTTTGCTTGGCATTTTTGCTGGACTAACCCCTGTCATTATGACCGCCGGACCCTTGCATTGGGAATTTTCTGCGGGTAAAGCATGGCCGAAATTTAGCGTGCAGCGCGGCATAAGCGGTGGCTACACACTATGTATTCCCACGCAAAACGTCGGCTTGAAAAAGGCGCTGTCGCTGTTTATAGCCGGCGGGCCACTTGCCTCTTTTCTTCTATTAGCCTTCTGCATTCTTTTGTTTTCCCCAGCCCCAGGGTGGGCTAAATTTTTGCTTGGATTTACGGGCTTTTCCACCCTGTTTCTGGGGGTGATCAACCTCTACCCCCAACGGTTGCTGGGCATGTATACCGACGGCGCACGCATGCTGACCATATTTCGGGGCGGTAGAAAATTTGAAGAAATGTATGCGCAATTTGTACTCACCGGTTATTTATACGCTGACACCAAACCCACCGATTGGCCACAAGCGCTGATAGAAACCCTAAGGGGCAGCGCGCAATTCAGCCCCGAATGGCGAGCGGCACAATATTACGATTATATGAAAGCAAAATACCGGCAGGACTGGACGCTGGCTGAATGTCACCTTAATGCCGCTAGCCAAGACATCGACGACTTGCCGCAGATTATGAAAAACAGCTATATCTCTGAACGGG
>WFTS01000029.1 GCA_015485385.1 Kordiimonadales bacterium | reverse complement strand
GGTTATGAACACGCCGTTTGGAAACTCTATTACCACCGCCGAACATGCGATTGCGATGATGATGGCACTGGCGCGGCAAATCCCCGAAGCAAACGCCTCAACACATGCCGGTAAGTGGGAAAAATCCCGCTTTATGGGCATGGAGCTTACAGGCAAAACCCTCGCGCTGATTGGCTGCGGTAATATTGGCTCTGTCGTTGCTGAGCGTGCCTTGGGCCTCAAGATGAAAGTGATCGCCTATGACCCATTCCTCGCTGTGGAACGCGCCGCTGATCTGGGCATTTTGAAGGTTGAGCTGGACGAACTGTTCGCGCGCGCTGATGTGATTAGCCTCCATACGCCCTTGACCGAGCAAACACGCGGTATTGTGGGCAAAGACGCTTTTGCCAAAATGAAAGACGGTGTGCGTATTGTAAACTGTGCGCGCGGCGGCTTGGTGGACGAAGCGGCGCTTTTGGACGCTTTGAACAGCGGCAAAGTCGCTGGTGCGGCCTTGGATGTGTTCGAGGTTGAACCCGCGAAAGACAGCCCTGTGTTTGGCCATGCGAACGTGATCTGCACCCCGCATTTGGGTGCCTCTACAAGCGAAGCACAGGTGAATGTGGCCTTGCAAGTTGCCGAGCAGCTTTCTGATTATTTGCTAACGGGCGGCGTGACCAACGCCTTGAATATGCCCTCACTGAGTGCGGAAGAAGCGCCTAAGCTCAAGCCTTATATGGCCTTGGCAGAGCAAATCGGTGGCTTCGCGGGGCAGATTACCGAAACCGGTCTGAAACGGGTTGTGATTGAATATGAAGGCCATGTGGCAAACCTAAATACTAGCCCCTTGACGGCGGTTGTTTTGGAGGGGCTTTTGTCGCCTTTGATGAGCAGCGTCAATATGGTCAATGCGCCGGTAGTTGCCAAAGAGCGCAATATCCAGATCACCGAAGTAAAGCATGACCGCGAAGGCGATTATCATACTTTCATTCGGCTAACGGTTGAAACTGACCGGGGGGAACGCACGGTTGCAGGCACCTTGTTTGCCAACGGCGCACCGCGTCTTGTGGACGTGGACGGTGTACGCCTTGAGGCAGAACTTGCGCCTGATATGCTCTATGTGGTCAATGACGACAAGCCGGGCTTTATCGGCGCGCTTGGCTCGCTGCTGGGCTATAACGGGGTGAATGTTGCAACATTTGCACTTGGTAGACGCATTGAGGGCGAAGAAGCCGTTGCCCTAGTGGCTGTTGATCAGCCGCTGAAGGATATAGTGCTTGACCAAGTGGCTGCACTTGCGCATGTACGTCAAGCAAAACGCCTAACCTTTAAAAGGTAAGGCTTAAAGTCTGATCCACAAGCCCCTATAAAGGGCTTGTGGGCAGTGGGCAGGAACTGTGGCTTTACTTTAGGCGTTTCGTTTAACTGGTGTGAAAAACAAAGGAATGACCCGATGAATGGGGCTTCAAAGAAAACCACGGGCAGTGCATATGCTCGTCAGGCGCTGTTACCTGAAGGATTTAGGGACCAGCTTGCCCCGCGCGCGGAGCAAGAAGCTTCACTTGTACGCGGTTTGGTGGACACCTTCCTTTCCCACGGCTATGACAGGGTTTCACCGCCTGTTGTTGAGTATGAAGATAGCCTTCTAGTTGGTGCTGGTGCTGCACGCGGTCATCAGATGTTTCGGGTCATGGATCCCGATACTCAGCGCATGATGGCGGTGCGCTCGGATATGACAATCCAAATGGCGCGGCTTGCGGCCACACGGCTTGGCGATGCTCCGCGCCCCATACGTCTTGCATATGCTGGAAGTGTCTTGAGAACCAAAGGCAGCCAAATTCGCCCTGCACGCCAATTTATTCAGGCGGGTGTTGAGCTGGTAGGCAGCAGCAGTGTTGAAGCTGAACTGGAAGTGATTGCGGTTGCGGTTGAGGCGCTTGGTGCAGTTGGTATCAAAGGGTTATCGCTTGATCTGACACTTGCACCACTGGCGGGTATTTTGTGTGAAAGCTTTGGCTTGGATATCAATGTCCGAACCCGTGTTCTTGAGGCGCTTGACGCAAAAGATGTTGGCGCGTTGGGGCAATTGGCTGATGAACCTCGGGCGCTATTTTCATCGTTGTTGTCTGCAACCGGTACGGCTGCGGCAGCAATGGAAACCCTAAATAATATCGGCTTTGAAGGCGGTGCAGCAGACCTGATTGGGCGCCTTGGCGAGCTTGTGGCCATGTTGATCGACCGCTTGCCAGACCTGATGATCACTATTGATCCATGCGAAACTCATGGGTTTGAATATAAAAGCGGTATCGGTTTTGCGCTGTTCGCACGTGGCGGCAAGGCGGAACTTGGCCGGGGTGGACGCTACCGTGTTATCCACCCGGACGGCTCGGATGAAGATGCAACAGGATTTTCCGTTTATCTGGATAGCCTTATGGATGCCCTGCCATGCGTGGACGCGGCGAATAAACTTTACCTCCCGTTTGAGACATCCACCGAGGAGGCTGATAAATTGCGCGCTGAGGGCTGGCGCACGATTCAAGGCTTGACAGAAGAGCAAGATGCCCCCAAAGAAGCGGCTCGACTTAGCTGTAGTCATCTGTATTTCGACGGCGCTGTCACAGCGCTCTAGCGCCCCGGTTTGGGCATCCAACTTATGAGGTTTTGGCATGGGCAACGTTGTTGTTGTTGGCTCCCAATGGGGCGACGAGGGCAAAGGTAAAATTGTTGATTGGCTCTCTGAACGCGCGGACGTGGTTGTGCGCTTTCAAGGCGGTCATAATGCTGGCCACACCCTTGTGATTGACACAGAAGTTTACAAGCTTTCGCTCTTGCCTTCGGGTATTGTGCGAGGCGGCAAAAAAAGTGTGATCGGCAACGGTGTTGTTGTTGATCCGTGGGCTTTGCTGTCTGAAATGGAGAAGCTGCGTGGGCAGGGTGTTGAGATAACCCCTGCAAGTTTTGAAGTGGCGGCGAATGCAACGTTGATTATGCCGTATCACCGTGAACTTGATGCCTTGCGCGAGGACGCGACAAAGGGCGTTAAAATTGGCACAACTCGGCGGGGTATTGGCCCTGCTTATGAAGATAAGGTTGGACGCCGGGCGCTACGCGTGTGTGATTTACAGTCTCGTGAAATGGTGGAGGCGCGCTTAGAGGTGGCACTTACGCACCATAATGCTTTGCGCCTTGGCCTTGGTCACGAAGCCATGGACGGTAAAGTTATCGCCGATGATTTGATGGCTATCGCAGATCAGATATTGCCGTTTATGAGCAATGTTTGGCGCACGCTTGAAAAAGCAGAAAATGATGGCAAACGGATTTTGTTCGAGGGCGCACAAGGGACTTTGCTCGATATTGATCACGGCACATACCCTTATGTAACCTCGTCTAATACCGTCGCAGGCCAAGCGGCTGGCGGGTCTGGCATGGGTCCATCAAGCCTTGGCTATATCCTTGGCATTACCAAGGCCTATACCACGCGCGTGGGTGAAGGCCCGTTCCCAACCGAGCAAGACAATGAAATTGGTAAATTTCTTGGCGAAAAGGGCCATGAATTTGGCACCGTTACTGCGCGCCCGCGCCGCTGCGGTTGGTTTGACGCCGTCCTTGTCCGGCAAAGCCTTGCTATTGGGGGCGTGACCGGAATTGCTTTGACCAAGCTTGATGTGCTTGATGGTATGAAAGAGCTGAAAGTTTGCACTGGTTATAAACATAAAGGCGAAATTGTAGATTATTTGCCGTATGGCATGGAAGATCAAGCAAGCGTCGAGGCTGTTTATGAAACCATGGAAGGCTGGTCTGGAACCACTTTCGGGGCGCGGAGTTGGGCGGATCTCCCTGCCGAGGCCGTTAAATATATTCGCCGAATTGAGGAACTGATCGGTGTGCCTGTTGCCTTGCTTTCAACAAGCCCTGAACGGGATGATACGATTTTGGTGAAAGACCCATTTAAGCCATAAGGGATTTCAATATTTAGGAAAAACGTCGCTAAGCTTTCGCTTTTGCGGCGTTTTTTTGTGACATTTATCATTTTTCCGGTATATGATTCTTATTCGTTAACTTTATAAAGCTAAGGATAGTATACCCTTAGCAAGTTTTAGCTATTGATTGCGGGCTGTGGGAGGCCTGTCGGAACGTAAGGATAAACGCTTGAGCGGCGAGACAACACCCATCCCATCTGGTCAAAGTGCATTTGGGGATCGCTATGAAGTGATAACATCTTTGCCTTTGCCTGAGTTTGACTCGCATGGCGGGGATGCCTTTAAAGCTGTCGATAAAAAAAATAAGTCGGCTGATATTTTTGCGATGGTGCATTCCCCAACGGTGCCTATTCGCAATGAATTTTATAATGCGTTCAAATCCAACCCGATCGTAAACATGATTAACCCGATTGATCGGGGCCTCATGAATATTGCCATCAATGGTAATAAGCAGCGCTTGGTAACAATCTTTACCCGCCCTACAGGCGGTGCATTGATGAAAGAGGATGGGACATTACACCCAAGGCTGAATGCCGCCCGGTTGCGAGAGGGGGCCGTTCTTGCGGCACTGAAGGCCTTTGCTGCTTTGCATAAAGCCGGTCAAACGCACCGTATGGTCAAGCCAACTCGGCTATATTTTGCCTCCGAAAAATCTGACGATATTGTCATTGGTGAATGTTACAGCGCACCAGCGGGGTATAAAAACCCGTTTGCTTTGGAACCTCTTGAACTTGCACTGGCGGATGATGCGGTGCGCGGCCCAGGTGATTTTCCGGCTGATTATTATCAGTTAGGCGCCACATTACAGTGTTTACATTTTGGGGAGAAACTGTGGCAGGGACGCAATAGAACCAACCTTATTATGGCGCGAATTAATCAAGGGTCTTATTGGGCTCTGTCTGGTGGACGCGACATTCCCGGCGCCATAGGCACCTTAATTCGGGGGCTAATGGCCGATGAACTCGACGAGCGGTGGGGCGCTGAAGAAGTTCTTGATTGGTTCGAAGGTCTAAGCAAAAACAAACGCACAGGGATGGCGTCCTGGAGCATGAATAAGCCCACCAATTTTATGGGTGTTGCATATGTAGATCGCCGCTTGCTGGCACATGCTTTTGGTAAAAACCCTAAAGATGCGGCAGCTTATATCAAAAGTTTGGATTTCCCATCTTGGGTGCAAACGGCATTCCGGGACGAAATTTATAGCGAGCGCCTAGAATATTCGTTAGATGTGCGGCCTTCTGAAGGGTATGGCGGACCAAGGGCGGATGACCCAAAGATGGTGGCCAGAGTGTGCGCATTTTTGCACCCTTCTGGGCCACTTTATTATAAAGGCCTCGCGCTTACACTTGGCGGTATTCCAGCATTGTTCGCAGATTGTTTTGCCCGGGATGACCGGGAAACCATGACGATGTTGCTGGAATTAGTGGACACAAAATTCATCACCGCATTGGTTGAGATTACCGGGGATAGAAATCCTAAGCTTCAGTCACAGTTTAGTGCGCTGGCCTCGATTTTAGAGCATGGATCAAGCACTCAGTTGGGGCGCGGTCTGGAACGCGTGCTTTATGAATTGAACCCAATTCTACCGTGCGCTAGCCTGCGCTTTAGGAATGTTTGGATTGGCTCCATGCTTCAGATGATGCGGGCTTTGGACCGTTTGTCGTCAGCCGGGGGCGGCAAAAATATTTTGCTGGATCGGCATGTTGCTGCCTTTTGTGCATCGCATGGTACGGATATGGAACGAGAATTTAATAATCTCGCAGCCGCACAAAGCAATCCCGCCCGCTTTAACAGCTTAACCGCCGAATTTTTTGGTATGCTGCAAACGCGTTTGAAAGTGGAGGCGCTCCCACATCTGACTGAGAAGTTGGTCATTGGCCTGACCCCGGCCGTACGGAATTTAAAGAATAAAAAGCGCAGAGAACATGTTCAGGCGGCTTTAGAGAAACTAAAAAAGGGCGGCGATATTTCAAAGCTTTCGACAGAAATTAACATGTCTAAGGTGCAGGCTCTTGATGCTAGAGAGTTCTCTCAGGCTTGTAATTTGGTTGCAAAACTAGATAAAGAAAAAGCCAGACTTTCGAAAAAAATTACTCCAGCAGATGCAGAAGCCAGAAAAAAAGGCTTTATGGGTGCGCTTATGGCGGCCATGGTCTTTTTTGCGATGGTTTCTCTTATGACGTTTGTGAAAGGGTAAAAAATGGTGAAGAAATCTACCCTTAAAAAAGCTGTAAACCCAATTAAGAAGCCGATCTATCCCCGCCGCCGCCGTCGGCAAAGTGACAGCAATATTGGGGGCGTGCTTTTTATTATTGGCTTGGTGTTTTTGGCCTTTTTCAAGCCCGAAGTCGCCATGTTGATAGCTCTTGGCATATTGCCAACAATTGTTTTGGGGTTAACAGCCAAAGGGACCTTTAAAAGCGAGCGCACAATCAGTGTTGGTTTCGCCAATAGTGCGGGCGTATTGGTGATGATCGGCGATGTTTGGGCAAATGGGGCCGCCTTTGAACGTGTTATTGTAAGCCCAAATACATGGATTATCATGTGGGGTGCAGCAGGTGTTGGCTATGCGCTGAATTATGTTGGCCCGATGATCGCAGCCATGGTTATGCAAGGATTGTCTCAAGACCGTATTAAAAGCATTAACCAACAAAAACAAGAGCTTGTTGAACTTTGGGGCCATGAAGTGCTTGGCAAGGAAGAAGACAAAACTCCAAAAGTAAACCTTTTAAAACGCCCCCCTACGCGGTAATTTTCGCTTAGGGGCGTTTGGGTTCCCGGGCTAATTCTTCTGGTTGCTTTAGGTTTAGATTACCCTTTTAATTTAGGTTTAGATTTCCCTTGCCTGTCTCGCTGGCTGCTAGGCGCATGGCCTTTTGCACTTTTTCAAAGGCGCGCACTTCTATTTGGCGGATGCGTTCGCGGCTTACACCATATTCAACGGAAAGCTGCTCTAATGTTTTTGCCGGGTCCGAGAGGCGGCGTTCGGTTAAAATGTTTTTCTCGCGTTCGTTGAGGCTTTCCAT
>WFTS01000028.1 GCA_015485385.1 Kordiimonadales bacterium | reverse complement strand
GATCAATTTACGCATGCGCGGCACACTGCATAACAGCGGTGGCATTTTCAAGGCAATTGTGCATGTTAGATTTTCCCTGACCAATCTTTGACTAAAGCCCCGAGCAAGCTTTGGGTGATCCTTGGGGTAATCCTTGGCCTAAAGCACTGACAAATGCATTGCCGGACGCACGATCCAATATGCTACCCAATGCCCGGCTGAATACCCCGGCTATTAACCCGGCCATGATAAGGAGCTTAAAAGGTGAAACATCTGCTGGTTTTTGGTCCCGGTTACTGCGCAGCGCCTATCATGAAACGCGCCCAAGCTGCCTCTTGGAAGGTAACGGCCAGTTACCGCACCCTCGACAGCAAACAAAAGCTAGAAGCCGAGGGCTACCGGACCGTCCGGGCTGATGCAGGCCACTTAAACACCCGCACACCTGTTAGCCACCTTTTGATCACCAGCGCACCAACAGCAAATGGTGACCCCTTTTTAGGTATCTGGAAAAGTTGGCTGGAACAACAAGTGGCTCTGACGGCCATCCATTATCTTTCAAGCACTAATGTTTACGGCGATCACGGCGGCGGCTGGGTTGATGAGACCACCCCGCCCACCCCATCGCTGGCACGCGGCCACAACCGCCTAGCGGCAGAAAGAGCATGGCAGGCTGCCGCACGGAAACACACCCAAAGCGCCTGCTTTATCTACCGGCTGGCTGGCATCTATGGCCCCGGCCGCAATGCACTGGAAACTATTCTTGCTGGAAAGGCGCGGCGTATCATCAAGCCGGGACAAATCTTTGGCCGTATCCATCTTGAGGATATAAGCGAAATCCTATGGGCTTTTTTAGAAAATCCCCACCAAGACGGTATCTATAATCTAAGCGACGATCTACCCGCTCCGCCACAAGATGTGATAGAAGCCGCCGCCAAAATGTTAGGCACAGACCTAGCAGACGCAATCAATTTTAATAAGGCCGACCTATCCCAAACAGCGCGCAGTTTTTATACGGAGAACAAGCGTGTCAGCAACAAAAAGGTTAAAAAAACACTGGGACTGGATTTGAAATATCCAACCTATCATGAAGGGTTGGCGGCGCTTTTTAAGGATTTGAAACCGCAGCAGCCCTAAGGCCGGCGACCAAAAGCCACCTAGGCCATTGCATCAACTTGTTCGTTGCTCATACCGCCCGGAACCAATATCACCGGACAGGGCAAATTAGAAATTTCAGCGCCGGTGAAATAATCCACCAACGGCCCCGGTTCCCCCTCAGCGCCAGCCCCAAGCACAAGGCCAAAAATATCTTCTTGGCTTTTGATAAAGTTCAGCAATTCTTCCTGTGGGTCCCCTTGAGCGATCACAATCGTGGGTTCAACACCGCAGTAAGCGTTTAATTTAGAAGAAACCGCCTCAAGCAGCTCAGAGGCAACTTCACGGGCTTCTTCGCGCATCCGGTCGGCAACACCAATCCAGTGTTGGAACTCGCCCGGGCGAATACAGTGAAACAAAATCAAACCACCACCAGTTATATGCGCTGCACGCGCTGCTGCGAAACGGATGGCAACATTTGATTCAGGCGAATCGTCCACAACAACAACCAGCTTGCGCCGCCGCTTCTTGATCGGCCGGATCGGTCCGTGAATTTCACCTTGAGGTCTGTTTTTGTCGCCTAACATGATGCCAGAGTGCCAGCCACACGCCTTGCTTGCAAGCTTGAATTACTTAAGCAAGATGTTTGTTACCTCTTTCAACTGGGTGCGCGCCCTCAGCAGATAGAAGCCCTGCATGGACAAATGATTGGCCAGCATACTGTCTGGAGCCCCATTATAAACCACCAGCGGATCAAGGGTTGAAGCTGACAGCATAGATTGCAGCAATTCCCGGTAAATACCTCCGAGTTCGCGTTCACTGATCACTTTGGAGAAATCAACCTCAAGGGCCTGCAAAATCATCGCATAGGCATATAGCTTGCCTTTTGTTTCATAAAACAGGTCATCTGCACCAAAATCAGGCAGAACACCGCCGGCCTCTTTGCTGATATAATCTTCCAAAGCGGCTGACGATCCGCCCAAGTCCAGCGCAATACGGTCCAGCGTTGCCAAAAAATTATCCGACCTGCGTTCAAAGACAGCCTCACCCGCTGCAAGGCGCTGATTATAGGCCTCTAGCTGGCGCACGGCCTCGCGGTAATAACTGTCTGATGCAGTTGTCGGCAAAAAGCTGGTATTAAAATCAATGATCCAGCGGCCCGGTTCCTTAGCAAGGTTCCCTGCCGCTTTTTGCAAATCATCATCCACAGCGCTAGACCCTCGCGAGCGGCCAAGCTGATCGCGCAATTCCAAGCTAACCCGCGACAAAGCCTCGATTATCCCCTTTTGGTAATTGGGCGTATTATCCAGCCACCAGCCGGGTAGAAAAAATGGATCATTTGGCGTCCAGTTGTGTTGGTTTACTTCGCGGTCCACCAAAAAAATAATCGTCGCCGCCGTTTCAGAGCCACCGAGGGCACCGCCCACAGACACATTACTTGTATCGTCAATCCGGTGTGCAACCGGCATGCCGATAAGAATATAAATGAAGAACGCCATTGGCAGCCCAAGCAAAATCTTGCGCCAACTACTGCCTGAGACTGTGCTCAGCCAACCAGAAAACCAATGCCAGCCCTTAGCCAAAAGACCTTGAAACCCTGCCCAAAGGCGACCGATTTGTTCCTTGATCCAGAACCATATTTCTTTTGCCACAAAGCGCTCCTCGCTTATTGTTTTCCCTTATGTCGGCATTCTCTATGCAATAGACAAGTGCAATTGAGCCATTTTTACGGCAGGGTTGTATATTAAACCTATACCATTCATAGCCTGTTCAGGAATATCGCGGCATTCTGGACGCGGTTTCTGGTTTGTAAATATAAGACTTTGCGCTTAAATGATATCTAAGCCCTTGGAGGAATAAAAAGTGCTGACCCAGTTCATAGCCCCGGCATATGTCCGCTTTATCGCAGGTTTTTTGCTTGTTCTGACGGCTTTTTCATGGGCTGGCAACGGCGTACAGGCAGACGGTTCGGTCGCGCCAATAAAAAAGCCAGAGCCCACTCTGCCGCTAAAAAATGTCAAAAAACCAAATATTTCCCAGTGTGTAGAAACTGATCAAATCGACCGTTACACTGTAGAGGACGACCAAACCGTGCGCCTGTTTCTAAAAACCGGGGACCAACAGATCATGCTGCTTGCGCGTCACTGCCCACAATTACAGTTTCACGGGTATTTTTCTTATACTCCTGTTGACGGAAAGCTTTGCGCGTCCACTGGCAAAATAAAAACCCGTGCCGGGCTTTTGTGCCAAATCAAACGCTTCACCCCCGCGCCAGAGCACACGGTCGCTCAGAAGGAATAATTCTGCCTTTCGGGCTGCAACGGAGTATCCTTTCAAGCTTTCGTCACTATGGCACTATTTTTTAAGTCCACATTTTTTAAGTCCGAATTTTTTAAGGCAGTATTTTTGCCCACCTTGTTTTTCTTTATCTATAACACTGAATAGCCCTGTAAGGCTTGCGCCCTTATAAAATCCCGCTTATTGAACAAACCATGAGCCCCGTCATTTATAAAATTTTGCGTGAGCCAGAATGGCAAGCAGCAAATACTGAGCCCCTCTACCGTGGCTCGGCAGATGATATAAAAAGCGGCTTCATTCATTTTTCCACAGCCGAGCAACTTTCGGCCAGTATTAAAAAGCACTTTCAAAAGGAAAAAACGCTTTATATCACTGCCTTTATGGCCTCTGATTTTCCGCCAGACATCTTAAAATGGGAAAAAGCCCGCAACGGGTCGCTTTTCCCCCATGTTTACGGGCCGATAAATATCAAGCGTGCGAAGGGTTGCAAACAAATAGCGGGGCCAGCAAAAGCTGGTGCGGCCTTCGATCTTAGCGATGATCTTACCGATTTCTCTTTGTCTGAAAGGATAGAGGCATGATTGACTTTTTCCCTCTTGTACGGCCCTTCGTTCATGCGGTGGATGCCGAACATGCCCATACACTGACAATAAGGGCGCTCAAATACGGGATTACGGGCCTTATAGGCCGATCAAGTGACCCAGAAAACCTGAAAACCAACGTTTTTGGCCTGTCATTTGATAATCCCGTTGGGCTTGCCGCCGGATTTGATAAAAACGCCGAGGTGATCCCTGCCGCCCACGCTATGGGGTTTGGTTTCGCTGAGGCCGGAACCGTAACGCCAAAGGCGCAGGCCGGTAATGAAAAGCCGCGCCTGTTTCGCCTAAGTCAGGACCGGGCCGTTATCAACCGCTTTGGGTTCAACAATAAGGGCCTGTCATATTTTGCACGCCAGCTAAAACGCTTAACGCCGGGGGGGCGCAAACCCTACGGTGCCAATGTTGGTGCAAACAAAGATAGCCCTGATAAAACCGGGGATTATTGTCAAGGTATCGAAACTTTGTACGGGCTTGCCGATTATTTCACCGTAAATATATCAAGCCCCAACACACCGGGTCTAAGGCTTTTACAGTCAAGCAGAGCTTTAACGGAGCTAATCGAGCGTGTTTTCGCTGCCCGCCAGAAACAAATGGCCAAAGGCAAGGCTTATATCCCGATATTGATAAAAATTGCACCAGACCTAACCAAGGAAGATATCCACGACATCGCCGAAATAGCGCTGGCGCAAAAGCTGGATGGTTTGATTGTCAGCAATACCACCATCATGCGGCCGGCCGAACTGAAAAACCCCTTGAAAGCTGAAATGGGCGGCCTTTCTGGAGCACCCTTGATGGCCCCGTCCACAAAAGTCCTCGCCGACATTTACAAAGCCACCGAGGGCAAAATTCCCCTCATTGGGGTTGGTGGGATCAGTAGCGGGGCCGATGCCTACGCTAAAATCAGGGCAGGGGCCTCTTTGGTTCAGCTTTATTCTGCAATGGTTTTTGAAGGCCCCGGTTTGGTGAACCGTGTTAAAAGTGACCTGTCAGCCCTTATAGAAAGGGACGGCTTTCAAAGCGTGTCTGACGCCGTTGGTGCGGACCATAGATAAGACGCACAGGACACCAAGTGGCGCGGCAACAGATTTCATATCGCTGTTAGTGTGATGTTTTGGGCTTTGATATTCTGGGCTTTGATATTCTGGGGTGTTGATGTATTGGGGCTTTGGGAGTTTAGACCAACAAATCAATGCTGATGGTTTTAGGCGGGCTAAGAGACGCAATCGCTGATCCTGTAAAGCTGCCACCGAAACCCTGAGCATCTTGGCCGCCAAAGGGGTCACTGCCAAAGGCCGAGCCTGCGGCGACCTGCCCATCAAGCGCACCATTTGGACTGCCGCCACTAAGGGAAGCCGGTTCATTTCCGCCAGCTTGCGCCGTTAGGGAGGCGCCAAAGCCAGCGTCCGAGCTTTCACGTCTGCCGCCAGACGCTTCAGATGCGCCAAAGGTGCCAGACTCCCCAGATTTTTCAAGGTTATTGGAGGCTCCAGATCCCTCTGAAGACCCAGATAGCAAAGCGTCTTGTTCTTGTTTTTTCTCAGAAGCCAGTTCCGCTGAGGCCTCGCGGGCGGCTGCGCTTGCAGCGGCTGCCACCGCTTTGTCTTGCCCTGATGGCCTTGCAGGAGCCAGCGCTGCGCTGCGCACGACTTCCATTTTGGTGATGGTTGCGCGCGGATCATCTGCGACCGGACTGACATCAATATCCACCTGACCGCCCACCGCATATTGTACACCGTCCGGGCCTCGTGAAAATTCAAAGCTCGGCGCTCCGGTATAGCCGCGCCCCACTGAAGCATGGGCGTTTTCATGCGCGCGCACCTCGCGATCTCGTTCGCGCAGGCGCTCAACTGTGGCTTTTTCTTCCTCTGTCAAAGAGCCGTCAAGCGCTTGGCCTTGGCCTTCTTTCACTTGCAGAGCAACTGCAGAAGGACCGCCTAAATTCCGACTTGGTGGGGGCTGGCTTGCAACTTCGCGACCAGCGGACGCCTGCGAGGCTTGTCCCTCTTTGACAGGCCCGGCTTGTTGGCTTGTGCCACTATCCCGAAGATCGCTTGAACGCCCTAACCTAGTTTCATCAGGCCGCACAAAAGCGGTCTGGCGGGCCGACTGTTTTTCAGTCACGCTTGCCAGTTGAGGCCGCAGGTTTTCCGGCACACTTGGGCGACGGAATTCTGACGGCGATGGCCCTATGGAAGGCAATATGGACCCGTTTGTCATGATGCGATTATACCACGGAGGCGAAAAAAGGTCTCATCATATTTACGAGAGCAGCATTAGCGCCTTTTGCGGGTGGCTAGTGTACTTCGCTTTCTGGGCTTTCTGGGCTTTCGCGGTCTCTCTGGCGGTCATCCATCCGCATACGGCGGTGCATTTTATGCTGGAACATGGCACGGGCCAAATGTTTGCGCGCTGAAACATTCAGGTCTGCAATCACATCCACCATCAGCTTTTGCATCGGCGTATGCAGGCGCTCCTTCAAGCTGGTATGAGCCTCAAAAGCCTTTAAAAGGGCTTCTTTATCAAGGGTTTCGGCTGACATTAGCTCTTTAATGCGTTGTTCGCTTGCCCGCATTTTCTGAAAGCTTTGGCGCATTTCGGAACGGTGATTTTTCAGGGCCATATGAATTTTGCTACGGTCGGATTTATCCAAATATTGATCCAGCCGTTTCATATTGAAATCCATCATCGGAGGGCCAGCGTGGGGGGCGGTGGGGCGCAATTCTTTGCCAATCATGGTGCCCATGACAAAGATATTCGCGGCCAATGAAACTCCGAGTAAAATCACAAGCATTTTAATCTTTGGGGTCATATCTCACTGTCCTCTATGGGCGTATCTATTGTGATTAAGCATGTTTATTCCCCCAATTCAAAATCTGAACTGGCAACAAACCATGTTTCGCTTAGATCAATTTCACCCGATCCTGTTGGCGTTTCTTCGGGGGTGATGCCAACCAAAATCCCGACCGCCAAAACAGCCGCAAAAGCCGCGGCTTGAGAGGCTAATCTTTGAGGGGAAAACAGCCTAGAGCCGTCACTGTTGACAGCCAGAGCCTGTGTGACAAAAAGCGTCATTCGATTGCACACTGTCAAATGAGCGCTGTTTTGTTGGTAACGTCTTGGAATATCTGCCAGTTTTTCAAGAAAGGCCTCTTTTTGCGTGTCACACGGTGTCACAGCACTGTTCACGAGGGGGCTTTCTGAGGAGCTTTCGGGGACACTCTGGCTAGTGCTTTGGGGGGTGCTTTGGAGGGCCATCATCAGCATTTCAAGCTTTTGCGCACCACGAAAAAGCCTTTTTCCATCAAGGGTTTGCGCCAAATTCCGCGCCTCGGCCTGCTTCATTTTGGGCCAGCTGTCGAAATTTGTGCCAAGCGTATCCAATAAAATTTCAAACTGCTCTAGTGTCATTTTTCCATGCTCAAATTGCTGTATTGCCATCTGATTTTCCTATGCAAACGCGGCAAAAAGATCGTCTTTTTCCGCCATCAGCATTTTTCTCATTTTCGCCCGCGACCGAACCAAAAGCGACTCGTAGGCTTTGATATTCATCTGCATAACCTCTGCGGCCTCTTGGTTTGAAAGACCGCTATAATAGCTTAAAATTACCGCCGTTTTCTGCCGTTCAGACAAAGCCGACAAGACTGTTTTCAGCCGATTTGATGCCCCGTCAGCCGCTAATTTTACTTCAGGCCCAACCGCAGGATCAGCCCTGTCATACCCGTCAGGAAGCGCGGAAAACTGGCGCTTTCGCTTGTAATCAAGGCATTTATTGATCACAATCCGGTGGAACCATGTGGTGAAACTGGCCTTGGCGCCGTCAAATTTTCCAGCCTTTAACCACAGGCTAATAAAGGCCTCCTGCACCACATCTTCCGCAAGCGCTTGATCAAAAGTAAACCGCATCGCCAACATACGAAACCGCGCACCGTGCCGGATAACCAGCAAGCGAAATGCATCGCTATCCCCCGCACAAACGCGGGCAACAAGAATGGTATCATCGGCTTTGTCGCGGTTTGGCAAATATTTCACTCAGACTGTGTGTTTGTTTTAATCGACGAAAAACACCCACACCATACCATATGTCCTTCCTATACGGCAGAAAAGGCCAATGCCCTTCGCCTTGACCCAATCTTTTTTATCGCCGCGGTTGATTTGCAAACAGCGCCCCGCCATAAATGGCGTATAGGGTATCGGGTATAGGGTCTTAGGCTTCCTCTACCCCTTACAGATGCCGCAGCATGGCGGGCCTTCAGGAGATTTAATGTGAAAATTGCTGTTATTGGAACCGGGTATGTCGGGCTTGTCTCAGGTGCGTGCTTCTCCGAATTTGGTCATACGGTTGTTTGTGTGGACAAAGACGCCAGCAAAATTGAGCGTTTACATGACGGCATTATGCCAATTTATGAACCGGGACTTGATACACTTGTTGCGCGCAACTGCGGTGCAGGGCTGCTCTCTTTCACGACCGACCTCGCGGGGGCGGTGCAGGGCGCAGAAGCCGTTTTCATCGCTGTTGGCACCCCTAGCCGCCGGGGAGACGGCCACGCTGATCTGCAGTATGTTTTTGCCGCCGTTGAAGAGCTAGCAGACCATATCAAAAGCTATACAGTGATTGTCACCAAATCAACGGTCCCTGTTGGCACCGGGGCAGAGATCAGCAAGCGCCTGAAAGGCAAGCTCGCCGATGATCTCTATAGTGTTGCTTCAAACCCTGAGTTTCTTAGGGAGGGCGCAGCAATCGGTGATTTCATGCGGCCAGACCGAGTCGTTGTTGGCGTAGATTGCGACAAAGCGAAAGCTGTGATGGAAGAATTATACCGTCCGCTTTTCATCAATGAAACTCCGATTGTTTTCACCAACCGCGAAACCGCTGAGGTGATCAAATATGCAGCCAACGCCTTTTTGGCCACAAAAATCAGCTTCATCAATGAAGTGGCGGATTTATGCGAAAAAGTTGGCGCCGATGTGCAAATGGTTTCAAAAGGCATGGGGCTGGACAACCGCATCGGCAGTAAATTTTTACACGCCGGACCAGGCTTTGGCGGCAGCTGCTTCCCCAAAGATACGCGCGCGCTTGTCCATTCCGCCGACACATACGGCGTACCAATGCAGGTGGTGCGCTCCGTTGTTGACGTCAATGAGGCCCGCAAATTAGCCATGGCAGACAAAGTCGTCTCCGCCTGCGGAGGCAGCCTCTCTGGTAAACATGTTGCTGTTTTGGGCTTAACCTTCAAGCCTAATACTGACGATATGCGCGAAAGCCCAAGCCTTGATATTATCCCGGCTTTGCAAAAAGCGGGGGCCACGATCCACGCCCATGACCCAAAAGGTATGGACGAAGCCAAAGACATGCTGGACGGCGTGAAGTTCCACGAAGACCCATACGGCACAATGAAAGGCGCGGATGCGCTGGTGATTATCACTGAATGGAACCAGTTCAGAGCGCTTGATTTTGCTCGTGTGATCGATCTGATGGCCGCCCCTGTCCTTATTGATCTCCGAAATATTTATGCTGCTGTGGATATGACAGCCTTGGGCTTTACATATACCGGCATTGGTCGCTAATGGCCGAAGCGGCCTTTAACACAAAACACCCAAACAAAGCCATCTGGGCCATCGCTGGCCCCGCGATCCTTGCCAACAGCAGCACACCGCTTGTGGGGCTGGTAGATACATGGGTGATCGGTCACCTGCCCAACCCGGTGCATTTAGCCGCGGTTGGTGTGGGGGCTGCTGTCTTCAGCTTTATCTATTGGGCTTTTGGGTTTCTACGCATGAGCACCACCGGGCTCGTGGCGCAAGCCCACGGACAAAACGATACAGCGCAAGTTGCCCGCACCGTTATTCGCTCTGCTGGCTTAGGGGTTTTGCTGGCGATCATACTTTTGGTCTTGCAAACGCTAATCCTCAAAAGCGCTATGACCGCGCTGGCGCCCCCTGAAAGCACAAAAGCCCTTTTTGCCCAGTATTTCAACATCCGGGTATGGTCTGCCCCTGCGGTATTATTTGTTTATGCGGTCAACGGATACCTTATTGGCACGGCGCAAGCCAAGGCCGCGCTTTGGCTTCAGCTTTTGCTGAACCTCATCAATGGTGCGCTAAATCTGGTTTTTGTGATGGGCTTGGGACTTGGGGTTGAAGGCATCGCGCTTGGGTCCTTGATAGCAGAATGGCTCGCGGCTTTTTTTGGACTGTATCTTTTGGTGCGCGGCCTTGGGCGCTTAAAGCTTCTTGAGGCGCTAAAGGCCGCACAAACATGGCAGATCGCGCGCATGAAAAAGCTTTTGGGGACCAACGGTTATATTTTTGTCCGTACGCTGGTGCTGATTGTGGCTCTGGCGCTGATAACCCGAGAGGCGGCAAAGCTGGGCGAAGTTGCACTAGCGGCCACGCAAATACTGAATGTGTTTTTCCTGCTGATCAGCCTCGGGCTTGACGGCTTTGCCTTTGCCGCCGAAGCTTTGGCCGGGGCGGCTTATGGGCGCCATGACCTTATAAGGTTTCGCTTTTGGGTGATACGAACCATGCTTTGGGCAGGGGTGGCGGCCCTAGTATATACCGTCGTTTTCTTGCTGTTTGGCCAATCTATTATAGCTATGCTCACCAGCATTGAGCCTGTGCGCCTAGCGGCCCGTGAAGCGCTTTATGTGGTGGCGTTTATGCCGGTTTTAGCTGTTTGGGCATACCAATTTGATGGCATTTACATTGGCGCCACCGCCGCACGCGGCATGTTGATAACTGTCACCGTCGCTTTTATCGTCTATTTGATAGCCATTGACCATTTCACCGCTGTTGCAGGCCTGAAAGGGCTGTGGACCGCAGTGGTGATTTTCATGCTGGCGCGCGGCACCGCGCAAGCGCTCTATTACCCCTTTATCGAACGTCAAATCAACCGAATCAAACGTTAAATTCGGCCTGAAATACCCTGAAATAGATTAAAGAATCTCGGTCACACTTTCGGGCGGCCTGCCAATTTTGGCTTTGCCGTCTTTAAAAACAATCGGGCGTTCGATCAATTTTGGGGTTTTGTGCATAGCGGCAATCAAAGCGGCATCGTCGGTGACATCCGCGAGGCCTTGATCTTTATAATCAGCCTCACCTGTGCGCATCAAGGCACGCGGCGCCATAGCCAACAACGCCAAGGCTTCAGAAATTTCTGCCTCGCTTGGCGCATCGTCTAAATACAGCCGCACGGCAGGTTCTAAGCCGCGTTCCTCAAGGATGGCCAAGGTTTGCCGCGATTTGCTACAGCGTGGATTGTGCCAGATTGTAAGGCCCATGAGTGGCTCCTTAAATAGCGTTAAAACACCTAAATTTGGAGCGGGCGAAGGGGATCGAACCCTCGACACCGAGCTTGGGAAGCTCGTGCTCTACCACTGAGCTACGCCCGCATATATCTGCGTGAACGCCAGAAAATAGCAGCCCGGAGAGCAATTACAAGGGAATAAATTCTGGCCCTGACACCCCTGATCAGACGCGGCATAAATCTTAGAAACTTGTGTATGTATATGTTGCATTATATTTAATAATGATTATTACTTGCATCATAAATTTCAAGATGGCTAGGCACATGAACCGTATTTTTTATTTCCTTTTCCCCCTCACGCTTTTGCTAGCACTTTCAACGATGGCGCAGGGGGATCCGGGCAACCGATTGGCCCAGCTTATCGATTATGTTGGGGTGGATTATTCCAAAGCTGTTTCAGACGGCAAGGTCGTTAACCCAAGTGAATATGCGGAAATGCTGGAATTTTCCGCCACAGTTGAAGCCTCAGTGAAAAACATTGCTGGCTCGTCATCCTCTGCAAGCGTCCTGCAACAACAAGCTCAAGACCTGACGCTGTTGGTTAAAAACAAGGCCCCCGCTTCCGAAGTCCGCGCCCTTACGCGCTCTATTCGCATTGGCGTCATCCAGACCTTGGGGCTAAAAATAACCCCCGACCACGCCCCCAATTTGCTGCAAGGGAAAGCCTTGTATCAAGAAACATGTGCAGCATGTCACGGACCGTCCGGCGAAGGAAATGGGGCCGCAGGGAAAGACCTCGACCCGCAGCCCACAGATTTCACCGATACCGCACGCTTCAGGCAGCGGTCGCTTTATGCATTATTTAATACGCTCACCTACGGCGTTGAAGGAACTGGAATGTCCAGTTTTTCAGAGCTATCGCCGACAGATCGTTGGAATTTGGCGGCCTATGTTGGCAGCCTTGGGGTCAATCAAAACGATGTCGCTAACGGCAAGGCGGCTTGGCAGCAGATTAAAGGCACGGACGCCACTGTTAACGTGACCGCGTATGCCAGCCTTTCGCCTGACGAAGCGGCTGGTAAATGGGCCAACGGTTATGCCTTGATGCAATATTTACGAACAGCACCTGATGTCCTATTTAATGTCAAAATACCGCCGCTTACGGTGGCAATAAATTCGCTTCACTCCAGCTTGGCTGCCTATAAACACGGCGAAACAAAAAAAGCCTATGAATTTGCGCTCAGCGCCTACCTTGATGGCTTTGAGCTTGTAGAAGCCAACCTTGCCGCAGTGAACGGCGACCTTATGCAAAAGATAGAAACTGAGATGTTGCTACTGCGCAGCGACATCAACAGCAAAAGCCCACTAAAATCTGTCGAAATGCGCATCAACGGCCTTCAGGCATCGCTGCAGCAAGCCCAATCAGATCTGGCTGAAGACGGAAGCTTGACCCCATCGGCCGCATTCTTAACCAGCCTTATTATTTTACTAAGAGAAGGCTTGGAGGCTTTGCTTGTGGTTGTGGCTCTGTCGGCTTTTCTTTTGAAAACCGGGCGCCGCGATGCCATGCCGTATCTGCATGCTGGTTGGATCGCAGCACTGATTTTAGGGCTTCTAACTTGGATCGCTTCTGAACGTTTTATCCAAATCAGCGGTGCCACACGAGAGGTCACAGAAGGTGTTGCGGCCTTAGTGGCATCCGCTATGCTCTTGTTTGTGGGCTATTGGCTGCACAGCAAAACAAGTGCCGCTGGGTGGCAAGCCTTCCTTCAAAAAAGCTTAAAAGCTGCCCTGAATAAACGCACCCTTTGGGGTCTCACCGGCCTCACGTTTATCTCTGTCTACAGAGAAGTTTTTGAGACTATCCTTTTTTACCAAGCTTTGTGGGCTCAGGCGGCGTCAGCCAGCGCAGACTGGGTAATGGGCGGCTTTCTTGTGGGCGCATTCATACTGCTGCTTGTCGCAGGGCTGGTTATAAAATTTAGCGTAGCCCTTCCCTTGCGACAGTTTTTTGCAACTACGGGTATTCTTCTTTTGCTTTTATCATTTGTTTTTGCTGGCAAAGGCATCGCTGCCTTACAGGAGGCGGGGAAAATCCCCCAAACCATGATGCAATTTGATGCGGTCCAGTGGCTGGGCATCTTCCCTAGTCAAGAGGGGCTGCTTTTACAGGCTAGCATTGTGCTTGCAGCGCTGATTTTCTTCTCAAAAGGATTTTTCACTAAAAACAAAACGGCTGATACTAAAAAGAAGTGATCGCCTTATAGGGGCCGCACACTAAGACTTTTTGGCTCGGGTTAACGATAGTCTTTCCAACTGAATAAACTCGGTTGGAAAGACTATAGAGCACGTCATCGGCAAGATTTAAAATAAACTGAGATAAGAATTTTTGCCGCCATAAAAACGGCTTTTATGGTAAAGGCTGGGCCATAAGCCGCGCTATTATAGTCGCTGCGACAAAATATAGGCCCGGCACCTTACCCCCGGAGAAATGCCAACAGGAGGCATCTGATGAAACCCAAAACTGGCACCAACAGACTTGAAACATCAAAGTGGGCGCGCCAAACGCAAATGGTACGCGCTGGCACGGTGCGCTCTGAACTGGGAGAAATGTCCGAAGCCCTGTTTTTAACCTCTGGCTTTGCCTATGACAGCGCCGAAGAAGCCGAAGCCCGCTTTGATGGTCGCGCGGAAGGCTTTACCTATTCTCGCCAAAGCAACCCCACTGTGGCCATGTTCGAAGACCGTATGGCGCTTCTAGAGGGCGCAGACGTTGGCCGGGCCACCGGTACTGGCATGGCCGCTATGACCGCCGCTTTGCTTGCGGGCCTAAAGGCCGGAGATCATGTGCTGGCATCTAGTGCGCTTTTTGGGTCCAACCGCTGGCTTATGGACGAACTGTTACCGCGTTACTTTATCGAAACCACAGTTGTAGACGGTACAGACACGGATGCTTGGAAAGCAGGGGTGCAAGCCAATACAAAGGTGCTATTCACCGAAACGCCTGCCAACCCTACGCTTGAACTTGTAGACTTGCAGGCGGTCGCAGACATAGCGCACGAAAGCGGTGCGCGCCTTATCGTGGATAATGTATTTGCAACACCTGTTTTACAGCGCCCAATGGAGATGGGGGCAGATGTTGTCTGTTATTCCACCACCAAACATATCGACGGGCAGGGCCGCTGTTTGGGCGGCATCATACTGACAGATAAAAGCTGGGACGAAGACTTTCTGTATCCCTTTTATCGCCATACAGGGTGTGCCATGTCGCCTTTCAATGCGTGGGTGATGCTCAAGGGCATGGAAACTCTGGGCCTGCGCGTAAACGCCATGTGCGACAGTGCGGAGAAAATAGCGCTTTCCATCAAAGATATGCTTGAAGATGTGCGCCACCCGATTTTGGAAAGCTTTCCACAAAAAGCGCTGGCCACGCGCCAGATGGACCGGGGCGGCACCATGGTGGTGTTCACACTCCCCGGCGGGCGTGATCAAGCCTTCCGCTTCCTTAACGCCCTTGAGCTGATTGATATTTCTAACAATTTAGGCGATTCGCGATCAATCGCAACCCATCCCTGGAGCACAACCCATAAAGCGCTGGCAGAAGAAACCCGACTATCGCTTGGTATTACACCTGGCTTGATACGGTTGTCTGTAGGCCTAGAGGATGCCGACGACCTGATCGGAGATCTGCTGCAAGCCTTAGAGACGGCAGCGGATTAATCCGGGAGATCAAGCATGAATGATGATCTAATCCCAGACATATTGACCTTTGAGGCCATCACAGAAAATATTCGGGTGCAAGTGCAATCTTATTTTTTAAAAGACCAATCTGAGCCAAACAATGGCCGGTATATATGGGCTTACCGCGTCAAAATAAGCAACCAAAGCCCCCTGTCTGTTACTCTGTTAAAGCGCCACTGGATCATCACCGATGGCAGAGGCGTTACAGAAGAAGTTGAAGGTGACGGCGTCGTTGGAGAGCAACCCACACTTCTGCCCGGTCAAAATTTTCTCTATACCAGTGGCAGCCCATTACCGACGCCGTCCGGCTTTATGCGCGGCAGTTACCAGATGATTGATGGTAAAAACCGTATTTTTACCGTTGCTATTCCGGCCTTTTCGCTCGACAGTCCTTTTTGTTCGCGCAATATCAACTGATCCTATTAGCAGAGAGCGCGGAAATGGACCAACAGGCAGGGAAAGCCAATTGCTCGATTTAAGGCCGGTTTTATACACCCTTGGCTCGCTCATTTGTATGCTTGCGATTGGCATGTTGGTGCCAATTGTCGTTGATGTCCTTGCGGGTAACGCCAATTGGCAGATATTCCTTTTAACAATGGTTATGTCGTTCGCTGTGGGCGGTATGTTTGTTTTAGCAAACAGAGGGACGGGGGATGGCCTGACTATGCGGCAGGCCTTTTTGTTGACCACGCTTGCCTGGGCCGTATTGCCCGCATTCGCAGCGCTGCCTTTGGCTTTTTCAGAGCTGAACCTAACCTACACAGACGCCTATTTCGAAGCTATCAGTGGCTTGACCACAACCGGATCCACAATCCTAAGCGGCCTTGATCACGCACCGCCCGGCCTTTTAATATGGCGCGCGCTCTTACAGTGGTTCGGCGGAATTGGTGTTGTTGTGATGGCGGTTGCGGTCCTGCCCATGTTGCAAGTAGGCGGTATGCAAGTTTTCAGAACAGAAAGCTTTGAAACTGTTGAAAAAATCTTACCGCGTGCGGGGCAAATATCAGTGGTTATCAGCGGTCTGTATCTCGCTTTCACCGCAATTTGCGCGCTATTATATATTATTGCTGGCATGGGCAGTTTTGATGCCGTTGCCCACGCAATGGCAACCATTTCAACAGGTGGCTTTTCCACACGCGACGATTCGATGGGGCATTTTGATAGCTATGCCATTGATATGATTACGCTTGCCTTCATGATCATCGGGGCCACACCTTTTTTATTGTTTTTACAAGTGCTGCGCGGAAAACCTCTGTCCTTATGGAACGACGAACAAACTCGTGGGTTCGTCAAGCTGGTTATTATCCTGTGCTTTTCCGTCACACTTTGGCTTGTGATCTGGAAAGATTTCAGCCCCCTTGAAGCCTTCCGCTATGGCAGCTTTAATATTATTTCTGTTCTCACGGGCACTGGCTATGCGACAACGGATTATGCGCTTTGGGGCAGTTTCTCAGCAACACTGTTTTTCTTGGTGATGTTTATCGGGGGCTGCGCTGGCTCCACGAGCTGCGGCATTAAAATCTTCCGCTTTCAGGTGCTTTTAAAATCAATGCGCAGTTGGGTGAATCACATTATTCAGCCAAACGGTGTTTTTGTCCCTACATACAATAGGCGACCAATCACTGAAGATGTAAAAAGCAGCGTCATGGCCTTCATGACATTATTTCTTGTGATTTTTATTCTGCTTTCGGCGGCGATTAGTGGCACCGGAGAGGATTGGATCACTTCCTTTTCAAGCGCGGGCACTGCGCTGGCCAATGTAGGGCCGGGGCTGGGCGAAAAAGTAGGGCCTGCGGGCAATTTTAGCGGCCTAGCAGACAGTGCAAAATGGCTAATGTCAGCGGGTATGCTGATTGGCCGTCTTGAAGTTTTCTCAGTCTTGGTCCTGTTTTCACCCGCCTTTTGGCGCGGATAAATCCGTGCCGTCCATTATGCTTCTGTTCAGGTTGTTGCGGTATAATAGCTGCATGATACTTCGCTATACCACTGTTGCACTTATGCTTTTATTTTCGCTCCCGCTTTTTGCGAGCGCCGCACAAGAGGCTCAGGAAACCGCTGCAGAAAAAGCCTTTCATTTAGGGGATTTTAACCTAGCACGCACATTGGGGCGCAAGGGCGGGTCTGCGGATGCGCTAGCACAAGCTTGCCGCGCAGGTTTGGTCATCGGCGGATTTTTGGAAAAAGGGCCAACGGCCATTCGGTCGCTGCACGGGGCCATCACAGACTGTGACAAAGCCCTGCGCCTAAAGCCGCACCATTTCACCGCACAAATAAGCCTTGCGATAGCGCTAAGCTTTGAAGGAAAACGCCTGAACCGCCCCAAATATCCGCTGCGCGCCCAAGCCTATATTCTGGATTTAATCAAGCAAGACCCAACAAACCCTGTTGGTTATGGAGCCTTGGCGGCGTGGCATTCTGAGGTTAGCGCTCGCGGCTTTTGGGCGCGGCTTCTCCTTGGCGCTCGGCGGAAAAAAGCGGCGGAAAATTTCGCCCGTGCGCTTGAATTAGGTATGCAAGGTTTTGGGGTGATTGATTATGCGCTGCGGCTTGAATATGTAAAATATTTGGCGCGCGGCAACAAAAAATCCCGCCGCAAAGCGCGCACAGAAGCAGAAAAATTACTGCTACTGAAAGGCCGTGATGCTTTCGATGAAATCTTACGCGAGCGCTGTAAACATATTTTGACCGCCCTCAAAGGGGGCAAAAAATCCAGCATAAAAGCGGCGGTTGAGGCAGCCACCGCGTTTCAAAATGCCAGCCCAGAGCACTCCGTTGAGCGCTTTCCGCTTGAGAAACTTGGCCAAGCAAGCAAAGATCAAAACCCTTAGCGCCCCATAGAAAGCATGCAAAAGGCACCATTTGTGTTTTACGCCAGCAACAATCGGCTTTTGGCCTTTATCTTAATGTTTTTTCTGCTGGGCGGCTGTGCGGCGGCTGCGCGGATACTTTACCCGCTAGAGCTTGACCCGCTGAAGGCCAAGCCCGGCGTCTATAGCCTTGATCCCGCCCATGCTAATATTATTTTTTCACTGAACCACCTTGGGTTTTCTCTGCATCATGGGCGCTTTAATAGGCTGGAAGGCTCTCTCTCCCTAGAAAGTAGCGCCCCGGAAACCTCCAGCGTTTTTATCAGCGTTCAAACTGGCAGTATTGATACCAATAATACAGAACTTGACGATCTGCTGCGCGGCAAAGCGATGTTTGATGTGGCGGCATTTCCTGCAGCGACATTTCAAAGCACTCGTGTGATACAAACAGGCGAGAAAACAGCTATCATTGACGGGGTTCTAACCATCAAAGGCTACAGGAAACCCATCCAGATTGAGGCTGAGTTTATCGGCGGCGGCACCAATCCTTTAACGGGGCTTTCCACCGTAGGTTTTAGCGGGAAAACACGCTTTAAACGGTCTGATTTTGGGCTCAAAAGCTGGCTTGGGCTAGTCGGTGACGAGGTCACCCTGATCATCGAAGCCGAATTTATCCGCGCGCCCGGTTAACAGGGCAAAGTCCTCAAAACGCCTTTATGTGAAACTTTTTTGGCGGCTTGCGGTCCCGCGTTCAATTGCGGCGGCGGTCAGCCGGTCAATATTAAAATAATGCCGGATCAATTCCAATAAGCGCAGTTCTTCCTGGCTTAACATACCGTCAGACGCCGCCACCTCGCACGCCAGCGCATAAACCAGATCAATGTGGCTTTCAGGAACAGCCTCTTCCACAAGACCAAGAACAGCATCAAGCCCCTCTTCACTTTGCAGCAAGTCAACGCAGGTTTCTGTGTCGCCGCGAAGGCGCTCAACATTATAGCTTTGAAAAGCAGGCAAATAGCCGACAATCCCTGTCATGCGCACCAATTCGCTGTCTGTCATTTTATTATCAGAGGCCGCAACGGTGACCATTGTGTAAACAAGTGCTGTTTCAGGGCTGATAGTTGACATATATAATCCTTTTAAAAGCTTCGCCTAAAGGTAAGGCGTTTGGGGCGACTTCACAAGTGGCAAGGCCTAAGTTTCTTCAGTGAAAAACTCTTTGACTTGGCTCACGGCTTGAGCAAGACCAACGCGCTGAAACTCTGCGCTTTCGGGCAGGGCCTCCAGTAATCTGGTTGGTGTTTGACCGTCAAGCATAACAAAGATACCCCGATCATCTGCCCGGCGGATCAAGCGCCCATATGCCTGAGACAGCTTTAACCGTGTCAGCATTTCGTCGTATCCGCGCCCACCAAACGCCGCACGCCGCGCACGGTGCAGCAAAGTGGGGCGCGGCCATGGTACCCGGTCAAATACGATCAAGCGCAAACTATCCCCTGGCACATCCACGCCGTCCCGCACCGCGTCCGTGCCCAAAAGGCAGGCGTTTTTATCGTCGCGGAAAATATCCACAAGGGTCGCAGTATCCACCGGATCAACATGTTGGCCGTACAGCGGCAAGCCTGCATCTTCAAGGTCGCCCGCAATATGCCCGTATGTCATGCGCAGGCGGCTGATCGCCGTAAACAGGCCTAGCGCTCCGCCGCCGGACGCAAAAAATAGCGCACGGTAAGCAGACGCCACCTGCACAGGATCATTTTTATTCACATCGCCAACAATTAAAATTTTGGTCTGTTTGGCGTAATCGAAGGGGGACGGCACAAAAAGCCGCTTTGGTGGCACCAAAAGATGCTGCGCCCCGGTCCGCATATCTGCGCTTTGCCAATCACCCTCTGAAGACGCTCGGTCACGCAGAGTTGCTGATGTCACCAAAACACCGTGGGTGTTTTCAATCACCACATCTGAGAAAGGCTTGGTTGGATCAACAAAGTGACGACAATAGGCAATATCGCGCTCACGCCCGTCAAAGCGGTCTACCATGAGCCAATCTATAAAGTCGTCTGGAACAACACCGCCAAGCCCTTCTGTGATTGCAGCCCAAAGCGTAACAGTATCGGCCCGCAACCGAAGCGCCCGCGCCGAAGCCTCAAGTCGGCTACGCGTGGTGCTGTCTAAAGTGTCTGCGTCTTCGTCCAAGCGCTGCATTAAAAGGGTTGCAAGCGCTGTCATTGGCCGTGCGAGAGCCGCGAGCGCCTCGAACAAGGCCTGCGCCGCATCCACAAGCCCGTCGATAGGGTCTGCGACACTGGCCTCTATAGAATGGGGGCCTGAGGCATCCGCCCGCGCCATCACCTGCGCCCGAACCAACTGCAAAAACGTCTCAAACCGGGTAATTGTGGCATTGCCGTTCACTCGTCCAAGCCAATTGTCGGACGGCAACACCCTTGCGGCCTCTAGGATTTCATCCAAAAGTTTCTGCGCGTCATGGTCATCCGTGATTATTTCTTCCAGCCGGTTTTTCAGCCCCCGCGCACGCGTACTACCGCCCGTTTCCTTACCCCTGAGCCAGCGCCGTAAATCTGCGCCCTCAAGCCCCGACAAATGAATGCTAAACGCACTATCAGCAGCTTCAAAGACATGGTGCCCTTCATCAAACACTATGCGCTTTGGCAGATCAGGGTCCCCAGCGCGGCTTGCAGCTTGCGCCATGACCAGTGCGTGATTCGCCACCACCAGATCAGCATGTTTTGATTTGCGCGCCGTTTTTTCAATGAAGCACTTTCGAAAGTGACTACAGGCCGAATAAAGGCATTCGCCGCGCCTATCCGTTAGCCCCGCAATACGTCCAGCGCCAAAATGCGCCCCTAGCCAACTGGGAAAGTCCCCACCGATCATATCTCCGTCGCGGCTATAGCGCGCCCAGCGCACCACAAGGCCAATAAGGATCCTGTCGCGTGACGTGTTATCCGTTGCCATGCCGCGCGCTATTTGGCCGTCCGAGTTGCTGCGCATCATCACTGCACGCAGCGTTTCTTCGATATTTAAAAGGCAGGCGTAATTTTCTCGGCCCTTTCTAATCACGGCACGCTTGGCCTTAATTTTGGGATCAGGATATAATTTTGAAAGCTCTTGATCAAGTTGGCGCTGAAGGTTTTTGGTGAAAGTAGACAGCCACACAGGGCCATCGTTTTTCTCTGCCCACAGGCTGGCAGGGGCAATATAGCCAAGGGTTTTCCCTGTTCCCGTGCCGGCCTCTAATAATTGTATATTTGGGCCTTCCGCCATTTCGCGCGGCCTAAAGGGATGGGTTGCAGCCGCCGCATATCTGATCTGGCCTTCGCGCGTTTCTGCGTTTTTACCCAAAAGCTCTGTCAGGCGGCTTTTGCTGTCTTGGGCATCAACCGGCTCATCGCCAGGAGGGGGAGGCGGCGCACCGTCTTCCCAATCTGCAAGGGCCGTCCACACAGAAAGGCCGTCTTCTCGGCTATGATCTGGATAGGCTTCAATGCTGGAAAGCACCAAAGGCCCCCACGTCCAGCCTGCCCGCGCCATCATCTGGGCAACCTTGGATCCGCCCGCCCGGTACCGGTATGTCTCGGCCTCCATATCAGCAAACAAGCGCGCAGCGATTTGGGCAAAGGCAAGGCATTCATCCTCAGGCCCAGTAAAATTTTGTGACATATTCAGTGCCGCCATCAAGCCGGCAGCCGTGGGCAAACAGTAACGCGCAGGACGGGTGAAGGCATATAGTTCCAAAAGATCAAACGCCCGGATTTGCGGCAAGCCCAAGCGGCGCGCGGCATGGACCCTATTAACCAACAAATGGGGGGTTCGGCTTAGGCGCTCTGAAGCCGCGTCCAGCGATATCTCTTCCAATTCCCCATCAGCGGTTAAGAGCGTTGCAAAGCGCACACCCACCACAGCCGCAGGCAGAGCCTCAAGAGAGGCTCCGGCGCGTTCGGCATTCACAACCAAGTCTGGGCTTGAAAAATCTTCCATGCGCGCAGCATAAGCAGCCAGATGGGGAAAAAACAGCTTAGAATGCACCGGCGGTAAATTCGCCGTGTTGCCCTATCAGCAGAGGTGTGTTTTCCTTGACGCGGTGCCCGAGAAACCCTAGGGTCCGGCGACTTTTACCCCCTTAAATATGGTGATGCCCATGACCGGAAATATTGATCTTGCTCTGTCTTCTAACGCTTGGCCGTTTAAAGAAGCTGAAAAGCTGGTCAAACGCTATAAAGCGGGTCCACCTGAAAAGGGCTATATCCTGTTTGAAACGGGGTACGGACCATCTGGGCTGCCTCACATTGGCACCTTCGGTGAAGTGTCCCGCACATCCATGGTGATGCGCGCCTTTCAAGAAATCTCAGATATCCCAACCAAATTAATTTGTTTTTCTGACGATATGGATGGATTCCGCAAAGTCCCGACAAATGTGCCCAACCAAGATATGCTTGCAGACTATATAGGCAAACCCCTGACCCAAGTGCCAGACCCCTTTGGCACACATGACAGCTTTGGAGCCCACAATAATGCGCGGCTTCAAGCGTTTCTAAACCAGTTTGGATTTGACTATGAGTTTTATTCGTCAACCGAATGTTACAAGTCAGGCCGTTTTGACGCCACCTTACTGAAAATCTGCCAGCGGTATGACAAAATTATCAATGTAATCTTGCCAACACTTGGCGAAGAGCGCCGCCAAACGTATAGCCCGTTCCTGCCGCTTTGCCCCGACACCGGCGAAGTGCTGCAAGTTCCGGTGCGGATTGAAAACCCTGATACCGGGCTGATCAGCTTTGAAAATAAAGCTGGCAAGCGTATAGAAACCACGGTCGCTGGCGGCAATGTGAAATGCCAATGGAAGATAGACTGGGCTATGCGCTGGGACGCTTTGGATGTGGACTATGAAATGGCCGGCAAAGACCTGGATGAAAGCGTTAAGCTATCGTCAACCGTACGCCGTATATTGGGCGGAAAACCGCCAGAAGCCCTCAGTTACGAGATGTTCCTTGACGCAAATGGGCAAAAAATTTCCAAATCCAAAGGCAATGGTATTTCTATTGAGGAATGGCTTGCATACGCCAGCCCCGAAAGCCTGTCGCTCTATATGTTCCAAAGCCCAAGGAAAGCAAAACGTCTATATTTCGATGTTATTCCAAAGGCCGTGGATGAATATTATAGCTTTTTGGCTAAATATACCGACGAAGATCAAGCGGCGCGTTACAAAAACCCTGTGTGGCATATCCATGGCGGAGATGTTGTGCCAGCCAACTTGCCAATCAGCTTCGCGCTTTTGTTAAATTTGGTATCCGCCTCCAATGCCCACGACAAAGAAACTCTGTGGGGGTTTGTGGCCAATTACGCACCGGGAGCCACAGCAGAAACTTTCCCAGCCCTAGACGGCTTGATGGACTATGCGCTCAAATATTTTGATGATTTTGTTAAACCTAACAAAAAATACCGCGCGGCGACCGAGCAAGAAACAATTGCTTTCAACAGCTTGCTTACGCGCCTAGAGGCACTTGATGACAATGAAACCGACGCCAGCGTAATCATGACAGAGGTATATTCCGCCGGTAAAGACGCCAATTTTAAAAACCTGCGCGATTGGTTCAAGGCGTGCTACGAAGTGCTACTTGGCCAAAGCCAAGGCCCGCGCATGGGCGGTTTCATCGCGCTTTACGGTGTTCCAGAAACCAAAACGCTGATTAAGGATGCTTTAGAGAGATAGCCAAAACAAGTTCGCCATACCGTATATCTTGGGATTCAATACCCAAGATATACTTTATGATTACGAAATTATTATGGGCACTCAGGAAGGCTTAAGAGGTTATTCGGCTCCTTTCCGTCAGCCTTGGTTTTAATATAGTCGTTGCCGTACGGACTTTCTGCCACAATCACACCAACTTTATTTTGACCAGAGCCAACATAGTACTCCCACTCACCACTATTAATCTGGTTTATCGCCTTTTGTTGCGTAATTTTCCAACGACTGTTGTCAGGATTAGTCCCGCCAACGTGCGTTATCCTTTCATATGGATTCTTACGATCATCTTTATTGATGCATTTGATAATTTGAGTTTTAGCCATGACTTATGGTTCCTTGATCTAAGAAACGTCAGACTTGACCTCAGTGCTGTTTTAAGGAATATTTCCCCCTGCTAACACAGCCGTCCGCTCCCGACGTCAATCATATGCGGATTGCAAATATTGGCCGTTAATGGGTTGCAGCCCGTTAACGGCTTTTATCTGCGCATCACCCAAAATGATGCAGTTGCGGATATGCCGAGTCAAGACAATGAGCAAAGGTGCGCTAAGTACACCATATATATGGTTAATTTTTTACAGGTATACAACTTATATGATTTTGTTCACCGTATGTCTTAGACGACTCGGCCAACAAAAATCAATCATCCGGAGTGAAGATATCATCGATTCCGCATTGAAACACTACAGCAAATTTGAAGGCAAGCGGCAAGCTTGGATCATATTTGCCGCGCTCGATCGAGTTGATCGTCTGGCGCGACACGTCTAACCGCTCTGCCAAATCTGCCTGGCTCCAGTCTCGTTCGGCGCGTAACACTTTTAGGCAGTTTTTCATCTATATTTCCACATCACAATCATGCGGCCCAGCCCTTGAGCAAATATCAATATGGGGAAAACCCAAACCGTGTCTAGCGGCGGGAAACCCACGCCCTCTAAAAAGCCGTATGAAAAAGTACCCATACCAACAATGAAAAAAGCAATCAATGTGCCTTCCATCGCTTGCTGCTTTTCAAGTTCGTCCCATGTTCGGCTAAAGACAAGCACCACCTTCACAGCCAATATGATCGGCAACACCGGAACAAGCGCCAAGCTGGCCATCTGCCACTGCGGCAATGTTGCATCCTTTAGATACATGTTTACAGCCACGATCGTGGCCGCATAAAGCACCATTGAAAAGCCAAAATCACGCAAATATATTTTTGCTGCAGGTTTCATTTTGCTATTCCTTATTCCAGTATCTTTGAAAGGTGACGACCGAACGCATCAGGTTGATCAATCATAATGAAATGATAGCTACCCTCTACCATAAAGATGTTTTTATTCTGTAGCCCGACATACTGCGCTTTATAAAGCGCCTGCAATTGCACCCGGCTAAGGGGCATATTTTTGCTGTAAGCCACCAATATAGTTACCGGCGCGGTGATTTGGCTAAGATTTAAGCGATAGTCCAGCCCCAGCGTTTCGCCAAATGCAACGGCAACCGTGCCTTGATCAGACGTTTCAGACCATTTCGCTAACGTCGGCAAAAAAGCCTCTGTCATGGTAAGACGGGGCAAACCTTGTTTTTGCTGCGCCACAAAAATATCGTGTGGCATACTTTGCATCTGTTGTTGCATAATGGCGGCGCGCGCCTTGGCTTGATCTGGGGTAACGCCGGGCATGAACAGGCCAGCCAAATAGGGCAGGCTATCAACCACCAGTATTTTTCTCACTAGTTCAGGCGCATCATGGGCGATCATCAACGCCATCAGCCCGCCAATCGAATGGCCAACAAAGGTTGCCTGTTTCACACCTTGCGCTCTGAGTTCAGAAATTATTTCTGTGACCGTGGTTTTTAAAAAGGGAGCGTCGCCTTCTCTGGGCGCAACACCTGCAAACCCCGGTGCCGTAACAACATATAGATCATAGCTATCAGCATATGCCGCGCGCCACGGACGCCACAAATCACCATGAGACGACAATCCGGGAATAAAAACCAGCGCAGGGGCACCGACGCGTGCGTACCGTTCAACCGTGCTGGCTGAAACGCCGGGTGTGGTTACTACTAAAGCTGCACTCCACAGCAGCATAATGATTAGCTTTTGTATCATGATCAGGTCCTTGTCGTATATGTTTTCCATTTTGTAAAGCAAACATTACATACGTAGGCAAGGTCAATATGTCAAGTATGCTTGATAAAAAGACCAACAGATGCGCAACAAAAAGCCCCGCACAAATGGCAGGGCTTTCAAACAAGATAAAATATTCAAGGACAGCCTAGGCTTCGGTATCCAGCTTTTTAGCGCCGCCTTTAGCCACGCCCACCATAGCCGGGCGCAACAAGCGATCTTTAATCACATAGCCCGGAGCAACCACTTGCATCACGGCGCCCGGCGCATGGTCTTCGGTCTGAACCTCAAACATCGCTTGGTGGAACTTATGATCAAATTTTTCGCCAATTTCAGGCTCAACCTTTGTGATGCCGTAGCGCTGCATCGTATTTAACAATTCACTTTCGGTCATAGAAATGCCTTCAACAAAGGCTTTCATATCATCGGCAATCTCTTCGGGCTGCACATCCAGAGCGCGGCGCAAATTATCGCTTACATTCAGCATGTCGCGGGCAAAGCCTGTCACGGCATATTTACCAGCATCCGCTTTGTCTTTTTCAGCCCGGCGGCGAACATTTTCGGTTTCCGCTGTTGCGCGCAACACACGGTCTTTCAGCGCTGCGACCTCCGCTTCAAGCGCGGAAATTACGTCCTCAGGCCTTGGGTCGCCCTCATCCTCAATTTTTTCAGCATTCATAATTTCTTCCTGGGTCAAGCCACCTTCGTCGTCTTCAGTCTGGTTTTCGTCAGTCATTGTTATTCCGTCTACTCAAAATCAAGGCCCGGTTGATCCACACACATGTGGTCTATGAGGGGCTGTTTAACAGGCGGCTAACCACCTGCGCTGTATAATCCACCATTGGTACAATACGCGCGTAATTCAGCCTTGTAGGGCCGATCACACCGATCACACCAACAACATTGTTTGTAGCGTTCATATAGGGAGAAACCACCAAAGATGAACCCGAAAGAGAAAATAAATTATTCTCTGCGCCGATAAACAAACGCACGCCGCGCCCGTCTTTGGCGAGTTCCATCAATTTGATCAAGTCTTTTTTGCGTTCAAGCTCTTCAAAAAGCTGCCGAATACGCTCCAAATCCCCAGCGGCCTCGATGTTTTCTAATAGTTTTGATTGCCCAGAAACCAGCAAAGACGCGGTTTCCTCTGCCCCGCCTGACCATACTGCAATGCCGCTTTCCACAACGCGCGCGGCAAGAGTGTCTAATTCTGCCTGCCGGGATGCAAGTTCGGCCTGAATGGCGCCTTGCATACTTTCTAATGAGTGACCCACAAGTCGAGCACTCAGATAATTGCCAGCCTGCACCAAGGCAGACGGCGGCAGACCAAGCGGAATATCGATCACTCGGTTTTCAACACTGCCGTCTTCAGACACCAAAACCACCAAGGCTTGCGCCTGTGAAATCGGAACAAACTCAATATGTTTCACTTTCAGGTCATGCTTGGGCACCATCACCACCGATGCACACTGTGACAAACCAGACAGCGCCTTGGTGGCGTCAGCTAGAACATCTTCCAAATTCCGCCCCGAAGCCGCGCACTTGCCTTTGATTGAAGCGCGTTCATCTTGCGTTAGATTGCCCACCTCCATCATGCCGTCCACAAACAGCCGCAGCCCCAAGTCCGTTGGGATGCGTCCAGCGGAGGTATGCGGCGCAGCCAGAAGTCCGGCCTCTTCCAGATCTGACATCACATTCCGAATGGTCGCGGGGGACAGGGCAATATTTTGCGCACGACTGAGTGTCCTTGACCCCACAGGATCCCCAGATTTTAGATAAGTTTCAACAATATGCCTGAATATGGCAGCAGAGCGGTCGTTCAGGTTCGAAAGGGACATAATAAAGATATTCCGAAAGCAACAAGGCAAAAGCAAAGAGCGCGCGCTCATACAGTGTAAAAAGCCTTGCGGCTAGCGTCAATGAAGGGTTTTCATGAAAACGGCGATCATCTTCCCCTTTGACCTTCGTTAGCGCGGGGGGTAGAAGGGGCAAACCATAGTCAAAGCCCAATTAAAGGATATGTTATGCGACCCAGTGGACGTGCCCCCGACGAACTGCGCTCTCTCGAGATGACCCCCGGCTTTTCACTGCATGCCGAGGGCAGCTGTTTGGTGAAATTTGGCAATACTCATGTGCTTGTAACAGCCTCCTTTGAAGAACGCGCTCCTAGCTTTCTGCGCGATACGGGCAAGGGATGGGTGACAGCGGAATACGGCATGTTGCCGCGCTCAACCCACGGCCGGATGCGCCGCGAAGCGGCAAGCGGCAAACAATCTGGTCGGACGCAGGAAATCCAGCGCCTTATCGGTCGCTCAATGCGCGCCGTTGTAGACCTAGAAGCCCTCGGTGAACGCCAGGTGCGCCTTGACTGTGACGTCTTACAGGCCGACGGCGGCACACGAACAGCCTCTATATCGGGTGCTTATGTAGCCCTTCATCAATGTTTCACATGGATGATTGAAAACGGCCACATAGAAACAATGCCTTTCACCGATAGTATCGCCGCCATCAGTTGCGGGATTTTTGAGGGCACGCCGGTTCTTGATCTGGATTATCCCGAAGACAGCGCCGCAGAAACCGATGCAAATTTTGTTCTAACCGGCAAGGGCGGAATCGTTGAAATTCAAGCCACAGCCGAAGAAGAGCCTTTCTCAGAGGAAGAATTTTTGCGCCTACTGCGGCTTGCCCGCATGGGATGTGATGAGATCAAACGCGCACAAGACAAGGCTCTTGGGCTTTAAGCGCCGCCCCGAAACCCGCAAGGCAGTTCCAACAAAAGGCATTCACCGTGGCACGAATATTTGACGGCAGCAAACTTGTGATCGCGAGCCATAATTTAGGCAAGGTTCGTGAAATCGGGGACCTTCTAGCCCCCTTTGGTGTTGAGACCGTTTCTGCCGGTGATTTGGGTCTGCCAGAGCCTGCCGAAGATGGTTTAACCTTTATCGCCAATGCCGAAATTAAAGCCCTTGGTGCAGCAAAGGCGTCTGGTTTGCCCGCCCTTGCAGACGATAGCGGGCTTGAAGTGGCAGCACTTGGTGGTGAGCCGGGCATCTATAGCGCCCGCTGGGCTGGGCCAAACAAAGATTTTACGGCTGCAATGGCGTTGATTAATGAAAAGTTGGGCAGCACGACTAATCGCTGTGCCAATTTTACCTGCGCCCTCACGCTGGCATGGCCTGACGGTGAAATGGCCAGCTTTGAGGGCAAAGTGTTCGGGGATCTTATATGGCCCATGCGCGGCCACAAAGGCTTTGGCTATGATCCAATTTTTGTGCCCACAGGCCACACGATGACCTTTGCTGAAATGGACCCTGCACAGAAACACGCCATGAGCCACCGCGCCAGCGCCTTCAAGCAATTGATCAATGCCTGCTTTAAAAACAGCTAAAACACCCCACGGGGCGCACACGGGGAAAAATTTGTTTGTGCCGTCAAGTGACCGTTGCGTAAACACGGCCATTTATGTGCATTGGCCCTTCTGCCTGAAAAAATGCCCCTACTGTGATTTCAATAGCCATGTTCGCGAAACGGTCTCGCACACAAGTTGGCGCGCGGCTTTACTGCGCGAGCTCGAAACATTCGCTGAAAACTTCCCCAATTTGACCGCGAAATCCATTTTTTTTGGAGGCGGTACACCCAGCTTAATGGAGCCAGAAACGGTAGGGTCAATCATTGAGCATGTCAAAAAACTGTTTCCGTATCAAAGTGATATAGAAATCACACTAGAGGCCAACCCCTCAAGCGTGGAGGCGGGTCGCTTTCGTGGGTACCGGGATGCGGGTGTCAACCGGCTGTCGGTTGGTATTCAATCCTTAGACGATGATGCGCTCAAGTTTTTGGGGCGTTTGCACAGTGCAAAAGAGGCTGTAACAGCTTTAACCATCGCGCAAAAGACGTTTGAGCGCATCAGTTTTGACCTGATTTATGCTCGGCCCGAACAAACGGTAGAAACCTGGCG
>WFTS01000027.1 GCA_015485385.1 Kordiimonadales bacterium | reverse complement strand
TTCATTGTTCTACGAAATTTATTCACAAGCTTAATCGTAAACCGGGTTAAAAAATGGGCCGCAAAAACCAAAACTGAAATTGACGATACTATTGTCGATGCAATAGAGGCCCCTATCCGATTTATCCCAGTGGTACTTGGCATTTTTTTCGCGTCCAGCTACCTAAACCTTTATAATCAAGAAGCGGTGTTCTTCGCGAACTTCAACCGGTCATTGATTGCTTTTACAATATTTTGGGCCTTATACCGGGCCTCAGACCCGGTCGGCAATCTACTTCAGAATGCGGATAGATATCTCACTAGCTCAATGATCCAGTGGTTGGCGAAAGCAATAAAATTTGCATTTGCCCTTTTAGGTGGCGCCACAATTCTGGAAATATGGGGCATCCAAGTGGGGCCCTTGATCGCAGGGTTGGGGCTCTTTGGAGTAGCCGTTGCACTCGGCGCACAGGATTTATTCAAAAACCTTATCGCAGGACTGTTTGTCATAGGGGAACGACGATTTAACCCCGGAGACTGGATACTGGTGCCAAGCATTGTGGAAGGAACCGTTGAACATATTGGCTTCCGCACAACTATGGTGCGCCGTTTTGATAAGGCTCCGGTCTATGTTCCAAATGCCCAGCTCGCCGATAATGCTGTAACTAATTTTTCCCGTATGACATTTCGCCGAATCAAATGGGTTATAGGTTTGAAATATAGTTCAAGCGCTGATCAACTCCAGGCGGTGCGTGACGGAATTATCAATTATCTGGATAAAAACAGCGATTTCGCCCGCCCTGAAGACACCTCTACCTTTGTGCGCATTGACCGCTTCTCTGACAGTTCCATTGACATTCTACTTTATTGCTTCACCAACACGACAGATTGGCTGGAATGGTTACGCGTTAAAGAGCAGCTCTTGATCAAGATAAAAAGCATCGTCGAAGATGCGGGCACTGATTTTGCCTTTCCAAGTCAGTCGCTATATATCGAAGCCATGGGCGACGATATAGAAATCGCTCCTCTGCACACTGCTCCCGCCACGTCCAAATAAGAGAAGACTTATGACCAACAAACCACGCGTTACCCTGCGCACTATCCCCATGCCATCTGACTTGAACGTAAACGGCAATATTTTTGGCGGATGGATTCTTGCACAAATGGATTTAGCAGGAGCAGATGTAGCTTCGTGCCGTGCTTCAGGGAACGTTGCAACGGTTGCCATCAAAGGCATGACGTTTCATTGCCCGATAGAGGTTGGCGATGTGATCAGTATCTACTGTGACATTATTAAAGTCGGGCGAAGTTCTATCACCGTCGAAATGGATGTTTTTGCTGAACGCGGGATTAAACGCGAAAAACATAAGGTGACAGAAGGAACCTATATATATGTTGCCATTGATGCAGAAGGCCGCCCCCGCCCTGTAGATGCCTAAGAAAATCTACGGCTTAGGCTTGTCGGCCTGAGCTTCAGTGGGGCCACCCACAATGATACCATCTTGTTCAATTTTAGCCGTACATGTTTTGGCAATATCATCCAGTAAGATACGGCTCTCCGGCGAAATTTCGCCGCGTGATAATTGCACAGACAATTCTAGATAAGCATCAAAATTCAAGCGCTTCTTAAATGCACCAACCGTACAATCACACAGTGGTTTACACGTGGCTTCACCAAAACCAGGCACACAGTCATTGACACAGCGTTGGTAATCCAAGTCCAGTAAATCTTTCGGGATTTGGCTCGACTGAGCAAACGCTGCACTGCCCCCCGCAACATACAATACCATCAGAAAATTTCTCACAAACCGGATCACAGACCAGCTCCCTATATTTTTACTCAATTGCCCCTCGACAACACGAGGTAAGACTTCCATATAAAGCCCTAAATCAACAAACGCTATGTAAAGCGAGTAAAAAGGACCATATCATGGCAAAAGCAACATTTGGTGCTGGCTGTTTTTGGGGTGTAGAAGAACTGTTCCGGACCACGAAGGGGGTCATTGAAACTTCAGTTGGCTATATGGGCGGTACACTTGATAACCCAAGCTACCAAGATATTTGCAAGAGCAAATCGGGACATGCCGAAGTGGTGCAATTAATGTATGACCCTGACATAATTACCTACTCGGAACTGGTTAGTGTTTTCTTCGACAACCACAATCCAACAGAATTAAACCGTCAAGGGCCAGATATTGGCAGTCAATATCGCTCGGTGATTTTCTATCAAGATGATCAACAAAAATCTGCAGCAGAAGATGCAAAGGCTGCCCTATCAGCCTCAGGTCGTTTCAAGAAAGAAATTGTCACGGCTATAGAACCAGCCACTACATACTGGCCGGCAGAAGAATATCACCAGAAATATCTATCAAAACACGGCTTTAGCAGCTGCCATATCTAAAAGAATTAGCCTGCGGCTTAGAATAAGGCCATTTGCGCAGTGGGCTTTTGTGGCAAAATATGCCGCAGTATCAATGGCCGCATCTGAAGGTCAGCCCACTGTGCCAAATCAAACCCTTTTGGAGCAAGAGCCCGAGCCTTTTCCCAAATGGATGCTGCTTCTGCTGCCCGGTCCTGCTGGCTTTCAAGGAATACGGCTAAAAACAACCGATTTTCAAAATCATAGGGGCCATATTCAATCGCGCGGTCAAAACTTTCTTCTATCAGCGCGGGATCATCGCCGATTAGAAATAAAAACCGCCCATAAAGCCGCCAACATTCATCGCTTTGATCATCATCCTCCAAAGCTTTTTCAAACAGCGCTCGGGCAATATCTTGCTCGCCTTGCGCCAAACGAATAAGCCCAAGATCAGCCACAGTTGAGGTGCATCGGGTTTCATATTTCATTGATGTTAAAAGCATCTCCTCGGCTTCCCCCATCTCACCCAGATTATAAAGCATATAATCTGCACGCACATGCCAGCACCAATGATTTTCAGGGTCAGCATCTGTTGCTTTTTTATAATAGTCTTCAACGATAGTCCGGCTTTCACCCTGAAACCGGGCCACAATAGCGCGCAACGACCAAGCATACCCACTTTCTGGATATCGTTCACACAGGAGCGCAGCCTCAGCAGAAACCAAATCTGGACGTGAACGCTGCCCCAAATTCATTTCCACCAAATCAAACAAAGCCGTGCCATCTTCTGAATCAACCTCTATCGCACGAAGATAGGCGCTGTGCGCTAGATCAAAATTTTTATCAATAACACAATAAAACTTTGCCAACTGTTGCCAGCCCCAAGCATAGCTGGAATTGATTTCAATGGCCCTAAGCAAATGCCTGCGGGCATCATCAGGCTTAGCAAGGTGCCGATATAACAGCGCGCCGTAATGAGTGTGAACCCAGTAATACTCAGGGGACAAATCAAGGGCTTTCAAATAGCATTTTTCCGCACCGTCATAATCAGATCCTGTTGCTTCAAGTGCCTCCCCAAGCGAAGCCCAACCCAGTTCAACATCAGGAGCTAGTATCGTTGCCTGTTCCAAATGTGAAATTCCAAGATCATTTTTACCGAGATCGTACCACAACATACAGCCAAATTTATAATGAAGGTCAGCATCATTAGGGGCTACACGCAAAGCCTCTTCATACAAGGCACGCGCATCATCAAAACGTGCCATTTTCTCACAGTATAAGGATGCCAAACAACGCAGTGCTGTTAAATCTTTTGGGTAGCAAGATAATATCTGCTGATAATGAAATTGTGCTTTTCCGTACAAAGCAGGGTCACGCTCAAAAAGCATGGCAAGGCGAAAGTGACTGGCCGCATGATCAGGATCTAACGCAACAACTTTTAAAAAATATGCCTCTGCCTTTTGGGGAGCATCCAATTGCTCATCGAATAAGGCTGCCAAATTATAAAGCGCTGCAACATCGCTAGGGTCTAGTTCCACGGCTCGTAAAAGATCTTTTCGTGCCTGACGCGGTTTGGTGCCCATCACATAGCGCACATACCCAAGGTGAAAATACGCCCACTGATAATCACTTTGCAGGCGGGTGGCTTCCAACAATTCTGCTTCGGCATCACCCAAATTTTCACTTTGACGGTACAAAGACCAACCAAGCCAACCATGATAATATGGTTCGCTAGGGTCAAGCCGAATGGCTTCGCGTAACAATGCCTGCCCTTCTCGAACACGCCCCTGAAAATCAGCAATCATAATGCCTAATTTTCCGAAGGCCCAATCATCGGTGGGGTCTTCTTCAATAGCACGGCGAAACGCAGCCTCAGCATCGCCATATTGATGTAGATGGACACTCAATAGGTGGCCATATTGGCTCCAAGCCCAAGTATCGGATGGGTCAAGTTCTAAGACAGCTTCCCATGCACGCTTGGCTTCGTGGTAATGGGCAGACGTTTCTGCAGAGCGCGCATCTGCTATCAATTGATCTTTACCGCTCATGGCTGCCAAGTGAGGTAAGATTGATGCCCCGTCAGCAAACATGGCCTTCATAGGTGCAGCCGTTTCTCTAGCGCTCAATATTTTCTGCCCGCCGAGCGCATCACTGTTCTTTGGGTCAAGCTCTAACGCTTTAGCAAAAGCGTGAGAGGCCTCACCACGGCGTCCAGGTTGCTGCGATAGTATCTCTCCAAGCATATGCCAGCCACCACTAGACTTACAGTCCAGACTAATGACAGCGCGGGCGGTTTGCTCAGCCGAAATGGCATCCCCGCCAGCAAGCTGAGACCGTGCCAAATCAATAAATTCGGCAACCGTATTTGATATTTCCAAGAGTTCAGCCATAAGGCTACGCCGTTTACCCGGCTCACCGCCAAAAGACTAGTTTAATCTGCTTCATGCAGCCTTTTTATCCTGCAAGCACCGCTTGCACATACCGTGAAGTTCAAGTGTTTGCTTGTGAATGCTAAAACCACTGTCGCGAGCGACGGCTTTTACAGCCGCATTCAAGGCGCCTGACGCAACCTCTTCAACGGTTTCACACTTATCGCATATTAAAAACTGGCTAATATGGTTGTCCCCCGGATGAGGACAGCCAACATAAGCATTAAGCGATTCAATTTTATGAACCAACCCTTCTTCCATCAGGAAATCCAAGGCACGGTAAACAGTTGGCGGCTTGGCTGAACCGCCCGTGGTCGCTAATTGATCAAGCAAGTCATAGGCTTTGACGGCCTTATGACCCTGCCAGATCATCGTTAGGATGCGGCGGCGCAAATCAGTGAAACGCGTACCTCGATCCGCGCAAATTCGCTCTGCGTCTGCTACAGCATTTTCAATACAGGCTTCATGATCATGTTTATGCGCCACAATATTCCCCTAAAGTTTTACCCTACCTTAATCCTAAAGCTGACCTGAATCCAGCTTTCACATGCTTTAGTTTTTGGGTTTAGCCATCAAATCCAAGACAACTGTAGTCATGGCAGCAACACCTGTACGCAAGGTTTTCTCCCGGTCCGGCGAAAAGAAAGGGGAATGCAAACTGGACAGTTTTTTCTCACCGCGCTCTGCTGCAGCGATATCCTCAGACCGAGTAGCCCCTAACCAAAACATTAAGCTTGGGATTTTAGGCTCCACACGGCCAAAATAAGCGAAATCTTCTGCGCCCATAACGGGTGACAACAAGTGCACCCGTTCCGGGCCGAATTTGCGCGTAAAAACCTTGGCAACGCGCGTAGTAAGATCTGGGTTATTATATGTTGACGGCGTGCCCTCGCTGTATGTCACCACAGGCCATTTATCCTCCGGCAAACCGGCTGAGGCCGCCTGAGCATGTGCGATGCGCTTAATACCATCCAAAAGCGTTGTACGGACATCATCTGAATAAGACCGCACCGTCAACTGCAGTCTGGCCTCATCTGAAATAATATTATGCTTCGTACCAGCATGGAAAGACCCAACCGTCACAACGGCGGGTTCAAGTGGTGAGACTTCACGTGACACTAAAGTTTGCAAGGCCACAACGATCTGAGAAGCCAGCACGACAGGGTCTTTGGTAGTATGCGGATAAGCTCCGTGACCACCGACACCCTTCACCTGAATATCAACAGAATTGACATTTGCAAGCGCGTATCCACTTGCCATTCCAACATCGCCAGCGGCCATTGTAGCACTGACATGAAGGGCAATATTATAATCTGGTCGAGGGAATTTCTCAAACAAGCCATCCGCCAACATGGCTTTGGCTCCGCCAACCCGTTCTTCAGCAGGTTGGCCGATCATCACCAACGTCCCTTGCCAACGATCCTGCATAGCCACAAGTCGCCGAGCTGTGCCCACAAGAGAGGTCATATGAACATCGTGCCCACAAGCGTGCATGATAGGCACGACAGCGCCTTGATCGTCGGTTGTTGTCGCAGTGCTTGAAATCTTAAGTCCGGTTTGTTCTTTCACGGGCAGTGCATCCATATCACTGCGCACCAAAACCGTAGGACCGTCACCATTTCTTAGCACGGCCACAATACCATACCCACCAACCTTCTCTGTAACCTCGAAGCCAACACTGCGTAATTCATCGGCGATGCGGGCGGACGTTTTTTCTTCCTGATACGAAATTTCAGGGTTGCTGTGTAAATGCTTATAAAGCGCTTCAAGGTAGGCATAATCTTTTTCAACCGCCCGGTCTAAGTCGGTCGCAAACACCTCAGCGGTCCCGGCTATTCCAGTCGCTAATAACGACCCGATCAATCCAGCTTTCAATATCTTCATAGTCCCCTCCCCGGGATGAATAAATTTATGGCATCATACAGGCTATGCCGTTCGCATCAAGCTATCGGTTCCAAGCGAAACCGCGTTTGCATCCTGTTAACCAAACACGGCTAGACTATGCCATTCACAGAAGGAGGTATTTCATCGATTTTATCGAAGATATTGATGGCCTAGCAGATGCAATCGCCACTAAAGAAACGCTGGTTGATACCGAAGATCGCATTGGCATGATATTAGACTTACTGCCTGTTGGACTTATCATCCATCAGCCGCAAGGGATTTTATTCGCCAATCAAGCCGCGTGTGATTTTTTAGGCTGTTCGAGCGACGCCATTATAGGCCAGCATATTCTTGATCATTTAACCGACCAGCAAGCTACCGATTTTGCGCCCTATTTACAGCAGGTATTTAGTTCAAGCGGAGTTGTGAAAAGAAAAAACATCATTATCCAACCACACGGCCAACCTCGAAAAATAATGACGATCACGATCGCCAAACTTCCGTGGGACGGAACACCTGTTCTGCAAATCTTAATGCAAGACATGACACTAGAAGTTCAGCGCGAAAATCAGATGCAAAAAATGATGGCGACTGATACGCTCACAGGAAGCCAAAATCGTCGAAGTTTCATCCAATATATTAAACAATTAAAAGAAAACAAAAGCAGTTTGCCCTGTGGCGTTTTGATTTGGGATATTGATTTTTTCAAAAACATTAACGATACATTTGGCCATCAGGCTGGGGATTTGGCACTACAGCATTTGGTTTTGGAATGTGAACACATTCTTGCACGGTGGGCGCTGATTGAGCAGCCGGATTTACCCCGTCCGATGTTGGCACGCTTTGGCGGAGAGGAATTCGCTGTTATTTTACCCAGAGCCAGTTTTGACGAAACTCAGGCTTGCTGCGAGGCAATTCGGTCTTCAATCGCAAACCATACAATCACAACAAAAAAGTTTTCCTTTTCAGCAACCGTTAGCATTGGCATGGTGATGGGTGACATTGCCGTAGATAACATTGATCTATTGCTTAGCATGGCCGATAAAGCCTTATATGTCGCCAAAGAAAATGGCAGAGACCAAATAGTTTTGGCACAAACCACCATGCGCAGACCACCTAAAGGTCGCAGGATCAGCCGCGAAACGGGCCGCAAGCCAGCAAAGAGAAAAATACATTAGGCTGAAGTAGACTGATACGACTATTCGCTCGGTCTGGTTTTAAGCAAGTCCACTCCCTCGCGGAGCTAAGGTTACATGTCGGTGTGTAGCAACTGACAATATTAAGCCGTAAGCAATCGCCCATGTCAGCATAGCGGAACCGCCGTATGAAATAAGCGGCAACGGCACGCCAACAACAGGCATCAGGCCCATGACCATGCCAATATTAATTAAAATATAAAAGAACAGCGCCATCGCCAAACCAGAGGCAAGCAAGCGTCCGAACTGGTTGCGGCATCCAATACCAACCAAAAGGCCATATATCAGAACGGCCGCGAACAACAGCATAACGGATACAGCGCCAATTAAGCCAAATTCCTCCACCAAAACTGTGAAGATAAAATCTGTCTTCATCTCAGGCAAAAAGTTCAAGTGGCTTTGCGTTCCCTCCAAAAAACCTTTCCCGGTCATGCCGCCAGAACCAAGTGCAATTTTTGACTGGGTAATCTGATACCCGGCGCCTAGAGGGTCAGCTTCTGGGTTAAAAAAGGTCAAAACTCTGTTTTGTTGATAGGTATTTAAAAATGGCCAAACGGCAAAAGCTGCGGGGACTGCGCTCAGGCCAACGCTGATAAAAATCCATGCCGGAATACCTGCCAAAAACATAACCGCTACACCGCCAGCAATGATTGTGATCCCAGTCCCTAGATCGGGCTGTTTAATCACCAGAAAAGCGGGAAGAAGAATAAGCACGAGAGGCATAACCAATGCGCCCATGCGCCTACTCTGTGAGTATGTTCGTGCGTGATAATATCGTGCCAGTGCCATAATAACCGCTATTTTCATAAGCTCTGACGGCTGCAAACGCATAAAGCCTATATCAAGCCAGCGCTGGCCGCCCATACCAATTGCACCAAACACTTCTACCAACACCAAAAGCAACAAGCCCACAACCCAAGCAGGATAGGCCAAAGCCATCCAGTAGCGAATGTCTGTCACAGCAATTATCAGCATAACAACCAGCGCGAAACCAAACCGAATGGCATGTCGTGATGCCCAAGGATCAACTTCTCCGCCGGCCACTGAATATAACATAGCTGTACCCGTTACAGCCAAGGCTGCGATCATCGCGATAATAATCCAGTTCAATCCCAACAAGCGCTGAAGAATAGATTTTTGTACCGTTCGAGGTCCAAATACGCGCCCAACAGCCATCAAGCTTCCCCTTCATGTTCAGGTGGTGCAGGCATCAACTCTAGCGCCTTATCCAGTAGCGCCCGACCGATCGGCGCTGCTGTGCTTGCCCCCCCTCCGCCGTGCTGTACCAACACAGAAACGGCGAAACGCGGGTCTTCCGTAGGGGCGTAACCCACAAACAAAGCATGGTCTCGCGCCAACCAAGGTTTTTCATTATTGTTTAATAAACCTTCCTCGCGCTGTTCTTTGGTAATCCTTCGCACTTGAGCTGTTCCAGTTTTCCCCGCTTGTTTTATCGCGCTCTTGCTTCTGCGGCGATCATGGGCAGTACCTCTTGGTTCCATCACCATTTCCATGCCGCGCCTGACCGTCCGTAAATGTATGGGGTTCACTTGAAGGTGATTGAAAGCCACTGGCCCAGATACCCTAGTATCAAGGACCAGTTTTGGCATGATATCTCGACCGGTAGCCAACCGAGCTGTCATCACGGCAAGCTGTAGAGGGGTCGCTAACATCGCCCCTTGCCCAATGGATACATTTAAAGTTTCGCCCAAATTCCAGCCTTGCTGCAAATAATCCCGCTTCCAAGCACGATCAGGAACCAAACCAGAGCGTTCACCATCCACTCCTAAATCATATGTCTTACCAAGCCCAAAACGCCGAGCCATATCTGCGATAAACTCAATATCAAGCAGCTCTGCAATTTCATAGAAATACACGTCGCAGCTATTGGCGATACCGGCCAACAAATCGAGCTTACCGTGCCCGCGCCGTTTCCAACAGTGGAATGTATGATCACCTAACTTATGCTTGCCGTTGCAGAAAAATTCTGTTTCTGGGGTAATAACACCTTGTTCAAGGGCTGCGAGCGCAACAACCATCTTCATCGTAGACCCGGGCGGATACTGACCAGATAATGCCTTATTTAACAAAGGTTTCCTAGGGTCATTCAAAAGACCATCATAATTTTCCTGACTAATCCCCCGCGTAAATTCGTTGGGGTCATAGGTAGGGTTAGATGCCAAAGTAACCAGTTCCCCGCTTTTCAGATCAACAACAACAACACCAGCGGCTTCTTCCCCGAGGCGTTCTAGCGCAAACTTTTGCAGCCTTACGTCCAACGCCAGCTGTAGGTCGTGTCCCTTCACTGCATCCCGGCGAGGTGGGAGTTCTCGGATTTCCCTGCCGACAGCGTTTACCTCTACCCGACGAGCGCCCGGTGTGCCGCGCAAACTATCTTCAAACCGTCGTTCCAACCCCTGCCTACCGACTTTAAAGCCTGGCAAGCGGTACATCCGCGTGAGGGCGACCTCGTCTTCATTTGGTCGGCCCAAATACCCAACGATATGGGCAATGTCACGGCCGTCCGGGTAAAACCGGCTCAGCCCTGCATCCGTCAGGACACCGGGAAGGTCCGGCATTTCCACATTCACTTTACTGAATGTCACCCAATCAAGGCCTTGGGCCACTGTCACAGAGGAGAATTTTCGTTGGCGTTTAATTTGACGCTTCACCCGAACCAAACGTCGTTTGCTAAGCTTTAGAATGTGCGCGAGGTGGGCCAGTATTTTATTAATATCGCCAGCCTGTTCTGGGATAAGATATACTGTGAAATCCGGGATATTCACGGCAAGCTTTTGATTATTTCTATCCAATATTTCGCCGCGTTCCGGCACGACTATGCGTGTTGCTATTCTATTTTTATCGGCGCGAAGGCGGTATTTTTCACCGTTCACAACAGTGAGATAATAGAGCCGCCCCCCTAACGCCGTAAAGGCAGCACCTTGAATACCTGCGAGTATCAAGGCCCGACGGCTAAACGCCTGATATCTCATTCCTTCGCGTGCCATACGTCTTAAAAAGCCTCAACCATACTGAGCGGTTTTCCTGCCAAAAGCATTTACATTGCCCAGCGCCGTAAGCGGCCAAGAAAGAACGCAACAGGCGCATAAGAAAAAGCTGTAACCAGCCATTGAAGCGCCAAAGGTTTTATGGGCCAGATCCGTGCATTGACCACAGACATCATGGCCCATGATAAAGCATAGAGCCCCAACGCCATCACAGCGAAGACCGCCCATTGTACCAGTTTATTGCGCCCTTTATAATGCTTTAACTGAGTTAAAACAAACAGCCGCGCTGATAAAAGCAAAACCATATTCAGGCCAAGCGGTACACCCAGCCACAAATCAAGAACAAAGCCCACTCCAGCACAGGCACCATAAGGCATCAACAAAGGCCTAGACGAAAGCCAGTAAAAAACCGAAATTAAAACCAGATGCGGCATCGTCACATTGGCCACACCGCTACCAATTGGTAACAGCATTACAATCGCAAGAAATAGCGTAGTAAACAGTGGCAATAAACCAACCGCCCCGCCAGATACCATTGGAGATAAACCTTTAGCCACCGGGCTTAGCCTCCTTATCGCTTAAAAGAACGTCACTTTCATCCGGCACGGCTCGGTAAGCCATGATGCGTACATAATCTAAAGTGCCAAGAAAGCCTGCGGGTTCTAGATAAATATAATCAGCTTCAACTTCTGAAACGCGGGCAACCAAAACGTTAGGGGGAAACGCACCACCATGACCAGATGTCACAATTCTGTCTCCAACTTGCACATCCGTGTCACGCGGTAAAAACCGCAGCCTTAGGAACCGTTCATTTTGACCCTCCGCAATGGCCAACGCGCCAGAGCGTTCAATACGAACAGGAATACGGCTGTTTAAGTCCGTGACCAACAGCACCCGACTGCTCCAGCGGCCTACCTGAATAACACGACCGAGCAAACCGCTTTCATCCATCACGGGAAAACCGCGCCGGACATTGTCTGAGCTTCCTGCATCCACAAGGATGCTGCGTTCAAAAGTTCCGCCGCCAACACCGATCACATGCGCCGTGGCAGCCAAAGGCACTTCTCGTTTTGGTACTTTTAATATCTGGCGCAAACGATCATTTTCTCGCCCCAACTGAAGCGCCGCGTCACGCCACTGGCGTAGGCGTTCGTTTCTTGCTCGTAGGTTTTGATTTTCTAAATAAATATCGCCTGCGCCAGCCAAACGCTCTAACCCGGCCTGTACGGCCCGCACTGGACGTTCCAACACATACAAAACAGGTGCAACCACGTCATTTGCAACGGCTCGTATCTGGCTTGGTATCCCAGGGCCAAACGCCTCTAAAAACAAGAAAATACCAGCCGAGACCATATAAAACCACAATGAGACACGCCCACGATTTGCGCGGGGTGATCCAGATCCCCTACCGGGCAATCTAGCGGTTTGTATTGATGGGCTCAGTGGTTTCCTCCCCTAAAACAGCCCAAGAAAAAGGCTTGGAAATGCCTGAACGATAAGGGCTTAGTAGCTTTCAGTCAAAACAAGGCGGAGAGTTTCATCCTCAAGGGCACGGCCCGTACCTAGTGCAACACAAGTTAGAGGTTCTTCTGCCAGCGTCACGGGCAGGCCCGTTGCGCGGCGGATCACTGTATCAAGATCGCTCAACAAGCCACCACCGCCCGTGAGAACAACCCCGCAATCAACAATATCAGATGCCAGTTCAGGTGCAGTATGTTCCAGCGCAACTTTCACGCCCTCAACAATTGCGCCCACAGTCTCAGACAATGCCTCAGCCACTTGTAATTGATTGATTTCCAGTTCTTTGGGCACACCGTTCATGAGATCCCGGCCTTTGATGGTCATTTCAGTTCCAACACCATCTTCAGGAGCAAGCGCTGTGCCTATCTCCTTTTTAATCCGCTCTGCCGTTGCTTCTCCAATGAGTAAGTTATGGTTACGGCGAATATAAGCGATAAGAGCTTCATCCATCTTATCGCCGCCTACACGCACTGAGGTCGCATAAACAATGCCGCACAGTGATAGAACGGCAACCTCGGTGGTGCCTCCACCAATGTCCACGATCATTGAGCCTTGTGGCTCAGTTACAGGCAATCCAGCACCAATCGCCGCTGCCATAGGTTCGTCAATCAGCCACACCTTGCGCGCGCCTGCTTGCTCAGCCGATTCCTGAATAGCCTTACGCTCAACCGCCGTAGAGCCTGACGGAACACAGACAACCACTTGTGGGCTCGCGAACGAGCGATTGTGCACTTTCTGGATGAAATGCTTGATCATCTGTTCTGCCACATGGAAATCAGCAATCACGCCATCCCGCAACGGACGGATCGCCTGAATACCTGAAGGTGTTCGGCCAAGCATGAGTTTGGCCTCATCGCCAACCGCAATCACACGGTCACGCCCCTGATCACTTTTAATCGCAACCACAGAGGGTTCATTAAGAACAATGCCGCGCCCCTTAACATAAACCAACGTATTGGCTGTGCCGAGATCGATGGCCATATCAGATGAAAACATGCCGAGAAGCTTGGATAGCATTTAGTGCCTCTTAAAAAATAAATTAATCAAACGCGTCGCAGCGCGACTCTTAGCATAGGTTATGCGGCAGAAACCCCTGCGAGACAACCAGAAACACGACCCTACCACAGGATTGCGGCGAGTTTTTGTTCCTCAAATGGAAAAGCGGCCCAATACGGTCCAACTAAGGCTTCAAAGGCACCCTTTTTACAAGAGGCGTTATGCGGGCCTATTCGTTAGCAGGCCTATTAAATTGTCCACCCCATAACAGCCACAATGCCAAAAATCAGATTGTTCACCAGATGAAAACCGATGGCGGCCCTCAAGGAACCACTTTTATAAAACACCCACCCCATACTGGCGCCGAGCATAAAATAAATCGGCCATAGAACAAGGTTGCCGTGCACTGTGGCGAACACGCCTGAAGAAATGAAAATAGCAGCCCATATCGGCATTTTATGAAGCAATGAAGATTGCAGATACCCCCGGAAGACTAGTTCCTCAAGAAAAGGAGCCACAAAAATCACAGTAAATAACATACCGTATTTATCAAAAACTGATCCATTCTCACGGGCTGCTGCAAATATTTGTTCTGCGGCCCCTACACTGTCAGCATCACCGCCAAGTTCGGACACCACGCCCATATAAGCCATAGATAGAAATCTCACAGCAGCAAATGTCACCACAGATAGAATAACAATATCACGCACAGACATACTGCTGGGTCTCAAGCCAATTTGTGGGGCGAAAGACGGACCAAATCTTCGCATATCATTGCGGACCCACCACCATAAAAAAAAGCCGCTGATAAGCACCGAAAATATTGTGATGGAAACAATGTTTATTTCTGGTTTTTCACCATTCAGTGCTGCGAGTACAGACGGGACAAAGGCCATAATGAAACCAACTAAAATTTGGCTCCCCAACATAATGGCAAAGGCCAAAAATCCGCGCTTTATTGTTAGTTGATAAGGTGTTGCCGGCTGTGGTTCCTCAGGTACTGAGCCGCCCATTGGTTCTTGTGCAATCGTATCTGTCATAAATAACCCCCATGAATTGTTGCTCGTCTTCGTATCAACAATTCATGGGGTAATGCAACCTGAAAATGCCTAGTAGAGGCGAGCCTCATTTGCTTTTAGAGGCCGTTGGATATGCTATGTTTAATATACAGCGACAGGCCTCGGATTTACTGTACCGCGACAGGCCCGGGGGCTTTTTTCTCTCGCTTGACCAACAGTTTATTGACCGCAGATACATATGCACGCGCAGCAGCCGTAATAGTATCCTCATGTGCCCCCTGCCCGTTAACCGTTCGGTTATCATGCTCTAACCGCACGGTACATTCGGCCTGAGCATCCGTTCCGTGTGTTACGGCATGCACTTGAAACAACTGTAAGTGTGGCGATATATTGATCAAGTCTTTGACCGAATTAAAGGCCGCATCCACAGGACCAGAGCCATAAGTAACCGTTTTTACCTTATCGCCGTCCACTGTCATTGTCAGATCACAAACAGCCGACCCATTACTGGAAGAATAGGTGTTTACAGAAATCACCTGCATCCGATTTGCCCACGTTGCGACCTCATCATCAACAAGTGCGATAATATCTTCGTCATAGATATTTTTCTTGCGGTCCCCCAGTGCCTTGAAGCGGCGAAAACATTCTTGAAAGGCATTGTCGCCTAGCTCGTAGCCCAAATCCTGAAGTTTGTCCGCGAATGCGTGCCGTCCCGAATGCTTACCCATCACCAACGTTGACTTGGTTACACCAACCGACGCAGGTGTCATGATTTCATAGGTCTCTGCATCTTTCAGCACACCATCTTGGTGAATACCAGCCTCATGCGCAAATGCATTTGCACCAACAATGGCTTTATTATTCTGAACTGCAAAGCCTGTCACTGTAGACACCAATTTTGAAGCCCGCATAATCTCTGTGGTTTTAATATTGGTGTGCCACGGCAATATATCGGCGCGGGTTTTCAGCGCCATAACAATCTCTTCCATGGCAGCATTACCTGCTCTCTCGCCTATACCGTTAATGGTACATTCTATCTGACGCGCACCGCCAGCAAGCCCTGCTAAAGAATTCGCTACAGCAAGCCCCAAATCATTGTGGCAATGGGTGGAAAAAATCACTTTGTCTGCATCTGGCACATTTTCAATCACCGAGCGAAACATAGCCGTATATTCTTCGGGTACTCCGTAACCCACAGTGTCCGGCAGGTTAATCGTCGTTGCCCCCGCCTTAATCGCGGTTTCAACAGCTTTATAAAGAAAATCAAGCTCAGTACGGGTTGCGTCCTCAGCGCTCCATTCCACATCCCCAACAAAATTACGGGCGCGGCTAACCGATTTGTGGATCGCGTCCAGAACCTCATCAGGCTGCATTTGTAATTTAACGCGCATATGCAGCGGACTGGTAGCAATGAATGTATGGATACGTGCATTCGCAGCAGGCTTTAATGCCTCAGCCGCGCGCTCAATATCGCCAATCGCCGCACGCGCAAGGGAGCAAACTGTTGAATTTTTGATGCGCTCGGCGATTTTTTTCACGCATTCAAAATCACCGTTTGAAGCAATGGCAAAACCTGCCTCAATCACATCTACTTGCATCGCATCCAACACTTCAGCGATGTTAAGCTTTTCTTCCAAAGTCATCGATGCGCCGGGCGATTGTTCTCCGTCCCGCAATGTCGTATCGAAAATTCTCACATGGTTCTTGTCACTTTGTGACATGGCTCTATTCCTATTTTTTATCAAACCTGAAAAATGAAATCATTGGCATTCCCCTTAAGCATTGTTACGCAACTTTCGCGCCACGCACCGATTGCCTAAGGGCCGATAAGTCGGCCAGTGTCTAAGAGCTCCAGCAACAATAGAAAACAAAGCGTCACAACTGCGCCGCTGAATGACAGAAGACTACACCGAGGAGCCACCGCGTCAGTAGACACGGTTACAACGTTCGCTTTCAGCCCGCTTTGCCTCTTAATGTCTGTACTGTGAACCATTTACGCCCAATAAGCTGTGGTATTTTCGATCCGCCAAAGGTGTAACAAATTATAATATATTCGCAAGGGCTTATTTTGTGAAATTATATTTCAAATTTACTGACAAAATACACACTTATGCCAAAAACTAGGGGAATCCTGAAAAACTCAGAGAAATATTCTTTCGTTTGCATTTTCCTGACTGCATTCATGACAAAATTAAACATAGTTTCAGGCACTCACCATCTTGTCATATATTAAGATGCAACAAAATCTCGAACATAGAGTATAGTGCTAAATTACGATGGTTTCGGTAAGGTTAAAGTCATTTAAACCTTCCGGAACATTCAATTGAGGGATAATCATGAAAAGGCAGAATGCCATTCAACTGATTGTTGGTCCAATCTTTTACCTATCAATATTAATTTCAAGCCCTGCGTATACTGCGGATGCTAATTTACCACTTCAAAAAACAACAGATTTACAGAGCTTACCAACAGCAAAGGTTGAGCGCATACTAACCATCGCAAGGTGCGAAAATCATACAACCCACTATTTTGCGGAGAAATTAGTTTCTGAGGCCTACCGGCGGATTGGCATCACCGCAAAATTCGCAGCACTTCCATGCCGGCGCTCAATTGTCATGGCGAATGCAGGGAAATTTGATGGTGAGGTTGCTCGAATTCGAGGCACGCCCCATGAATATAGAAACTTAATTGCTCTGAGCAGCCCCGTAATTGAAATTGAAGGGGTTGTGATCACCAAATCCACCAGCTTGAAAATGGAAAGTGTAAAAGATCTGCAAGGCTTAAAAATAGGTATTGTCAGCGGCGAACGGTATGCCGAAATGCTTACACGGGACATGGCCCCTTTGACAACAAGTGACTATACACAACTTGTCAACTTACTTCTTGCCGGAAGAATAGACGTAGGCATTGGTATCAAACGCGATATCCGAGTTACTCTTGCGCGCTTTTCTTTACCAAAAAACGAGATTAGAATTGTAGGGAAACCGTTGATCGTGGAACCTCTATTTCATCTTATTCACAAACGAAACGCTGCATTAGCTCCCCAGCTTGAAGCAGCCTTTATCAACATGTGGCAAACCGGCTATTCCAAAGCTCTTAACGCCCAAACCATGACACATATGCTTGCGCGAGCAAAGCCAGTGGAATCCAGTAACCCGGCCTTCATTTTCGCGAAATAAGGCCTTCATCCGTATATCATCGGTTTAATGGCGAAGGCCAAGCTCCGCCATTAATTTCCTTAGCAGATCTTTAACGTTAATTCCGACGAGGGCTCGTCGTTGAAAAGGCATAGCGAGCAATTTTCCATTCACCAGACCCGTCTTTCTGTAGAACAAATAATTCCTGATTAGCTTCAGCCCCGCTTTGGTTATTTGCAAGCAGGCGAACAGTCCCCCCAGAATTGGTTCGGGCAATCGCCCAATCCGGACTAATCTGCAAAATTTCTTTGATATCAAATTTCACTTGTAAGTCTATTGTCTTAAACACCTGCTGGTATGCTGAACGCACGGCTGTTTCACCCACCTTTGATGGGCTATGTTGCGGCATAAAAACACCGTCAACAGCATATAGTGTCATAATTGTTTTGATATCAGATCCATTCAAAGCCTCCTCATAACGGTACAGTAAGCTTTCAATATTTCTTATGTCGGTTTGATTTTGATCAGCGATTGCCCCTGTGGCAAAAATCAGTGTTGAGATCATACCTAATGTTTTCATCGTCATTGTCTTCATTGCTTCTTCCTTGAATTTTCAAAGTAATATTTCGATAAATTTTATGACAAGCATGATAAATAACGTATGATTAAATATAATATGGCACTAGAGGTTGTTATTAGAAATTAATATTCCAAATATGGAACAATTATGCCGGACCTGAATGCACTTGTGCTTTTTGCTAAAATCGTTGAAGTAGGCAGCTTTTCTGAGGCTGCCAGAATATTAAATTTGCCTAAATCTACAGTTAGTCGGAGAATTTCTGATCTTGAAAATGCTTTAGGATTACGCCTTCTTGAGCGCTCCACTCGCAAGCTGCACCTTACAGATGTTGGGGCCGAACTGTTATCACAAGCACAGAAAAGCGCAGAAATTGAAGATGCGATCAAGGCTATTGTTTCACAGAAAACCACAGATATTAGCGGGACACTGCGCATAGCTGCGCCGCCCAATATTGCTGATAGTGTTTTATCGCCCCTTATCATCGCCTTTCAAGCCAGCCACCCAAATGTACGCTTTCAAGTGATGATCACAGACAGGTATGTTGATCCAATTTCTGAGGGAATAGACCTAGGATTTCGTGTTGGTCAACTGCCCAATAGCTCTTTGATCAAGCAAACTATACTCGCCTACCGACACCAATTGGTCGCCAGCCCAGATTACATACATAACAATGCACCAATCCTAGAACCACAAGATTTAATCAACCATCGCCTTCTAGCTTTCTCCTTTTGGGGAACCAGCAACGAGTGGGTACTTGGCCAGAATGAAAAGCGTGTACATATAGCCATCCAGCCTTCTTTGGAAATGAATGATTATGCTGGTCTGGCTGTTGCCTTGGAGGGCGGTGCAGGAATAGGCGAGCTACCGCCCATAGTTTTGCCCCACCTCATCCGTGATGGGAAACTTCTAGAAATATTGCCAACGTGGCATTTTCCCAAGCAGGCATTATCCATTGTTCATTTAGGAAAACGTCACATGCGGCGACCGGTTAGGTTGTTCAAGGATTTTGCCGCGCAAAAAGCTAAAGAGCTATTTCCAAACCTACCGACATAATTTTTCAGCAAAACAAACCTAACATAAATAAAAAGGGCGGCTTCAAGTAAGAACCGCCCTTCATACTATAACTTTCCAAACGTCTAAGGCGCCCCAAGTGTGTAAGGAGCCCCAAGTGTGTAAGAAGCCAAAGTTAGTTTTTATCTTTATCGACTAATTTTCCCTCTTGCATCCAAGGCATCAGGCCACGCAACTTGCTGCCCACTTCTTCAATAGGATGACGCTCGGCCAGCTTGCGGTGAGCTTTCAGCTCAGGGTTGCCCGCAATATTATCCAGCATAAAGTCTTTCACGAACCGACCCTGTTGAATATCTTCCAGAACGCGCTTCATCTCAGCTTTTGTGTCAGAGGTGATAATGCGAGGGCCGGTTTTATAATCCCCATATTCAGCCGTATTCGAGATCGAATAGCGCATGTTTGCGATGCCGCCCTCAAAGATTAGGTCTACGATCAATTTTACTTCGTGCAAACATTCGAAATACGCCATTTCAGGCGCATAGCCGGCTTCAACCAGTGTTTCAAAGCCTGCTTTGATCAATTCAGAAACACCGCCACACAGCACGGCTTGCTCGCCAAACAAGTCAGTTTCACATTCCTCGCGGAAATTGGTTTCCAAAATACCTGAACGCCCGCCACCGATGGCAGATGCATACGACAGACACAGCGCATGTGCGTTGCCAGAAGCATCAGCATGAACGGCAATCAGGCACGGCACCCCTTTGCCTGCGGCATACTGACTACGAACGGTGTGACCAGGGCCTTTAGGGGCTACCATAATCACATCCAAATCCGGACGCGCTTCGATAAGGCCAAAATGGATGTTCAAGCCGTGTGCAAACATCAGGGCTGCGCCCTCTTTCATATTGGCGGCTAGTTCGTCTTTATAAATAGCAGCCTGCAATTCGTCGGGGGCCAGCACCATCACCATATCAGCAACCGAGGCCGCTTCACCCGCTGTCATACATTCAAAGCCAGCAGCTTCGGCTTTTTTACGAGTGGCAGAGCCATCTCGAAGCGCCACGATCACACGGGACACACCGCTATCGCGCAAATTCCCAGCATGGGCATGGCCTTGGCTGCCATAGCCAACAATGGCTATGGTTTTGCCTTTCACCAAATTAACGTCTGCATCACTATCAAAATAAACACGCATTTTACTGTCCTTATAATAAGCTCATGGGGGTCTGAGCCAAAATTCAAAATACACAAATTCTATAAGCAGTTTGTGCCACGACTAAGCGCCACAGCCCCTGTACGGGCGACCTCAACAAGGCCTAATTCTGCCATCAATTCTACAAAAGCATTTAACTTATCGGCTGAACCTGTCAGTTCAAAAACGAAGCTCGTAGTCGTACTATCGACTACGCTGGCACGGAAAGCATCGGCAAGGCGCAGTGCCTCGACACGTTTTTCGCCAGCACCCGTAACCTTCACCAGCGCTAGGTCACGCGATACAAACGGACCTTCGATTGTTAAGTCCGCTACTTTATGCACTGGCACAAGTCGGTCTAATTGCGCTTTGATCTGTTCGATAATCATCGGTGTGCCCGTGGTGACAATTGTTATCCTTGAGCGCTGATCTTTTTTCTCGATCGCAGCCACCGTAAGGCTTTCAATATTATAACCACGGCCCGAAAACAGGCCAATCACGCGCGCAAGCACACCGGATTCGTTATCAACAACAACGCTGATCGTATGCCGGGCTATGGGTCCAATTTCTTTCATTGAGCCATCCATTTTAGTCATTCACTCACACTTGATATATCAGGTATCTAACACCGTGCGCCAAACAAATTCATAACAATTACAGCGCAGCCAGTGCCTCATCATCTTTTGGTCCACTAATCCCATCCCCAGATAACATCATTTCGTTATGCGCAGCCCCTGCTGGCACCATGGGAAATACATTTTCAATTTTGGCGATGCGGCAATCCATCAAAACGGGGCCTTCATGGTCAACCATTTCCTGGATGCTACTATCCAGTTTTTTAGGATCATCCAACAGCATGCCTTTGATACCGTAGGCCTCTGCAAGTGCGACAAAATCAGGTAGCGCACTGGAATATGTCTCAGAACGTCGACCTTCATAGCTTAGGTCCTGCCACTGACGTACCATGCCCATAAATTCATTATTCATGATAAAGATTTTCACCGGCAGCTTATATTGCTTGATTGTTGCAAGTTCCTGAATATTCATTTGTATTGAGGCTTCACCCGCCACACAAATACACAATTTATCAGGAAAGGCGATCTGCGCTCCGATAATCGCGGGTAGGCCGTATCCCATAGTGCCTAGCCCACCGGACGTTAGCCAGCGGTTGGGTTTTTCAAAAGTTAGATACTGGGCCGCCCACATCTGATGCTGACCAACTTCAGTGGAAAATATCGTATTTTCACCGCCCGCAAGCGCCTGCAACCGTTCTAAGGATTTTTGCGGCATGATGATTTCGTCACTGTCCGGATAGCCAAGGCAATCTTTCGCGCGCCAATGGGTAATCTGCTGCCACCATGCATCAAGTGATGGCTGGCTAGAGCCATAAGAGTTTTCTTTCCAAATCGCTATAAAGCGTTTCAAAACTGAAGCGGCATCTCCGATCACCGGAATATCTACAGCAACATTTTTATTGATGCTCGATAGGTCGATATCCACATGAATTTTGGTCGAACCCGGAGAAAAGGCATCAATGCGCCCTGTGACTCTATCGTCAAAGCGAGCACCAATTGCCACCATCACGTCGCAGTCATGCATCGCATGATTGGCTTCCCATGTGCCGTGCATACCAAGCATACCCAAAAACTGATCATCACTGGCGGGGAAAGTCCCCAATCCCATCAAGGTGTTGGTTACAGGCATCCCTGTTAATTTTGCGAACTCAAATAACAGCTCAGAGGCTTCAGGCCCTGAGTTTACAATGCCTCCACCGGCATAAATGATAGGCCTAATACCTGCCGCCATAGCAGCCACCGCTTTGCGAATTGCCGCCTCGTCACCATCCATTTGGGGCTGATAAGTACGGTGTTCAACGGTCCCACCTTTTTGATATTGCGCGCGCTCAACTTGCACATCTTTGGGCATGTCGATCACAACCGGACCGGGGCGGCCACTAGAGGCCACATAAAAAGCTTCCCGTATCACGCGCGGGATATCACCTGTGTCTTTCACCAAATAATTATGCTTGGTACAAGGCCGCGTGATGCCAACGGTATCGGCCTCTTGGAAAGCATCATTGCCTATCAGGTGCCGCGCCACTTGGCCTGTGATGCATATCATCGGAATACTATCCAGCATTGCGTCTGTTAAGCCGGTTACCGCGTTGGTCGCACCGGGTCCAGACGTTACAAGGACAACGCCCGGCTTACCTGTCGCGCGTGCATAACCTTCAGCAGCATGTGTTGCCGCTTGCTCATGGCGCACAAGGATATGTTTAATTTTATCTTGTTTGAAAATTTCGTCATAGATTGGCAAAACCGCCCCACCCGGATAGCCAAAGATCACCTCAACACCTAAATCCGTGAGAGTTTCCAGAATAAGTTTCGCGCCGGTCATATCTGCCTCGGCAGTATCCGATGTGCCTGCGGCTTTTGCTAAATCTGCTGTTGCCATGTCCGCACCTGCTGGAGCTATCGTCATCGTATCGTCCATTTAACCAACTCATCATAACCCGGATATGTTAACGGATTATTTTCAGGTATATCCCGCGTGTTAACACGAGCCCAGTAAAACTGAAGCCCAATTCCCACCCACAGATGTGACAGCGACCCCTGATACGGATCAAGCGCCTAAAATGTACCTCCCCTTAAATATAAGTGGGATGCACTTCGGAGCGCCTCCCCCCTGAAATAAGTTGGGGGCGCTTAAGAAGCGCCCCCAGGGGGTGGGTCTCGTCACAGTCAGAGCCAACTTGGGCAGGAGGCTCCAGAGTATCGACGCCTGGGCTGGCTTGGTGTCGATATCCAAGTTCTATTGTAGTAAAATTACGCGGTCAACCCTATAAATGATATTTTATGAGAATATTTTGGCAATTTGACTTTCCGAAAGTTGCGCGGAAATGCGCTCCCAATCGGAAAACTGGTTACGAAACCACGTTAATTGCCGCTTGGCAAAGCGTCTAGTTTGCATCTTGGCATCCTCTATAAGCGCCTCAGCGTCATGCGTGCCGTTCATCATGGCAACCAATGACGGCACACCAAGCGCACGCATTATCGGCACACTTGGATCCAAATCGCGCGACATAAGATTGCGCACCTCGTCTAGCGCTCCCTCTTCCAGCATTTGGTCAAAACGTTGATTGCAGCGCGCATATAATGTTTCACGGTCTATATCCAGAACCAGCTTACGGATGTGCCCTGCATCATCTTCAGCTTGCATAAAGCCCGGAGGGGTCTCCTTTTGCCAATCACTAAGCGGTTTACCTGTTGATCGGTATACTTCAAGTGCGCGGCAAATGCGCTGGCTGTCCCCCTCATGCAGACGTGCCGCCACTATAGGGTCGCATGTAAGCAATTCTTTGTGCAGTATTTGGCTCCCGACTGCCTCGCACTCAGCGCGCACCGCCGCGCGCACAACGGGATCAATATCCGGAATTTTTGCTATGCCGCCCAGCAGTATCTTGAAATACATGCCGGTACCGCCGATCACAATCGGGGTTTGGTTGTTTTGCCAAGCAGTTTTAATTTCGGCCTCGGCCCTTTCGGCCCAAAAGGCTGCAGAGCACACCTCAGCCGGATCAAGGAACCGGTATAATTTATGCGGGGCTTGGGCCTCGTCTTCAGGGCTTGGACATGCAGTCACAATCCGCAGGCCATCATACACCTGCATACTGTCAGCATTTATAATCACACCGTTAAGATCTTTTGCCAGCTTTAATGATAAAGCCGACTTGCCGCTTGCGGTGGGACCTGCGATAAATAGTGCCTGTTTCACACTTGCCTCATACATTCAGGATTGCCCCCCATGGATATCGCATTAACGCTCATCGTCAAGCCCGACAGTGCGACCTCGCTTGAAGAAGCAGAAGCTGCAGCGATAAAATCTATACCCACAGCCGAACTTATAGAGATCGCCTCTCTGGCTGATGGAATAGCATGTGACCTGCTTCTCTCCGCCGATAGCGCGGAATTTGTCCAAGCAACCGCCGCGAACACTCTGGATGATCTTGAAGGCCTTGACTGGGCCGCACAGCCAGCCTTGGGGCGCAAAAAAAAGCTGCTGCTCGCTGATATGGATTCGACCATAATCACAGCCGAATGTATCGATGAACTGGCTGACTTTGTCGGACTTAAAGATCGGGTTTCAGCCATCACAGAGGCCGCCATGCGCGGAGATCTGGATTTCGAAACCGCTTTAACTGAACGCGTCGCCCTGCTGAAAGGCCTTACGGATGGCCAATTAAGCTCATGTTTTGAGGATCGAATCCAGCTTATGCCCGGCGCGCGCACTTTGGTGCAAACCATGAAGGCAAACGGGGCTTATACTGCGCTGGTTTCAGGAGGCTTTACCTATTTCACGCGCCAAGTGGCGGCGGCCACCGGATTTGATATGCACCGCGCCAATGTTCTTGAACTGAAAGACGGCGCTTTAACCGGCAGAGTGATACCGCCTATCTGCGGCGCGCAAACCAAGCTGGATACCTTAAATGACCTAACCAAAAGGCACGCGCTAAATGAGGCTGGCATCATAGCCGTTGGGGACGGGGCCAACGATATCCCGATGATTGAGGCCGCAGGCCTCGGCATTGCCTACCACGCGCACCCAAAAACCCGAAAGGCTGCAACGGCTGCTGTAAGATACAATGATCTCACCGCGCTGTTATACTTTCAAGGGTATAATCAAGCCGAATTCACCCCAAGCTAACCCTATCCGCGAGCCGAGACCCGTAAAACCCCAAGATTTAGCCTTTGTATTTTCATCTAATACTATCGTACCTGTAACTTCAAAAAGACCAGCCCCAACATTGGTGTTGATAGTTTTTCCATTTAGGTATTCGGCGGACCCTCCGGTAGCACCAAGTTCTATCTGCACTGATGCATCTGCTCCGACAGACTTACGAGTTTTCCAAGTCAGGCCAAAATCGAAACGGGAACCTTTAGCCCAGCTAGGGTTGATGTATATACCTCCGTCCGCACCTCCTCCCAAAAAAGGTACAAAATCAAAACCAGCCTTTAGAGTATAGGTTTCCAACCCACTTGGGTCTGTGCCATTGACCGGATCATTTTCGGTATGGGCCGCGGGGTTTCAGCGGCTGTTGTGGTTTTGAAAAGTCTCCTTCTGCATCATAGGGATAAATGTTTCGTCACCGTAACATCATACAGGTGGATTTATAAAAAAAGGGGCCAGCGAACCGGCCCCGATTATTATGTTTCACGCAAGAAAGCTTTGGGTTTTGCTTTAGCCTTCTTCTTCGTCGTCACCGCGTTCCCGCAGCAGACGCAGCGGAATATGAACCGTATTCCCGCGCAAGGTAACCAGAATAAGAACACGCTCTCGGCCATTTTCCCGAGCATCTTCCACGGCTTTCACAACATCGCTTGGGCTTGAAACCTTGTGTTGGTTCACACGTTCAATCACAGCGCCGGGGCGAATACCTGTGCGGAAAGCAGGGCTGCGGCGCGCAACACGCGTTACCACGACCCCTTCTGTATCAGCACCAATACGGTAGCGCCGACGCAAACTATCGTTCAGAGGCGAAAGTTCCATGCCTTCAACTAGCGCGCGGGCATTATCTGCTTTGCCCTTGCTGTCATCGTCGTCGCCATCAGAGGCATCGCTTCCGTCACTGTCAGCTTGTTTTAATTCACCAGTTGTCACTTGAAGTGTCACACGTTTGCCTTCGCGGATCACAACAACATCAACAGGCTGTTCGATCAGCGTACGCTTTACCAAGCGGCTTAGGCTGTTTGGGCCATCCACTGGCTTACCGTCCCACGAAACAATGATATCGCCCACTTCAACACCGCCAGCCTCTGCTGGGCTATCGGCTTCAACGCGGTTGATCATAGCGCCTTTGGTGATCTTAATTCCCAAAGCTTCGGCGGTTTCTTTGGTCATTGGTCCAATCCCAACGCCCAACCAGCCACGGCGTACTTTCCCGTGATCTTGTAGTTCAGCCGCGACCCGGCTAACATCGTTTGAAGGAATGGCAAATCCGATGCCCACGCTGCCGCCTGATGGGGAAACAATCGCAGTGTTAATGCCAATCACTTCACCCTTCATATTGAACAGAGGCCCACCTGAATTGCCCCGGTTAATCGCAGCGTCCGTTTGGATATATTCAACGTCGGCCTGATTAATCGTGCGCCCACGGGCTGAAATAATCCCCGCAGAGGCCGAGCTTTCAAACCCAAATGGGTTGCCAATAGCCATCACCCAATCACCGATGCGACCTTTATCGCTGTCGCCTAGCACCACGAAGGGAAAGGTTTCACCGTCCGTAGGCTTGATACGCAGCACCGCCACATCAGAAAGTTCGTCGCGGCCGATGACCTCGGCGTCATACTCATGCTCGTCTTTCAGGCGTACCGTAATTTCGTCTGCATCCTCGATAACATGATTGTTGGTAATCACAATTCCAGAGGCATCAATAATAAAGCCAGAGCCAAGCGAGCGCGCAGTGCGGGGCTCGTCGTCTTCTTCAAACCTGTCGCGAAATTGCTCCCAAAACTCACCAAAAGGGACACCTTCAGGCACACGGCCTCGGCTGCTGCTGCGGTCAGATTTTCGGATTGTTTGCACGGTTGAAATATTAACAACAGCCGGAGAGAGCTTTTCAAAAAGGTCGGCAAAGCTATCGGGTGCGCCTTTGGCTATAGCTGGCTGTAGGGACATCACGGTAAGCACCGTAATGATAAAGGCTGTCATAAGTGTTTTGGAGAGCGATATCGCTCGCATGTCTATTCGATTTGTAAGATAGGTGCTCACGCACTTACTCCTTCTTATTTTGGCTGTTGCTTACTTTAACGCCCTGTGAGGCAAAGGCAAACAAGCATCCTTATATTTAACAAGTCTATCGCACCACCAAAACAACCTTTGGTCAACCCTGGACACAACAGGATGCGGTAAAAGGTTGCATGGCTGCGGTAAATAGCAAAAAACGCACCTGTAACAAAGTCGGGGCCTCGCTTCCATATAGGAAACAAGGCCCCGCAAATCCCTTAGACCCGGCCTAACAAGGCCTTGGGAACATAGCTATGGTTTATTTCTTTTTACCATCCGAGTTCACGAAGAGTTTAAAGAAATCGCTATCGGGCGATAAAACCATCGTCGTATTGTCCTTGCCAAGGGCCTTCCGATACGCTTGCATCGCACGGTAAAATTCAAAGAATTCTACATCTTTCCCATAGGCATCCGCAAAAATTTTCGAGGCTGTTCCGTCAGCTTCACCACGAATGATTTGCGCTTTCTTTTCCGCATTCGCAACCAAAACCGCAACCTGACGATCTGCATCAGCACGAATTTTAATTGCGTCACGATTTCCTTTAGCGCGTTCTTCGGCAGCTTCCCGCTGACGTTCAGATTCCATACGCCGGAATATTGCTTGGCTGTTTTGCAGTGGCAAATCAACGCGCTTTAACCGCACATCAACAATTTCCATGCCGTAACGCTGCACTTTAACATCGGCAATACTGCGAATACGCTCCATAAGCTCCAAGCGTTGCCCAGAGACAACCGCCTGCATAGTCTGCTGAGCGATCACTTCTTTCACAGCTGAATTTACAGCCTGTGACAATAAGCTTTCCGCCAAACGATCATCAGGGGCGGCTTGAAAACGCGTCAGTGGATCAACAATACGGTAGCGCGTAAAGCTATCCACTAAAAGCTTGCGCTGTTCAGCTTCTAAAGCTTCGGTAGGCGGATTATCCATACTCATGATCCGCTTTTCCATTTTTATGACTTGCTGAACAAATGGGATTTTAAAGTGAAGGCCAGCTTCTTTTTCCTCGTCAATAAACTTGCCTAGCTGGAACACCAGCGCCTGCTCTCGCTCATCAACAATATACATTGATTGAACCAGTGATATCAAACCCACGGCAACAATAACGATGCCTGCAATTCCGCTCTTATTCATTATTTTTGCCCTCCGTCACGCTTTTTACCAAGCTGGTCCAGAGGCAAATACGGCACAGCACCCGAACCTGCATTGCTATCCAGAATGATTTTATCCATCCCCGAAAGTATCTGTTCCATAGTTTCCAAATAGATACGTTTTTTCGTCACGTCTTTAGCAAGGGTATATTGATTGTAAACCGAAAGAAAACGAGCGGCCTCACCTTCTGCGCCAGCGACAATTTGAGCACGGTAACCTTCGGCCAACTGTGTCAGGCGCTCTGCACTGCCTTCTGCTTTGGGAACGACTTCATTACGGTATTTATTGGCATCATTGACAAAGCGCTGAGCATCAGACTTTGCGCGTTGCACATCTAGAAAAGCCTCTTTCACTTCAGCTGGCGCTTCAGCCTCTTGAATTTGCACTTCAAGAATATGGATCCCTGCTTCATATTTATTGAGCGTTATCTGAATGGCATCCTTTGCTGCCACCTGTAAAATACCGCGGTCCCGAAGAATTGAAATGATAGGAGTTTTACCTACAAGTTCGCGCATCACACTTTCAGAAACCGCTGCAACCGTCGATTCTTGGTCAGATATTTTAAATAGATAATTGCGTAAATTACTTATTTTCCAAACAACATTGAAACGCACATCAACAATATTTTCATCTTGCGTCAGCATCTGGTTTTGCCCGAGCCGTGCCGTGGCTCCGCGCCGTGATGGGCGCCCTTGAACGCCCACAGCGCCTATCTGTGTCAGGTTTTTGTCAGTAACGCCGCGTTTTTCAACTGATTCGATTGGTGTTGGAAAATGCCAATGTGGGCCGGGCAATGTCGTTTCTGAATATTCGCCAAAACGAAGCACCACCGCATTTTCGTTCGTATCAACCACATAAAAACCGGATGCCATCCACAGGGCAATAATCACAAGCAATACAAGCCCAACAACGCCCTTGCCGCCGGGTAGAACCTGTTTTAGTTGCTCTTGGCCTTTTTTGATAAATTCATCAATATGGGGTGGCTCGCCGCCACCTCCGCCACCACCACGCCGCGGGCCATTGCCCCACGGGTTTGGCTTTTCCCCATTCCCATCATTCTGCCAAGGCATATGTCTCTCCCCTTTGGCGTTGTTTTTTAATGATCACGCAGCCATTTCACAATAAATTGGCCGTGTCTTACCCTGCTATATATGGTAGGCACCGCCTTGCTGCAATGATAGTCGCAAAAAATCGGCCAATATCGCCCACTATTCCGCTATTTTACGAGGTTTTTATGTCTGAAGTCACAAAACAATCTATTTTGGATGCCCTTAAGACCATTTCTTCCGGAGAGGGAGCCGATAATATTGTTGCGTCAGGGCTTGTCAGCGCAGTGATTATTGACGGCAGCCAAGTGGGCATTGTTTTAGATTTTGGTGACAAAAACCCTTCGGACTTCCCAAATATTTTAGAGCGCGTAGAACAGACCGCCGCCTCAGCCTCTGGTGTAACCGCTGTAAATGTCGTGATGTCGGCCTTAAAGCGCCCATCCGCCCCGAAGGCCCCGCCTAAGATGGGAAGCCCTAAAGCCGCGCCCACGCCCACTGAAATTCCTGGTGTGAAACATATTATTGCAATCGCGAGCGGAAAGGGCGGCGTCGGTAAATCCACAACCAGTATCAATCTCGCCCTGTCGCTAAAGGCAAAAGGGCTAAAGGTTGGTTTGATGGATGCCGACATTTTCGGGCCATCGTTGCCAATGCTTGTCGGTGTGAATGAACGCCCTGAGATCAAGGATAAAATCATCCAACCGATTATTGCGTTCGGCATGAAGGTGATGTCCGTCGGCTTTTTAATTGATATTGATCAGCCTGTTATATGGCGCGGCCCACGCGTGATGGGGGCGACACAACAATTGCTAAAGGATGTCGCGTGGGGGCCTCTTGATGTTTTGATCGTTGATATGCCCCCGGGTACAGGCGATGTGCAATTAACCATGGTGCAGCAAGTCCCGCTTTCAGGCGCGGTGATTGTCTCTACCCCCCAAGATTTAGCCCTGATAGATGCGCGTAAGGGCCTTGCAATGTTCCAGCAAGTAAACGTGCCAATCCTTGGAATTATTGAAAATATGAGCAGTTTTTTATGCCCGCATTGCGGTGAGGAAAGCCATATTTTTGGTCATGGCGGCGCCGAGGAAACCGCACATCAGCTTGGCTGTGACTTCTTAGGGAGTATTCCCCTTCATATGAGTTTGCGCGAAAGTTCAGATGCTGGAACGCCGCTTGTCACAAACAATCCTGACAGCCCAATCAGCAAAGCTTACAACCACATCGCGGATCAGATTGCAGCCAAACTATCTTAGACCCGGTCGTAAACCACAAAGGCATAGGCAGGCTTACCATCTTGTGCCGCATGGGTTTCTCTGCGTGTCTCGTTCCAGCATGCCATATCAAATTCTGGGAAATAGGTATCTCCCTCAAGGCGAAGCGCCACCTCAGTAATATAAAGCCGATCAACTTTATCAATGGCTTGGGCATATATCTGCGCGCCGCCGGTTATCATCACCTCAGGAGCACCCCCTGCCTCTGCCAGCAAAATCGCTTGCTCTAGGCTTGAAGCCGCTTCCACACCCTGAGCAGCCCAATCATGAGTGCGTGTCACAACAATATTGCGGCGGCCCGGCAAAGGCCTTCCTATAGATTCGTATGTTTTCCGTCCCATGATGATCGGCTTACCCAGCGTCTGTGCCTTGAAGTATTTCAAGTCCGCAGGTAAATGCCACGGCAAATCATTGGCGACCCCGATCACGCGGTTTTCAGACATGGCAACGATAAGAGACAAAGTCATCGGTCAATCCAAAAAATATTGAGAACACTCTACACTTATAGCAGCACTTACTTATAACAGCGCCTTGTTAAATCATCATAGAATCGTCAACTGGGTCTTCAGAGGCTTCTTCTAACGGTAAATGTACACGCACAGCAGTCCCCACACCGACCATACTGCGAACAGATATTGTACCGTCCATCCTGTCAACCAATTCGCGGCAAATCGCCAGTCCCAATCCAACACCACCGTGGCGTCGTGACAAGGCTGCATCCACCTGCGTAAAGCGATCAAACAGCGTGGCTTGCTTTTCTTCAGGGATGCCGATGCCTGTGTCCTGCACCTCAAGCACCCAGCCTTGCCTGCCATTTTGGAAGGGCTTGGAAAACAAGCGCGCAATCACTGAACCTTCATGCGTGAATTTAATGGCGTTAGAGCAGAGATTTATCAAAATCTGACGCAGTCGTAGTTCGTCGCCCAATATATAATCCGGCATATTGTCGTCAAACTCCGCATAGAGCTCGATATTTTTATTTTTGGCCTGCTGATCCAAAAGCGTCACCACACGGTGGGTCAATTGCCGTGTCGATACTGCGTTTTTCTCAATACTGATTTTACCTGCTTCTAGTTTAGCCAAATCAAGAATATCATTGATCAAGCTTAGAAGATGCGATCCGCTGGAATGAATATCCTTAGCATAGTCGATATAACGACCATCCCCGATGGGGCCAAGCGCCTGCTCGCTCAGAAGCTGAGAAAACCCAAGAATGGCGTTCAGCGGCGTGCGCAGTTCGTGGCTCATGGTTGCTAAAAATTCAGATTTCGCGCGATTTGCCAATTCAGCAGACCGGCGACTTTCTTCAACGTCCTTATTGAGGTTTTGAAGCAGCTTATAATGTTCTTCCAGTTCGTCGTGTGCCTCTTTAAGGGCGCGAGTCCGGCGGTTAACAATTTCTGCCACACGGCGCGCACGACGCAGTTGCGACCAAACGATAAAATAGAAAAGTCCTGTCAACAAAAGGCAAACGCTAGCGGTTATAACCGCCGGTCCGTAATCAATACGGTAAGCTTTAGGCGCCGCTGTTATAGTGAAGGACCATTTCCCAGCCCCGAGCACAAAGTCTTTCTGGTAAGGGTCTAGGGCCGAGGCTTCAGAGCCCTGCTCTATAGTCCCAAAACTTTGCCGATGAACCACAGAGCCCCATTCACTGGTCGCCTTTAATCGCAAAGACTGAGCCAGGGCCGGAATTTCTGCACCAATGCTTTTCAGTAGCCCCTGAAAATCAACCAACTGCAGCATAAGACCTTCATTGCCATTCTTGGTTATAAAAGGTGTGGCCATCAAAAGCAGCCCCTGTTTACCACCGTCAATATCTGGCAAAGTCGGGCTGAATATCACGGACGATGTTTTAAACTGCATCGCAGCCTCTAAAAAGCCATTCATTTCAGGGCTTGCGCCAACATTTAAGCCTTGCAGCTTTGCTTTCTTTTCGGGATTTGGCGCCCATACGAAAAACAAAGGAAACTTTCTGGCCGGTTTTTCACTTCCCTCGGGCAACGGAGGCTCTTTAATTTTGTAAGGCCCTCCATATGCTTCCCGCATTGAAGCTATGAAAACAGCTTCTTGTTCAGGCGACATAGCGTAGGCAAGCGAAACAAAAAGCCGGTTGGTACTCAGACTAGAATTGGTTTTAACCAGCAGATTAAAGGTTTCCCGCGTTACGATATCGCTGGCTTTATAATAGCGGTAAAGATCTGTAACCGCGGTTAGACCTGCCTGCATTTTCTGGCGCACACGGTCCACATAGAGTTCAGCGCCCGCACGGAAATCAGAAATTGCTTGCTGCTCAGACGTGCGCACACTTTCACGGGTGGCCGAAAACGTTAGCCCAAGACCGGCGAATATCACCAGAAAAAGCAACCCCATTTGGCGGTAGTTTCTGTGTTTTAGTTGGCTCAAAATTTCCTCTGGAGCAACGGGATTAAACCGCCACTTTTGCCTTAATATGTGCGTGGCTTTCATAGCCTATGATGCTGATATCATCGTAGGAGAAAGCAAATAAATCCTTTATATCAGGATTAAGTTGTAAGGTAGGTAGCTCAAGCGGCCTGCGTGTGAGCTGCAAATCCGCTTGTTCAATATGGTTGCTATATAAATGTGCGTCTCCAAATGTGTGGACAAAATCCCCAACCTGAAGGCCGCATGCCTGCGCCATCATGTGGGTCAAAAGCGCATAGGAGGCGATATTAAAGGGCACACCCAAAAACACATCCGCACTGCGCTGATACAACTGGCAAGATAATTTGCCATCCGCCACATAAAATTGGAACAAACAATGACACGGCGGCAATGCCATATGGTCTACATCGGCCACATTCCACGCCGAAACGATCAAACGCCTGCTGTTGGGGTTATTTTTAATCTGCTCTACAAGCGCGGTAATTTGGTCAATGGTTGTGCCGTCAGGGGCTGGCCAGCTACGCCACTGATGACCATAGACGGGCCCAAGATCGCCCGACGCATCGGCCCAGTCATCCCAAATGGAAACGCCGTTGTCTTTGAGATATTTGATATTTGTATCACCGGCAATGAACCATAAAAGCTCGTGGATAATAGACTTTAGGTGCAGCTTTTTCGTGGTAACCAGTGGGAAACCTTCGTTTAAATCGAACCGCATCTGGTAGCCGAAAACACTGTATGTGCCCGTACCGGTCCGATCACCCTTAAAGGTGCCGTGATCGCGAATATGCTTTAATAAATCCAGATACTGCTTCACGCGGCCAGAGCCTTTACCTTAAAATACATCAATCCAATACCCCCAAATGCTATAGGTGCATCTTGTGCGGCTGGCAATAGCATTCCAAAACCCATTTCGGCATATCCCCCGCCCTAAACCCACAAGAATATCGTTTAATATCTGTGGTGAACACTTTGATAGTCAACAGATTTAGCCGCCACGGACATCTTCCAAAAACTTCATAGATTGCGACTGCAAAATAACGATTTGTTGTTCAAGGTCAGCGGCTGCCCCGTCTAGGTCCTGTACCCTTTCCAAGGTTTGGCTCGCGGTTTCACTTACACGGTTAATGGTGTTGGAAACATCATGCGTCCCTGTCGCGGCCTCTTGAATGTTTCGGCTTATTTCCTTCGTCGCAGCAGACTGTTGTTCCGTCGCAGAAGCAATCATGGCGGAAACTTCCTCAAGCGACGTAACAGAGTTTGAAATGCCTGCAACCGCAGCCACTGTTGTGGATGTATTGCCGCGTATAGACTGAATTTGAGAGCCAATTTCATGGGTCGCATCTGCGGTCTGATGCGCCAGAGATTTCACCTCTGAGGCCACAACAGCAAAACCCTTTCCTGCGTCTCCTGCGCGGGCGGCCTCAATAGTCGCGTTCAAGGCCAACAGGTTGGTTTGCTCTGCAATATCATTAATTAAATCAACAACTTGTCCGATTGTCTCTGAGGCTATTTCAAGGGCTTCAATGGTACTCGCTGCACCTTTGGCTTGCTCGGCCACTCCAGATGTTTTTTGCGTTGAGCTGTTCACTTGACGCGTAATTTCCTCAACAGAAGATGTTAATTCTTCCGTGGATTGGGCGACAGTTTTTACGTTTGTGGTGGCCTGTTCCGCCGCCGAGGCAACACTTAGGGCCAAATCTTGATTTTCGACCGCATATTTCTTGAGCTGACCAGCATTTTCCTTGGTATGCGATGCCGTCAACTTCAATTGCTCTATAATGGTTAAAACACTGGCCTCAAATGCTTGGGCCGTATTTTCTCTGTGTTGAGTTTGTGCGTTTTCTAAGGCCTGCATTTCTTTGGTAATATGATTGATCTGTGCGGCCCCCATTCCAAAGGTTCCCGCCATACCTTGTGTCAGAAACTTTCTGAAATAGTTGCCCTGTGCGGCGGCCTCTAATGTCGCCGTGGCCTCGCGCAAGAATGCGTCGGTCAAATCCAGAACGCCATTGATACTTGCAAGCACAGGGGAAAGCTCCCCGTGCTGGTCCCAGTTCAGTATTCTGGCTTCCAAATTACCTTTCTTCAGCTGCCCTGCCACCTCGGCTATTTCCGCGTTAACATCATGGTAGCGGCTTTTATCCTTACGTTCAGATTCCAGTTCTTTTTCCAACTGATCTATCCGGGCGCGCAATTTATTTTTACCAAAGGAAAAATCAAACATAGTCATGCCCCAACCGACCATACAAATTTATCGTAACTTTCACCTCTGTCAGACAAAATCCTGTTCAATAAATCGCTGCTGGCGATCAACCCTTCTTTTCTGCTCGGGTGCTTGGCCTCTACTGTGGATAATTTGTCATATAATTTTTGAATATTTTTCACGGCCCTTGCCGTTGGTTTTCGGCGATTGGAATGGTATCCGATTGTTTTACCGGCACTATCTAAAGTAGCGGTAACATGGGCGATAACCCAATAGTATCTCCCACTGGCTGACATGTTTTTAACATAGGCAAATATCTCACGCTGAGCAGCTAGTGTATCCCACAGTAGTTTAAAGATAACGCGCGGCATATCGGGGTGGCGAATGATACTGTGCGGTTCACCAATCACATCTGTCGTAGCCATTTCAGCAACGCGGCAAAACACATCATTGGCATATAAAATGCGGCCTTTTATATCGGTTTTGGAAACGATGATTTCATTCTCTGAAAAGAGAATTTCTTCATCAAGAGGGGTAATATTACGCATAACTCAAAACGCTCCTAAATTGTAGCAGGAGCATAAAAATCAAATATTAATAAATTGTTAGTGAATTAACCCTAATTTTAAGAAAATTATTAGCACGATTTTCCTTTATTTTTGAAATAATAATTAAGAATATGACAATCTCACGAAATTTTAGGAAATCCGCCCGCGCAGTGTCATGAAACTGTCATCAAAAAGCCCTTTGCTTTACGAATTCCCGCCTCAAGAATCTGAGTTTTCATCAAACGACATAAGCTGTTACGTTTCCCCTTTCAAAAGCCAACGCCATTGCCTATATATATGGGGCTAGCTTGCTAGCTATGGCGATAAACGGCGCATTAATTAGGTATTGCGGACCCGGGGGCGGTACCCGGCACCTCCACCAACAACGGCCAGTCTTTCTAAAAGCGGCTTTATGGTGGCTACCCCACTTAAAAGGCATAGTCCAAAACGGGCTGACCTTTGTTGATGGGGGTGAAATAGGATCGACGTGTATTGAACGATGTTTTGCCTTTTGCTCAGGATGGTACCGCTGTGATGGACCACATTTGATAAATGCTAACGACAATGACGTCGAGTTTGCAGTTGCAGCGTAAGCTGTCACTCTAAACTACATTTATAAATTCCTGAGGTTTGACGACTTCAGGTGGGGGTTGGGCCACCTAGCAACAGAACGGCCCACTTCCTTTTTTCAAGTTTACTTCATACTGTTAGGGATAGATCATAGATTTTATCCCCTTTATTTAAAATTAATACTAATTCAATCATAATAGACTAAAGTAATTATAGTTAAATAAAGCTATTTAGGGTTTGCTATCTTGTAGTCTCTATGGTTTTTATCGCATTGAGGTTGAAATTTTGGTGGAGCATACAGAGACCTATGTTTAATTTTGGTAAGAATGAAAAAACAAATTCAAGTGAAAAAGAACAAGAAAAAAACAGCGCCTTGTTGAAAGAGCTGGACCTATTCAAAGGTCTGATTGAAAGCTCTCCGATAGGCTGTATGTTGTGCAATAAAGACGATCTTACCGTTCTCTATGCCAATGCAAAAAGCATTGAACTTCTACGGTCTATTGAGGACCATCTGCCGATCAACGCCGATGAAATCATTGGAACCTGCATTGATGTGTTCCACAAAAACCCGGCTATGCAGCGGACCTTGCTCAAAGACCCGAAGAACTTGCCTCATAATGCCGTTATTTCCCTTGGGGATGAGCGCTTATCACTGCATATCGAGGCCGTCTATGACGCCAATAAAACCTATATAGCAGCGGCGCTTACATGGAATGTGGTCACACAAACTGAGCGCGCCACACAGCAATCTGAACGGCTTCAACAGATGGTTGATAAAATGCCCATCAATGCCATGATGTGTGACCCTGAAACCCTTGAAATTACCTATATGAATAACATCAGCGTGGAAACACTGCGCAGCCTTGAGCGTTATCTGCCAGTTAAGGCCGATGACATGGTCGGCACCTGCATTGATGTGTTCCACAAAAATCCAGAACACCAACGCCGCCTGCTGCGCGATCCCAAAAATTTGCCGTGGTCAGCACGCATTAATGTTGGACCAGAAACACTAGAGCTGAATGTTTCTGCTATTGTTGGCGCAAGAGGCACCTATTATGGACCACTGGCGACATGGGCGGTTATCACAAACCAACTACAGGTGGAGACGGCCGTAAGCGATACTGTGGATAAAATCCTTGAAAGCAGTATCACGTTAAAAAATAACTCGAGTGAAATGGCCGAAGATTCTAAAACCAACATCTCAACTGCCATGGCTGTGGCTGCCGCTGCGGAAGAAGCCACAGTGAACGTTCAAACTATGGCGGCAGCAACCGAAGAATTGGGCGCGTCAGTTTCGGAAATTGGCAACCAAATTCAACGGGCATCTCAAATTTCATCTAAAGCCGCTAACCGTACTTCAGAAGCCGATAAACAGGTAAAAGAACTTGAAAAGGCCGCAGGAAAGATCGGGGAAGTGGTGAAATTAATTAATGATATCGCTGACCAAACCAACCTGTTGGCCTTGAACGCGACTATTGAGGCCGCCCGCGCAGGAGACGCAGGAAAGGGCTTTGCTGTTGTGGCCTCAGAGGTAAAATCTTTGGCAAACCAAACTGCGAAAGCCACAGAAGACATCACCGATCAAATTCGGGCCATCCAGCAGGAAACAGACCAAGTGGTCGGTGCCATTCAGGAAATTGGTGAAGTCATTGGTGAAGTGAACGAAATTGCTACGTCTATTGCCGAGGCCTCGGACGAGCAAAGCAAAGTCACGATTGAAATTGCAAGCAATGCCCAAGAAGCCGCCACCGGCACGCAAGAGGTGTCCCAGCATATCATTGAGGTTCAATTAGCGACAGAGCGCACAGCCGCAAGCGTTAGCGAAATCACCCAAGTTTCGGACCTTATTAACACTGTTTCGTCAGCCTTAAATGATGAAGTTACAAAAATGCTCAAATCTAAATAAATCAAATCACCCCATCAGGTCATCCCGTAAGTCACAACGGATTGATCACAACGGATTTGATCCACATCGGAATTGATCCACAGCGGGCACTGCATTCAGGCAGAGTGCGCTCTGGCAAAACCCACGAGTTGAGACCGTATAAAATAAAGGACGCTCATTTTGTAAGGGACGCTCATTTTAAAAGACCATAACGCCCATGCTTTCTCGCCAAGCGTGGCGTGCTGGGCATATTTTCTATTCATCCGGCTGCAACTTGGTAACAATTGATATGTTTAGGCTTCACGGCGAGCGCGCTTGCTTCTATAAGGGCACTAAGCGTAATAATATTAAAGACTGAGTAGACCAAATGGCCGATACCTACATTGATTATGATGCAAAAGTTCAAAATGCGCTGCGCAGCGTGGTGCGAACCGTACTAGAAGAAACTGCAAAAGATGGCCTGATGGGCGATCATCATTTCTATGTAGCCTTCAAAACACAGGCCGAAGGTGTTTCGATCCCTGCACATCTCGTAAGCCGTTTCCCCGATGAAATGACCATCGTTGTCCAGCATAAATTCTGGGGGCTTGAGGTCTATGATGATCATTTTGAAATCGGCCTATCGTTTAACCAAAAGCCAGAAACTTTGGTGATACCGTTCCAAGCCATCGTTGGATTTGTTGACCCTAGCGTGCAGTTTGCCCTGCAATTCCATGATGAAACGGATGACCTAGACGATGACGACACCATGGATGGCTTGGGTGATGCCCTTAGCACTGACAGCACCGTTGAAAGCATGAATGCCGCACTGCCGGGCGCCACTGAACGGCGTGAAACTGCCAATAATCCCAATAACCCCAATAGTCTACGGCAACAGGGAACACCTGACCCCAAAGACGCTAACGGCGAAAATGTTGAAAGCGATACAGCAAGCTCTGATACCAGCGGCGGCGACAATATCGTCACGCTGGATGCTTTCCGCCGCAAATAAAGACCTTAATCAAAGATAAAGGCCCGATCTGTATCAGCCATAACCCGTACGATAGGACTTAAAATCATGGCCGCCCCTTCACCAGAATATCGCTTTTCAAAATTATTCCAACTGGGTGACGATACAACACCTTACCGTAAGCTTACGGGCGATCATGTTTCAACGGTTCAAATAGAGGGCCGTACGGTCTTGAAGGTGGAAAATGCCGCCTTAGAGCTGTTGACACGCACAGCCATGGCTGACATCGCGCATCTGCTGCGCCCCGCACACTTAAAGCAGCTTGCCAGCATCCTTGATGATGATGAAGCCTCAGAAAATGATCATTTTGTCGCACGGGAACTGCTCAAGAACGCCAACATAGCGGCTGGCCGTGTTCTGCCTAGCTGCCAAGATACCGGAACCGCCATCATCATCGCTAAAAAAGGCCAGCATGTCTGGACAGAAGGTGACGATGCCGAACCCATTTCAAAAGGCGTTATGAGCACCTATACCGAGACAAACCTGCGCTATAGCCAAATGGCGCCACTGTCGATGTACAAAGAGGTAAACACCAAAAACAATACACCTGCGCAAGTGGATATTTATGCGGCTCCAGGGGGAGAATATCATTTTCTCTTTATGGCCAAGGGTGGTGGCAGCGCGAATAAAACCTTCCTGTACCAGCAAACCCCTGCAACTTTGCGCGAGGACCGGATGCTGGCTTTTCTTGATGAAAAAATCAAAACGCTTGGCACCAGTGCTTGCCCGCCCTACCATCTTGCGATTGTTATCGGCGGCCTATCAGCCGATCAAAATTTGGCCGTGGTGAAAAAGGCTTCGGCGCATGATTTGGACAGTTTACCAACAACTGGAGATGCAACAGGCCGCGCTTTCCGCGACATAGAAATGGAACAAGTGATCCATAAAATGACCCAAAATATGGGTATTGGCGCACAATTTGGCGGCAAGTATTTCTGCCACGATGTACGCGTAATCCGCTTGCCGCGTCACGGTGCCAGTTTGCCAATTGGTATCGGTGTCTCTTGCTCGGCAGATCGCCAAGCCAAGGGGAAAATCACGGCTGAAGGTGTGTTCCTTGAAGCTCTTGAGACCGACCCTGCGAAATATCAGCCAGCCCCAGCCAATGAGCATCTGACCGACCATGTGGTAAAAATTGATCTGAACCGACCGATGAAAGAGGTGCTAAACACTCTAAGCCAACATCCAATTAAAACCCGGTTATCGCTAACCGGCACCATCGTTGTTGCACGCGATTTGGCACACGCACGGGTACAGCAGAATATCGAAAACGGTGGAGAAATGCCGGATTATTTCAAAGATTATATCATCTATTACGCCGGCCCCGCGAAAACACCTGAGGGCTATGCCTCTGGCAGCTTTGGCCCCACAACCGCAGGCCGCATGGACAGTTTTGTCGGACCTTTCCAAAAACTGGGCGGCAGTATGATTACACTTGCCAAGGGCAATCGGTCGCGGGCTGTAACCAAAGCCTGCGCTGAAAATGGTGGTTTTTATTTAGGCTCCATCGGCGGTCCGGCGGCAGCTCTTGCGCTTGATAATATCACCAAAGTGGAAGTCTTAGATTTTGATGATCTCGGCATGGAAGCCGTTTGGAAAATCGACGTGAAAGACTTCCCTGCCTTCATCGTCGTTGATGACAAAGGCAATGATTTTTTCCAAGCCTTATAGGGCATTCTCTCCCTCGCAAGCGCACCCCGAACGGAGGCGCGCCTTCGGTTTTGCTTGCGGTTCGCCATCAAACGCCCTATTAGCCGCGCAACAGGTTTAATACCGCGCAGGGCCTTGCCTTCTCATGCCCTGCCTAAAAAGGAACGCCCCACTTTGTCAAAAGCATTTGCTATCCCGCGCCTTTCACTGGCTGACTATAAAACCGAAACTCTGTCGGGGCTTACTGTCGCGCTGGCATTGGTGCCTGAGGCTGTGGCCTTTGCCTTTGTTGCACAAGTAAACCCTTTGGTTGGTCTATATGCCGCCTTTATTGTTGGGCTTATTACCGCACTTATTGGTGGGAGGCCGGGCATGATTTCTGGCGCCACGGGCGCACTGGCCGTGGTTATGGTTAGCCTAGTTGCCACGCACGGGGTTCAGTATCTGTTTGCAACTGTTGTGCTGATGGGACTACTGCAAATTCTCGCTGGTGTTTTCAAGCTGGGGAAATTTATCCGCATGGTACCTCACCCCGTTATGCTGGGGTTTGTGAACGGTCTTGCGATCGTGATTTTCCTCGCTCAGCTTGGCCAGTTCAAAAACCATGAAACCGGCGAATGGATGGCAGATGGCCCAATGGCGATGATGCTGGGGCTTAGCTTCCTCACCATGCTGATCATCTGGCTTGGCAGCAAATATATCAAAGCTATACCCGCGCCCTTGCTGGGTATCGCCGCCGTATCAGCGCTGGTGATTGGCTTTGGCATCGATATCCCCCGTGTTGGTGATTTGGCGTCCATCAAAGGCGGTTTGCCTGAGTTCGCTATTCCAAGTGTGCCCCTTAGTTTCGAAACCTTTGAAATTATTCTGCCCTACGCGCTTATTCTGGCCGCTATCGGCCTAATCGAAAGCTTGCTGACGCTTAATCTTGTCGCCGAGCTTACAGATGAAAAAGGCGGCACCAGCCAAGAATGTTTTGCCCAAGGGGCGGCGAATGTCGTGACCGGATTTTTTGGCGGTATGGGCGGCTGTGCCATGATCGGGCAATCAATGATCAATGTAAATTCCGGTGGCCGCACCCGACTTTCGGGCATAACAGCCGCACTGTTTCTTTTAGGATTTATCCTATTTGGCAGCGCACTGATTGAACAAATCCCGCTGGCGGCGCTGGTGGGGGTAATGTTCATGGTGGTGATCGGAACCTTTGCTTGGTCAAGCTTTCGCATCCTCCATAAAATTCCACTTTCAGACGCCTTTGTGCTGATCCTTGTGTCGGCTGTAACCGTTTATAGCGATCTGGCCATCGCCGTGATTGTCGGTGTGATTGTTTCAGCGCTTGAGTTCGCATGGAAGGCCGCCAAACGTGTGGGCGCGCGCGCACATATACGCGAAGACGGCACCAAAATATACGAATTGCATGGCCCTCTGTTTTTTGGATCCATCGCCAGTTTTCAAGACCTGTTCACCCCTCGCAATGACCCCGACGAAGTGATCGTTGATTTTATTGATAGCCGGGTGTGGGACCATTCAGGCCTACAAGCCATTGATGCCTTGGCTGAGCGCTATAAGGCAGCGGGAAAGCGCCTGCGCATCCGCCACCTAAGCCACGACTGTCAGGCGCTCTTAACCAAAGCTGGAAATCGGGTGGAAGTGTCGCCAGATGAAGATCCAGAATATGGTGTGGCAATTGATTATGAAGGCCGCCTTGAGCACGAATAAACACCTCGGACAAAGCCGTGGATTCTATCGCACATAAAAATAGGGAGCCAAAAGGCTCCCTATTTATTATTTATGTCACAGACTGCTTATATGAAAACAGTGGTATCAGTGAACTGAATTTCCTCAATATTGGTTAAGATCGCAATTGTACCTTCATATTCAAGGTTGAAAGTGCCATCACCATTGTCTGTCAGGTTATAATCTGCAGACGTACCCATGTTCAGGTCCAAGATGTCATAATCATCACCACCATCAATGAGGGTATCGGTAAAGCCGTATGCCCAATCAGAGAATTGGAATACATCCAGCGTGATAACATCATTACCTGTGCCACCGAAGATGCGGGCGCTAAAGCCTTCAACATCGTCATTTGTTGCATCCCCTGACAAAGAGAACGAAAGGCTGTCATCACCGTCACCGCCAAAGAATTGGCCGCTGAAAGTATTATTAACAGATCCATCTGGTGTAGTGATTTCTATGGAGTAACTATCGTTACCCGCACCAAGTGTGACAGCATTCCCATAGCCGAAGAAGCCATCAGCCACATTTTCAATGTCAACGGTGATCTCCACCACATCATTGCCATCTCCTAGCCCAAGGTTTTGGCCAGAAAATGCAGCGCTGTCACCCGCGTCGAGATCGAATAGGAATGTATCATTCCCGGCACCACCTAACATCTCAGCACCTGCATGGAAACCATCTACCTGCGCCCGAGACACGCCATTGATATCCATAGCAAGGGTATCGTCCCCATCACCCATATCAATGCCTGAGCGCGACCAAGACCCTTCGCCGCCATCACCGCCAAGCAACACGGCAAATGTGTCGTTCCCTTCAAAGAAATCATAGCCGGTTTGGCGTACACCCAAGAAATTGTCATCCAGCCAAGAATAAACACCATTATTCACATTCAGTGCATAAACATCATCACCCGCAGTGAAATTTGAGATGTCGGTCCAATAACCGTTCAAACCACCAGGAACCCAGCTTTGAACAATCGCTGTTTGCGATGGATCAATGCTGAGGTTGGCAAATACATTCGCCGCATCTTTCAACCCAGTCACGGTAAGATCAAGATTGCTGGTCACAACGCCGGTGCCATCAGACACCTCAACAGAGAAGCTATCTGTAACCACAACACCCTCATCCAGCGCGTTTGCTGTGTCATTGGGCGTATAAGTGTAGCTGCCGTCACTATTGATAACCAGATCACCATACGTCAGCGCATATGTGCCTGCGTTTGCAACAGCCAGCGTATCATTCGTATCTACGTCTGTATCGTTATCCAGAACATTACCGCTTACGGCCGTGTCTTCATCTGTTGCTGCTGTATCATCAGCTGTAACAGTTGCTTCATTGGCACCCGTAAGTGTGACAGTCACGGTCTCAGTCGTGCTGCCACCGTTTTCATCGGTTACAGTTATATCATAGGTCTGGACCAAGGTTTCCCCTTCACCGAGGGACGCCAATGCCGAGTTATCAACAGCGAAATCCCAAACGATTTCACCAGCGCCGTCACCGTTGGCGCTATCAGAAATCGCGGCTGTGAAAGTACCAACATAATCCGCTGCCCCGTCAGCAATGCTGAGTGTGTGATCGTCTGAAAGGTCGAGGTCGCTAAAGTTTATGGTTCCACTATCAGTAAGTTCAACATCCGCTCCACCAAGGTTACCGTCAGGAGACCCCAGTAATATGAAATCACCTGATGAGCCACGAACGGACAGCTCAAGCGAAGCCTCTCCTCCATTCTCATAGAAGAACAGCTCAAGTGTATGAACACCCGGAGACAGCGTTATGCTGCCTTCAAACGCAGCTTCAGGGTGGAACCCATTATCACTGATGATCAATTGCCCGTCTATTTTCAGGAAAACACCGTCATCGTTAAAGGTTCTGAATGTGAAGGTATCTTCTGTTCCAACAGAAAATTCGGTTGTGATCCTAGAGAAAAATGCATTGTTAATCCCGCCAGTGCCAGTAGCGCCTGTTGCCACGGCCGCAGGCCAAGGGGAACTTCCCGGCAATTCGCCAGCAAAACCGGCTGGATCATCTGTAAAATCAATCACATCGGTTTCAATGATATAATTTGCGGTATTGTTCGCCGCATAATTTTCCAGCGTCGTCAAATCGTTTGAGAAGAACCCTGTGTATTGCTCAACGGTAAAGGCAATTTCACTAGACCCTGTTGCACCCGGTGCCGCCGCTATAGCAGAGATATTCCCCGCAAGATCAGAGGTTGCAGCTTCAATCACAGGGGCATCATTGCTGCCTGTTACGGTTAATGTCAGTGTTGAACTGCTGGTCGCACCGTTATTATCGGAAATGCTATAATCCAGTTCAACGGTTGCTGTTTCACCAGGCGCTAAATAATCATAATCGCTGCCGGGATCCCACTGGACCTGATTGTCAACGATCGAAACAGACCCGCCCCCAGATGTAATAGAGGCCGCATCAACTGTCTGGGTATCACTAAGGTCAACGTCCGTGTCATTCGCCAAGACATCAACGGTGATGACAGCATTTTCATCTGTCGTTGCCGTATCCGCATTTGCGATCGGTCCGTCGTTTTCGCCCTCGATAGTGATTGTAACCGTTTGGTCCACATTGCTTGTGCCGTCGGTTGCTGTGAAATTCACGGTGACTTCAGCAGTTTCTCCAACAGCCAGATAATCGAACGCACCCGCAGCATCAAATGTTAGTGTGCTGCCATCTAAAGTGCCTTCAGAAACACTGGTGACAGAAATAGCATCGCCTTCATAATCCCAAGCGCCAGCAAGCAGATCAATGCTGCCACTGCCTTCTTCAGATACAGTTAGGCTGCTGTTTTCCACCAAGGGGCCATTATTGCTGCCGTCAAGATTAATCGTGAAATTATCAAACTGTAGAAATTCGACATTGTTAACTTCGTCAGTGCCGTCCTGCCCTGCCACGATAAGATTTGGGCCTTCGAAACTGTCATCACTGTCACTTTTGTCGCTCTTGCTGTCCTTGTCGCTTTTGCTGCTCTTATCGCTTTTGCTGCTCTTATCGCTTTTGCTGTCCTTGTCGCTTTTGCTACTTTTATCATCCTTAGGTGTAATCAGATAATCGCGAACATCGCCTGAGAAAACAGCCGTATCAATACCGTCTTGGCCATTAATATCATCATTTCCAGCGCCTCCGACCAGCGTATCATTCCCGTCACCGCCGTCGAGCTTGTCCTCGCCGTCTTCGCCAAACAGAATATCATCGCCGTCATCGCCTTTTAGATCATCATCCCCAGCGCCGCCGTTCAGCAGATCATTACCGTCTCCGCCGTCGAGCTTGTCTTCACCGTCGCCACCCAGCAAGGTATCGTCGCCGTCATCGCCTTTTAGATCATCATCCCCAGCGCCGCCGTTTAGCAGATCGTTACCGTCTCCGCCGTCGAGCTTGTCCTCGCCGTCGCCGCCCAGCAAGGTATCGTCGCCGTCCTTACCTTTCAGATCATCATCCCCAGCGCCGCCGTTTAGCAGATCGTTACCATTGCCGCCGTCTATCTTATCCTTGCCGGCACCTCCCAGCAGGGTATCGTCGCCGTCCTTGCCTTTTAGATTGTCTTTCCCTGAACCACCTTCAAAAAAGTCGTCGCTTTTTGTTCCTTTAAACTTAGCCATGCTGGTTTCCCTCCCGTAGCATTCTAATATTCGGGAAGTCTGCGCCCCTCACATTTCCCTTGGGAAAACTTTTAACAAAAATTAATAAAAAGTTAAACTAATTGCTTACTAAGAGGATAAATAGTGCGGTATATCCCCTATTAAGTGTTATTTACATGGATAAATAGCTTTATAACAACACCCGCTACAGGCGATATGGTAAAGATTTTGATGGCATGATACTGCCTGCTAGGCGATTCTTTTAACGACGTGCTTTTAGAGGTAAGGTTAACGGCAAATGACATCCAAGGCTCCCCCTGATGGCGTAATTGCTGCTTTTTTACAGTCCAAACTATGGGCCACCCAAAAAAAGACCAGCGTCCATACGCTTCGCTGGCTGCCTCTAACGCAGCGGGGGAATAACCAGATATGGCGTGTTATATGCTCCCCCACTGAGCACACCAAACTTGATTGGGTCATCAAAATTGTCAGAGGACAAAATAGCAAAAGCTTTCGCGAAACTATTCACAATCAACAATTGGCTATCCAGAATGGATTGGCGCCAGACATACTGGAATTCGACGCAAGCAAAGGGGTTTTAATATGCCCCTTCGTGCAAGGTGAAACGCTGCAGCCAAAGCAATTGGAAGATCCGGAAACTTTAAGGCGCGCTCTCAAAGCGCTGCACACCCTTCACCATCTGGACGGTGAATTTCACCACAAGCACAGCTATCTGAACAGCGTGACACAACGCCAAAAAAAGGCCCTCACATTCATGGGGCCACAGACATTGGCGCGGCTTTCAAAGCTAAAGGCTATCGCTGAGGCTACTATTCAAATGTTGAAAACACATGTGGTGCCCGCCTGCCCTTGCCATTCAGACATGGTAACTCATAATGCGATCCTGACACCAAACGACCATATAGTATTCATTGATTGGGAAGTCTCTGGAATGGGAGACCCCCATGAAGAAGTGGCAAATTTTCTGTGGTCTGCCAGCTTGTCGGTCGAAGAATTGGATAGAGCCATAACGCAATATTTAGGGGCGAAAGATGAAATCGCGAGAGCACGGATCATCCTTTATTTAATGCTTATTCCTTATGATTGGGTGATGCGCCACCAGATCAAGGCGCAAAGCGCAAAGATGCCACAAAGTAAACTTGCTGGGCTTCAAAAGCGTCAGAGAAAGCGCTTGAAAGAAGCCGTTCAGTTTGCCAACACCGATATGTTCAAACGTGCGGTAAACTTCCTTCAATCTGTTCCGCCTCCACCGCCGTCAGAAGCAACCTGCCTAAAGCAATAGAGCCTCAAGGCAAAGGCGTTAAGGCAGCAAACGCTATCGCATAGAGTTTCTCGATAAAATCCGGCTCTTTCAGGCGTGCTGGCTGGCTGGCTAAAGTGGCTAGCACCACGCCCTCTACCGCCATGGCAGACATTTGCACATCTTGCACTGACAGCCCCATTGCTGCGGCGATACTGGCGGCCTGCGCATCGCGTGCATCATCTAGATGGCGCTGCAAATCAAAGCTTGGGGCCATCGCGTGCAACCGCGCGGTTAACCGGGGCGCATCCGTATGAGCCTTTACAAAAGCAACCAGTAGATCACGCAACAAGTGATCTGGGTGCTCGTTCGCTGTTGCCAAAATAGCCTCCGCCGCCGCACGTTCTTCGTCCACATGCTGTTCGATCAAGGCAGCCATTATCGCCTCTGCGGACGGGAAATATTGATACAGTGACCCTATACTAACGCCTGCGCGTTCGGCGATATGATTGGTGGTAAAGGGCATGGTCTCGCCCTCTAAAATGCGAGCAGCAGCCTCTAAAATGGCCTCAACTAGCTTTTTAGAGCGCTGTTGTTTTGGCGCTTTGCGTGCAGCCAATGCTTTGGTTTTCATTGCTTTGCTGTCAGCCATATCCTCTATTTCCC
>WFTS01000026.1 GCA_015485385.1 Kordiimonadales bacterium | reverse complement strand
CACTTCACCCAGCGCAAGCCCGGCTTTGCGTTCGGCCGTTAGTAAAACAATATCCACATTTGGGTGTGCAACCAAAAGCCGGATCAAATCTGCGCCTGTGTAGCCACTAGCACCAAGAATACCGACACGAATTTTTGAGATATCAGACATGAGAGGGGGGAGCTCCGTCTTGTTAAAAAATGACATTCCTATTCTGGCAAATAACGATCACCAAGTCATTGAAATTATAAAAATATATTTGAGGTAATATAGCTGTAAAGCAAGCGTTACACGCCGGGCGGTAATTCTGCTATAGCCTCTTCTAGCTCAATGAAGGTTGGCATCATGGCGGTTGGTATATTTCGTCGGCCAATTTCTACAGCAATCTGCGGAGCGTTCCCTTGCAAATGGGCCACAAGAACAAACTTAATCAAAGCCATAAAGTGCCCGTCTTGTTCCAAAACTTGATCCAATCGCCCGGCAATGGGCGCAAAGATAAGATAGGCAAGGAAAATCCCCAGAAACGTTCCAACAAGCGCGCCGCCAATCATACCCCCCAAGACTTCAACCGGCTCAGCGATTGCACCCATAGTTTTCACAATCCCCAAAACCGCGGCGATAATACCGATTGCTGGCAATCCGTCTGCAACCGTGGTTAAGGCGTGCTGCGGCTGATGCTCTTCTTTATGATGCTTTTCCAGATCCGAGTTCATGGCATCTTCCATCTGGTTCGGATCATCAAAATTCATTGTCATCATACGAATATAATCGCAGATAAACTCCACCACATGATGATCTTCAGCCACACGCGGGAATTGCTGGAAAATTTTAGATTCTTCAGGGTTTTCAATATGAGCCTCAACCGCCACAACACCTTTGGTCCGTATGGTTTTCACCAACAAGAACATCAAGCAAAGTAAATCGCGGTAATCTTCTTCTTTCCAGTGCGGGCCCTTGATAACCTTGCCAAAGCCTTTGGCTGCCGCCCCCATCACGGCACCAGAGTTCCCGCTTACAAAAGCCCCAAGTGCGCCGCCAAGGATCATCATCAGCTCAAATGGCAGGGCTTTTAATACCAAAGCGAATTTACCGCCCGAAAGCCAAAAGCCACCGAAGACCAAAGCAAATACCAAAGCAAGACCAACAAAGAAGAACATAGAAGCGCGCCTGACCGTTAAAATACCTGTAGAGTGTTATACTACATGTCCCACAGCTTCAATCAATAGCCTTAATAACCCCTTAAAACTTCTATCTAACTGGCTAAAAACATGATTTTTTTATTTTATAGTGCTTTCATCCATAAATTTCCCATTTGTGATCAGCACCATTTGTGATCAAGGCGTGCACGACTGCGCCTCGCTAGCTTTCTAGCGAAAACTACGCGGTATTTGAGCGCTCCTTCAGTAAAATTCAGTTGGAAAGACTATAATAGTGCGGAGAAAGCTTAATATTTAATTGGGCAGCCATAGGGTTTGCTTACCGCAACGTCTATTGGCTTACCGGCCGTTAAGGCCAGCCAGGCCTCGCGCACATAGTTGCGTGCCCCCTTTAAGGACGACCGGCGGGTTGACGGTTTGTCATCAATCGCCCCCATATAACGCACGATCCCCTTTTCGTCGATCAAGACCATATGCGGCGTTGTTTTAGCCCCATAAGCACGGCCTATATCGCCTGAAGCATCAAGCACTATTATATCTGCATATGACCCGCGCATCGCCGTGAGCTCATTCGCCTTGGCACCGCTAACGTACCCCTGCTTGCCTTTAGCAGAAGAAATCACCGATACCCATGTCGCACCTGCCTCGGTTATCTCGCGCTGTAGGCGCTGCATATTACCGCTAGCATAATGTTTTCGCACATAGGGGCAACGGTGGTTCGTCCACTCTAAAACCACAGCCCTGCCCTTAAAATCTGCGAGCGACACCAGAGCGCCATTGCTGTCTATCCCAGTGAATATAGGAGCTTTTTCACCAATGACCGGGGCAGCAGAGACACTGGAAGAAACACTGGCAGAAACAGCGAAAAGAACAGCAAATGCAAATGCTTTTAAACCTGCATGCATAGACATATCCCCGCTATAATATGTCAATTATCGATGACGAGGTTATAATCTCAGGCAGAACAATCGCCTCTCGCTTACCAGCCGGGAAATAAAGATAAAGCGGCACACCTGCACGGCCATAGCGTGCTAGAACCGCTGCGATTTCATCATTTTTATTGGTCCAGTCCCCTTTTAAAACCGTAACCCCCTTAGCCTTAAGCGCGGCCTGTGTATCGTCACGGTTTAATGCCATACGTTCATTAACTTTACAGGTGATGCACCATTCAGCGGTGAAATAAACAAATACCGGCTTACCTTCGTCCAGCAAACCAGAAAGCCGTGCATCGCTATAGGCATTAGCGGCCTCGGCCTCAGGGCTTACATCCGGAGCAGCTGTTTCAGAATAGTCAATGATAACCGCGATACTTCCAATCAATGCCAACAAGGCAATGGCCCTAACAATAATGCCTGTGGATTTCCCCCAAAGCCAAACGCCAAATGCCACAAAAACTGAACCAGCCAGCAAAATAAAGGTCGCCGTTGCACCGGCTTGCAAATCATAGACATACACCAGCCACACGGCTGTTAGAAGCATGGGAAACGCAAGCCCCTGCTTCACTTTTTCCATCCAAGGGCCGGGTTTCGGCATCATTGCCGCTACGCGAGCGCTGTACGAAAGCAGCAGAAACGGGAGAGCGAGCCCAAAAGCCAACAAGCTAAACACAATCACAACAGTATAAATCGGCTGCGTAAGCGCAAAGCCAATCGCTGGCGCCATAAGGGGGGCGGTACAGGGGGTGGCAACAAGAGTGGCCAAAACACCTTTAAAGAAAGCCCCTTGCGCGCCTTCACGCCCTGCGAACTGTTGCCCTGCGCCTTGAAAACTTAACTGGATCGTAAACACCCCAGCAAGCGACAAAGCGACCAGCACCATCAAAAGCGCTAAAAGGCCAACAAACAGTGGGTCTTGTAACTGAAAGCCCCAACCAATAGCAGCCCCGCCTGCACGCAAGATCATCAAGGCAGCAACAATCACCATAAAGCTGATCCAGATACCAAATGTATAGGCCCAGCCCTCTTTGCGCCGGTGTGCCTCAGTTTTGTAATTGGCGGCGACAAAAGCAAATGCCTTCAGCGACAAAATTGGGAAGACACAAGGCATTAAATTCAAAATCAAGCCGCCCAAGAACGCATAAATAGCCGCTTGCCATAATGGCATTACGCTGTCCGCTAGCAGCGCCACTGAAACACCGTCAGGGCCTGCTTGCTCTGCGACTTTAAGACCTGGTTCTAGGGCAAAATACTGGGATGGGCTGGTCTCAAAATCGAGTTGCAGCACACCGTTTGCACCCACAGGATCAACCCCGCTGCGATCTCGTGGGATACGCACTAACAAGCTATCATCGGTAAAGGACCATACTTGTGTACCGGAATAGGATGCAACGCCTTCACTTTCTGGGTAGAAGTAAACCGCGCGCAAACCTTCAAGTTCAGACCTGTCCGCATAAACTGTCAGCTCGCTCGATACATCAGCGATTAACAATTCAGCGTCCCAGTAGGCCATTTCAGGCAATTTCGCCCGTGCAGCAGTGAACAATGCCTGACTTTCCAGAGAAAGGGATGCATTCGCAGCAATTGGCACTGTTAGGCGCCAATCCCCAACTTGAGGCACACATTCAACCTCACACACCAGCCATTCTGCGGAAAACTCGAGCGTGGTATCACCCTCCATTTGATCTGCGGCCACTGTAACCGGCAATAAAATCACAGAAGGGCCCGTAAAACCGTAATTCACAAGCTGTTCAACTGGAATGCGTGAAGGCGCAGCAAACTCTGGCGTACCGAACGTCAGGCCGGGGGTCTCACCCCATTTCAAAATTGGGGCCGCACCGCTATCCCCTGGATTTTTCCAATATGTATGCCAACCATCACGCGGCGTGATCTCAATCGCCAGCCATGTGGTTTCTCCGATGACCAAACTATCACGCTCGGCAACCACCCGAATTTCACTGTGACTGCCTTGATAAGACAGCAATTGCTTGGCAGATACAGGTGCTAACGGTTGAAGCAAAAGAATAACAAGCGCGGCGATGAAGGTTTTAATCGAAACAGTCACAAATAGTCCTTACGTTAAGTTTGCCGCATCCTATAGCACAGGATGATAGAGAGCATCTCACATATCTGTTAGCAAAAACGAGCCGCTCGGGTCAAAGAGAATAACTCTTAGATCATTCACGTTTGTGAATGTAGGTTTTACATTAAAGTTAGAGTTTAACATGTTGAAAAACATTAAACTATTATGACCTCTCAAGTAAGGTTGATAGCCTACAGCCTGTGCGGCCCGCTTATGAATTTCCGGATTAAAATACCCCCCTGCCGCACCGCCAACCCCGTCCCGGCCGTCCGTATCTGCAGCAAAACCAGCATATTGACCCGGTTCTAAATACTTCATAACGGCCAGTAGATACTCTTGATTTGGACCACCTTTGCCCTGCACGGCACTATTTCCAAGCGTTACAGTCAACTCGCCGCCCGATAAAAAGGCTGTTTTCTCTTTCAGACCGTGCGTGACAGACTGTGTAATAGTGTGTGAATGGTCTTTGGCAACGCGCTGGGCCTCCCCTACCGTATCCGCCCCCATATCAACAATATTATAGCCTTGAGCAGACAGAAAACGTTTGGCTGTAGCTAAGGCCGTTGCTGCATTTGCGACAATATAATATCTGTTATCGGCATAAATTTCAGGCCGAACGTCAGGCACAGCCCCAACCGGAGCTTTGATACGATACTGTGACAAAATCTGTGAGACTTGCGTAACGTCCACCTGCTCAGCCACTGTAGGGCCTGATGCGATTTTGGACGGATCATCGCCAACCACATCAGAGACGGCAAGTGTCAGCACCGAGGCCCCCCGGTCTACGCCAGCCAGCAGACCTCCGGCCTTGATCCTCGAATAATAACTTCTAACAGTGTTAATTTCACCGATATCAGCACCGCACATAAGGAGTTGCTGCGTCAAGTCCCGTTTTGCTGCAAGCGATAAGCCTTCACACGGAGCACATAAAAGCGCGCTACCTCCCCCCGATAACAATACAAGCAACAAATCCCCTGATCGCAAGGACGATGCAACGCCAAGAGCTTTCTTCGCCGCGATCAGGCTGTTTTCATCCGGTACAGGATGCGCCGCAGACAATATTTCTATGCTCTGGCAGGGGCGCTCATATCCGTACGGGCAAACGGCTATGCCACTAAGTTCTTGGTCTGGCCACGCTTTTTCAAGAGTTTCAGCCATTGCCGCCGCAGCTTTGCCAGCAGCAATGACCTTAATCGCACGGTAAGAGCCCGGGTCAGGTAAGTGGTCTGTTAAACAGGCGGCAGGATGCACACTTGCGACAGCTTGTGCGTAAAAATCTTGCCAAAACAGTTCATCAAGCACAGCCTGCCTGCCCCGTATTACTCGCCTGTAGCTGCCTCACTATCCGTATCAGTAGCAGGCAGTTTATCAAATGCGCCCATAGAGCCCGGGAAGACAACAGGACTTTCAAGCCCATCATTGGCAACCGCCGCAACACCAAACAGGTAATTATCAATCACGATATTCTCAAGTGTTAGCTCTCGGACGTCTTTGCCAACAAAACGATTCCAATGCCACTGGGCATCTGTTGTCAGACGCCAATAGACCCGAAACCCGCGCAAATTCGCTGTTTCAAGTTCGTCCGGTCGCATAGCCCACTTGATCGTGGTCGAAGGCGAAACTGCGCCTTCTAGGGTAACATCCACCGGAAACGGCGGCGCGCCCGCCATAGACGCGAGCGTTACCACATTCAGAGCCGTTAGCTTGGCTGCATAGTCAAAATCAATTCCGTCGATCGTATCACCGTATTTAATGCCATTTTCAGTGCGTAAATCTTGATGCTGCCGATTATAATTTTCGTTGGTTTCCATAATGCGGACACCGGGCATGCCTGCTTCATTGAATGGCCGATGATGGCCGCCACGCCGAAAACGGTCGAGCCGGTAAATCATCATCACATCCAAATTGGGGATATATCTGTCAGCCAGCGTATCAACGAGGCGCGCGATGTTTCTGCTGGGACTGTCCACTTCACCACCCCAAAAGCGCCGTTGCCGGGCCTCTGCTTTGGTTTCTGTTACCCGCGTGCCTTCAGAGAACACCCGTGCGACTGTGTTGTTGATCACACCGTTCACACCGGCAATATTACCAATCATGTCATTGTTTAAAACGCCCATCACCCGCCAGCCTTTTTCTTTGGCGTGCTTGGTTATGGTTGAGCCGCCGTATAGGCCTTGCTCTTCTCCTGACAGTCCCATGTAAACAATGGTCCCTGGAAACTTAGTTTGGCATAATACCCGTGCAGCTTCCAGTGTTCCCGCCATGCCTGAGGCATTATCATTTGCCCCGGGGCTGTCGCTGGTGCTGTTCAGAGGATCCGAAACCCGGCTATCAATATCGCCAGACATCATCACCACACGGCTTGGGTCTAATATGCCTTTTTGAACGGCAATCACATTGACGATTTCCGTTGCTTTAGGAATACGGCGACCTGTGAAGGTCTCGGAAACTGTATAGACCTCCATATCAGCAGCGCAGGTTTTGGCAATGCGTTTAAACTCTGCCTCGATCCAGCGCCTTGCAGCCCCTATACCACGCGTTTTTGATTTTGTGTCAGAAAGCGTATGGCGCGTCCCAAACCCCACGAGGGTCTTAATATCGGCCTCGATGTTTTTGGCCGAAACCGCTTTTACAAAACCGTGCATCCGGGCCACCTCAATAGGTGGGCTTTCATGATTATTTGCAGCCACACCGCTGCCAACAAGAAGCGCACTCATCGCGGCCCCAACTGCTATATTGGTAAAATGTATCATTTTTATCCCCCTTATCCGGCCCTGCCCAAGCCTTTAACTGATTTAAATCGTTACTTTTGAATATACACTGCGGTCCAGATCCCTAGCATCAACCGAAAGCGATGCAGAGGCCAAATTTAACCCTTTCAGCACCTCAAGCAAATGCTCGGTGATCGCTTTTTTAGTCTCATCGCTGCGCCCAGACAGCATATAGACCGTAATATGAATAAATGTCGCACTTTCACCGGCCACGAGCGCATGATCACACCCATATAGCCGAACTTTGATGTCCTTTTCGGCAAATTGGGCGCTTGATAAAAGGCTCATATGCACGGCTTGCATCAAAGCCTGCGCCTCAAATTGTGTCTCTATGTCTTGGGAATATTCAACAACAGCGTGCGGCACAAACCACTCCATAAACAAACAAGCATACTGTTTATCTATAGGGGTTTGGATATGCGCTGGTCAAATAAGCTTTTGTGCCAAACTTTAAAAGGATAAATCAATTGCCCTACAAACCCTTTGGGGTACGCCCTATCATCAACACCAAGAGACGTTGGCACATGATGGGGACAATAAAATGTACCAAATAGAAGGTCGTAAAATGAAAAGATGGTGGCAAAATTTTTGTCGCGCGCTTCTATATCAGTTGCATGGTGCCAACGGTGCAGAAACGGGCTCACCAAAAGATGCTTAAAAGGACCATAATGCCAATTCACATCACTATGCACTAGATAGCCATAAAAGTGCCGTACCCGATTAGAAACAATCACAGCCCACACGGGGAAATCCAAAAGCGATAGAACCGCCACATCAAATATAACGGCGACAAGGCGATTAAGGGGATGAAACCGCACAAGCGAAAACCATGTAACATCTTCGTCGCTATGGTGGGCTGCATGCACAGGCCACAGCCAAGAAAAATGCATCAATCGGTGCCGCCAATATCCCACAAAATCAGACACCATAAGCGCCATAATCATCACAAACACAGCATAAGGGGAGAAAACGAACGGCAACGCCACTGTATCCCTAGTGAAAAGGCTGCCAATCCACTGGGACACTAGTATCATAAGGGGGAAAAGAACCAACAGATCAAAGGCAAAATAGGCTAAATTAAGACGCCAATTACGCATTTGTCGGTTGCTTGGGCGGAGCGCTGCCACGCCCCCGCTTGCGATGGTTAAAGCTGAAAAAATTACAGCTAAAATGCTGAATTCTTGCACCGCGTCCAAAACTCTCTCAAGCAACAAGGCCCTCTCCTCTCACATCTGACTATACGCTCAGCGGGTTAACAAGCCTTTTTTAAATACTTCAAATTTGAGACTTCCCTCGACGGGCCGTTCCGGCCTATGAAGAACGCACTATGTTCTCTGCACTCCCGAACAAAGGACTATCATGGCTGTACTACAATTGGTTCTGGGTCCTGACCCACTTCTGAAACAAACCGCTGCACCGGTGGGCGAAATCACGGACGAGATTAAAACACTGGTCGCGGATATGTTTGAGACCCTCTACGAACGGCGTGGGCTGGGGCTCGGCGCCAACATGGTTGGCATTTTGAAACGCATTGTAGTGATTGACCTGCAAGACGGCGGAAAGAAGACACCGATAACCTGCATTAACCCTGAAATTACATGGCGCAGTGATGTGCTGGAAAGCCGCGAGGAAGCGTCCTTGTGTTTTCCTGGAATTTCTGCCGAGATCAAACGCCCAAATGCGATCAAGCTACGGTTTCAAGACATAAACGGTGACACACAGGAGATCGAGGCAGAAGGTTGGCTTGCAACAGTCTTGCAGCACGAGATCGATTATTTAGACGGTAAAGTTTACTTGGATTATTTATCGAAAATGAAACGTGACAGGCTGATCAAAAAGATGCAAAAGCAAATCCGCAGCCACAATTGCGGCGACCCAAGTTGCGGGCATGAACACCACCATTAATCACTGCAAATATGGGGCTGCTATGTGGAGGCCAAAACAGCTCCGGCGGTAAATAAAATGGCAGAGATCAGCGACCCCCGAAACGGCTTGGAAAACCAGAAAAACCGAGACAAGATCACAAAAACCCATGCCAGCGATGGGGCAGTCCACAGCATAAATATATCGGCCGTTAATAATTGGAAATGTTCAAGCGAAAGATATAAATACCCCACACCTAATAAGAGCACAGCAATGCTATGGCTAATATTAAAGCCAATCCAAGCACGCCACATATCTGTTTCATGGGTTAACCGCAGCGGCTCACTTTGCATTTGGTGAATAAGTGCCGTTGATCGCGGCACGATAAAGCGCGGCAGTCTGTGGTCCTTTAAGGTAAACACCAAGTGCGCGGTGCCAAGCACCAACAGCGGCAGAGTTCCTAGAACAAATAAGATTTGCGCAATCATGGGCAACCTCGTTTCTGACTTACCACTATGAGTTTAGCCAGTATGGGTGACCCTGCCCATGTGACAAATCCGCGCAAACGAAATTTGAACAAACGCCGAGCTTACGCCTCAATAACCAAGTCCGATTGGGCTTTTGGATTATATTCAATACAGTAGCGATCAAAGGCTGGCACCCAAATATCGTTAAAAACAGATAGGGGGCGCGGGTCTCCTATATGTTTTTTACGGGCAAAAAAGTTCTGCCTGCATTGCTCAGCGGATACATCTAGAAACACCTTAAAATCCAAGATATCTGCAATAGGTGGACGGAATAAAAATACTCCTTCCACGATCACAAGGCCTTTGCCCTGCGCTATCTCTGCTTTGATTGCGGATGCAAGAGACACATAATGAATACTTCGAGCATAATAAATATCCTGCAAGTCTGGGCTGTAGCCCCCAGCATCATAAGCTGCGTAGATTTTAGATTGCACGGCTTTGTCGTTGAATGTGTCCACATATAGCAGTTTTGCCTCAATGCCTCTGCTCCTGCAGGCTTGGAATAGTGCGTTCGCCAGCGTTGTTTTTCCTGCGCAGTCTAATCCGTTGATACCAACCGAGCGCACACCGGGGCGCATACGGACTTCCCCGATGATCTTATCAATATATGCTTTAATTTCAGCCATTCATCTGGCCTATCCTATCTGTTGGGACCAGAGCAATAAAAAAGGCCGCCCCCAATATTTACCTTGGGGGGCGGCCTTTTCAAACTCTGTACTAAAGTGTTTGTTACTCGAAACTGATACTCGATACAAAACTGTCGTAAGCAGATTAACGCTTTGAGAACTGGAAAGAACGACGCGCTTTTGCACGGCCGTATTTCTTACGTTCAACAACCCGGCTATCGCGTGTTAGGAAGCCAGCAGCTTTCAATGCAGCCCGGAGCTCAGGCTCGGCCAAATTGATTGCTTTCGAGATGCCGTGCTTCACTGCGCCAGCTTGGCCAGAAAGACCGCCGCCTTTAACAGTTGCAACAACATCATACTGGTTTTCACGACCAGCAACAGCAAACGGCTGGTTCACAACCAAACGCAGTGTTGGGCGTGCGAAATATGTTTCCTGATCGCGGCCATTGACCGTAACTTTACCTGAACCAGGCTTGATCCATACACGAGCTACGGCGTCTTTACGCTTGCCAGTGGCATAGGTG
>WFTS01000025.1 GCA_015485385.1 Kordiimonadales bacterium | reverse complement strand
GGCGGGGCGCAGTCGCACCCGCTTGATCAGAAATGGGAGGGGGCAGAAATAGGGGGAATCACAAAAAGGGGATTTATGGTTGGAAGCACTATAGCACTTTCTGTTCATCTCTACCGGCCCCTGATTTTCGGAAAATTCGGTAAAACCCGCGCAGGAGTACTCTGAGGCGGCTTTTTAACGTATGGATCACGGCTTTGAAGGGCTGCATCCCCATCTTGACAAGCTGTATCGCCGTTACAAATGGCTGTATCACCCCGCTGACGGGCTGTTTCTACGGGCAAGTTCAAGCAGTGCTGACCTGTTTATTTTAAAGTCGCTGGCGCACCATGTTTTTTCTAACCTTTTGATTTGTTTACCAATTTCCGGCCCTGCTGGATATCCTAATCCTATCAAATCCCGCCCTAACAGCGGAAATGTGGGAATGTCCCAATCCACCGCCAACTCAAACAAAGCCTCTTCCGTACAGCCCGCCACCAAAACTGCGGCCATAGCGGCTTCGCGGCCAAAATTATACATCACCCGGCGCAGTTGAACGGGTGATTTTATCGGCGAATCCTCAAAAGCCCGCGCGATCCTACGCAAGCGCGCACCCTCGGCGTTTGACATCTTAAAATGGCTAGCCATCCTTGCGGCTCGCATACTTGGGCGAAGCAAAAAATAAAGTCGTACCAATGGGTTAACACCTGAAGGCAACCGATCACCAAGCTGAATTTCGGAGGCAATATAGGCATTGCACAGGGCAAGTGACACTGATGGGCCTATAATTTCTGCTAAAATCCCAGTTTTTTCAAGCAGAGCAAGGGTTTCGCGAGGGTCGGATACTGTGACAATTTTGAGCAATTCCTCACGCACCCGTTCAATAGACAAATTTTTAATCAAGCAACGCTTTTCACCACAAGCAGCAAGCGCCGCTGCATCCGCATCCCCCCGCCCAAAACGCGCATAGAAACGGAAAAATCGCAAAATCCGAAGCGCATCTTCCTCGATACGGTCTTCTGCATTGCCGATAAAGCGCACCTTGCCAGCTTTTAAATCCTCAAACCCACTGAAAGGATCAAAAACTGTCCCGTCGGGTGCGAGGTAAATAGCGTTAAAGGTAAAATCACGTCGCTTCGCATCAAGAAGCCAGTCCTTGGTGAAAGTAACATTTGCATGACGACCATCGGTTTTTACATCAAGACGCAGCGTTGTAATTTCCATCATGTCTTGACCCAAGACAGCCGTCACCGTGCCGTGTTTCAAACCAGTTGGGATAACCTTAAAACCCGCAGCCTTCAGCAGCTTTGTAGTTTCCGTGGGTTGGTGGCTGGTCGCTGCATCGATATCGGTCACAGCGGCATCAAGCAAACTATCCCGCACAGCCCCGCCGACAAATTTGATACTGTCCGCCCCAAGCGCCGCAACAATGGCCTCGACAAAGGGCGTATGAAGCCAACTAGCTTGATGGCGTGCCACGGTCGTCCTTATCCCTAGCGGGTTGCGAAGGCGCATCTGGGGCCGTATTGGAGGCCGCATCAGGGGCCGCTTCGCGGGCCGCATCGGGGGCTTTATCAGGGGCTGCATCTGGCTTTGCTTCTGGCTCATCCACGACAAAATGGCCCGGAATGGTTTTCCCGTTTTCAACGCGGGCGGGCACATAGCGGCCATCCCCATTGCTGCTGTCTTCGGTCATTCGGATACCAAGCCCAGCGACCAACAGCAAAATCACCAACCCCACAAGCCCAAGCCGCAAATGTTTTATGTCGTCCTCGCTTAGTTCACCGCTAGCGCCGCGCCGTGCGCGCGATTTGATCCAAAATATCAAGCCAACAAGCGGCAGTAAAAGCAGCACTATTCGGATTAAACCAGTCATATCATTCGCCTCGCTTCACAGCTTCAAGGACATCACACAGGTTCACCAGCATCGCGGCTGTCGCCCCCCAAATTCGGCGCCCCGGATAAGGCATTGTATAATAATGCCGTTCAGTGCCCTGCCAAACAGCACTTTCGCGCTTATGATTGCTGCGGTCCAGAAAAAACGCCAGAGGCACTTCAAACGCATCCGCCACTTCGTCAGCTTCTAGTGTTAAGGAAAAGCCGGGCTTTACCAAGCCCACAACAGGCACAATTTCAAAACCTGTGCCCGTGCAGTAGCCGTCCAAACGCCCTGCTATCTGAATATAAGAGGCATCAAGCCCGATCTCTTCCTTGGTTTCGCGAAGCGCCGTATGAACCGCATCCCGATCGCCCTCGTCCACGCTGCCGCCGGGAAAACTGATCTGGCCGGGGTGTTTGCTCAAGTGATCGGTGCGCTTGGTCAAAAGCACTGTCGCGCCTCCCGCATGGGCCGGATGATCAACGATCGGCACTAAAACCGCAGCATCCCGACGAGGCATGTTTTTCAGCTCACGCATTTTAACTTCTAAATTCAGATCATAGTCACTGCGCATTCCGCGCGCCGCCGGGTTGCCGTCAGCAAGCGCTTTTTCCAGCCACGTCAGCATGACTTGCCCTCAAGATGGCCAAGGGGAAAAGCCCGGCCATCACTTTCAACACTAAGGACACCGTCTTTTTCGTCAGCAAGCTCAACAAGTTGGTAAAATACTGAGCGAGAGATCAACGCCTCAAGATTGCCGCGCACATGAATATATGGCCGAGGTTCACCCGTTTCTGGATTGGTTTCCACGCGGATCGGGTGATCGGCCCCGGCTATCACCTTGTCATCGACATTGGTTTGAAAAACCAGCAAGCGTTTGCCTTCTTTGTCTACAACATCAAGTGTTCCAGCAACAAACGCCGCGTCCTCAACCGTGATGCCGATCTTCTCAACTGGAGTAACCAGATAGGTTTTGCCGTCCTTGTCTTTTCTAAGCACCGAGGCGAATAATTTTACCATGCGCGCGCGCCCAATAGGCGTGCCCATATAAAACCAAGTGCCATCTGCCTTGATTGTCATATCAATATCACCGCAGAAATCTGGGTGCCATTGATCAACAGGTGGGTATTTTTGATCCCCAACCTGCTTCATCAAGTTTTCTAAGCTAAAAGACGTGTGGTCTTGGGTCGTCATAGTGTGCTCCAGTTTCACACACTATAGGGTGTTTTACCGCATCAAGTGAAGCCCAATTCGGGAGTGCTTCGCAATTATGCTGCCGGTTGTAATGCTGGAAAAGGATAGCGTGATGGCTGCGTCCCAGCACGGAGCAAACCAACCTTTGGCAAAGGCTCTAGGCATTCGCTCTGCCGTACCAAAAGCCGGCTAGCGTCCCGCCCATCGGGCAACATTATGAAGCGCGGAATTACAGGCGAAAAGCCAAAGCGGTGATAATAAGAAATATCCCCAACCAGAAGAATGCGCTCATAGCCTGCACGGTCAACCTTTGCCAGTGCATACTTCATCAGCTCTGAGCCAAGTCCTGCCCCTTGGAAGGCCGGACTTACGGCAAGTGGTCCGAGCAAAAGCGCGTCATGCTGCTCATTTGAAAAGAAATCGCGAACATGCACATTGCTAAACCGCACGGTCGCGGCGATTTCCTTTTCTGCCCGCATCACACATGAAAATTCCGCAAGTGGCGGGTTACGGTATCTTAAAAGGTTTGAAGATTTCTCAGACCGCTTTGGCCCAAATGCCGCATTTAAAAGAGCTTCAATCTCTTGTAAATCCTGCGGCCGTTCTTGATCGAAACAGATCATCAGCTTTTCCCATATCGGTGGCACACAAATGCCAATTGCAACTGTAAAATAAGACGGATTTCTTATCGTCGTCGCAGTCGGCAAGGCCGTTTGATAGGGAAATGTTTAATCATGGTATGAGCCGTTATGAATGACAAACTTATGACATGCTTATGTCAATTGGCGGCACATTATTGTGGCGCCAACGATACTTCAAGTCAGTTTTTCTGTCGAAAGAAGATAGCCTGATTAAGCGCGGAAATCCCAATTTCACCTCAGCGCTACAGAGCCTTAATCCAGCAATTCAAAATTATGATTTTACCAGTCTGCCTGAATTCGCAAGCTTAAAGCATTCACACTATTAGCACCATCAGCGCCGTTTGCGGATACACCGAACGCACGCGCAATATCGCTGTGGTTATAATTGACAGTAAAGCGGCTATAGCGGTTCAAATACCAGTTGACGCCAAGCACATATGTATTTTGCTCCCCGCCAAAAACTCCGTCGTCGGTTAGGTCGATACGGTCATATTTTGCTGCAACCTGCCACGCGCCGATACCGCCATTTTGCACAGGTTTTTTAATCTTTGGCCGCGACCAAACGCCCTTGGAAAGCGTCAAGGGGCTATGTTCACCCGTGATAAACCAGCCAGCTTCAAAATAGCCGCCATTGAAGTTAGCGTCGCCTGTGGCCCCGCCGTCCTGAGCGCGTAAAAACGCCCATTCTGATGCCACATGAAAGGCGCCCATCTGCGCCGCGCCTTCAAGGCCATACAGGCTGTCTTTTGATGCGATACGGTCAGTGGCAAGAAAACGGTTGCTGAGGTGGGCAAATGCCTTTTGCCGGTACCTTAAAGCAGAGCCTCCGCCCACATTTCTAAACCGAGCAGACCCGCCCAGCATCCATGTGCCGCCAGCCATTTTTTGCCCATATGTTACGCGCGCGGCAAAAACCTCACCTTCATCCTCATCCGTAGAAGAGGATGTACCGCGAAAAAGCCCGGCATTGAAAGACCAACTGTCGCCTCCAGTGCCGTATCTCACCCCGACCATTCGCGTTAGTCCAAAAGCATCGGTAAAGGCCGCACGTTCCATGAATGTATTATACAGCGAGGATGTTTCCTCCTCTAGCGAGTTGGGTGTTTTAGACTGACCAAACGTCCAACTGCCCATAGAGTTTTTTAGCTGTATATAAGCGTCTTTAATGGCCACTTTATCACCAGCAAAATCGGCTTCTAATTTATATTTAGCCGCTTTACCTGCCTTGCCTTGTATGCCAATACGCGCCGCGCGCATTTCGGTTGCCTGCAAGTCCATCGTGCCGTCACGGTCGCTTGCAAAGCTGGTGTCCATATAGACGCGGCCCCGCATGTTAAATTCATACCGGCCATCTGCTGTCCCGATCGCCATTGCAGGATCAAATTTGGTGATGATTGGCGTTTTAGGGTCCGGCTTTTTCACCGCTGATCTGTTAGAAACCAGCACTTCGGCTGTATTTTCCTCGGCCGCCTGCTTTGCTTCCAATTGTTCAACGCGTTTGGTAAGCGCTGCAATGATGGCCTTCATTTCTTCCATAGACTGAGCACTAGCCGCGTGAAATGGCAGACTGGTTAAAGCGGTCGTTAGCAACAATAAAGAAACGGATTTTCTAAAAAACATGCTGTTGTTCCTGTGGCATTTGTTGCCCTCGGCAACACAAAAGTTAACCAATGCCGCGTATCTACAACGCTGCGCCTATGATGCCAACCTCTATTTTGCCTCCGGTTCACAGAAAATATGCCCTGACCTGCTGTCACAAGAAACCCCCCGGGCATAAGCCCCCCAGCATAAGAAAACCCCCGGGCGCTGCCGCCCGAGGGTTTATAGTTCTTATAATAGCAGTTTTGGTTGGCTTAGAAGCCCATGCCGCCCATACCGCCCATGCCGCCCATGTCAGGCATGCCGCCGCCCGGCATTCCGCCGCCGGCTGCTTTGTCTTCTGGCACATCTGTGATCATCGCCTCAGTGGTGATCATCAGGCCTGCGATAGACGCTGCATCCTGCAGGGCAGTCCGCACAACTTTAGTTGGGTCGATAATGCCTTTAGCAACAAGGTTGGTATAGTCTTCTGTCTGAGCATCAAAACCGAACTCAACATCGTCCTGTTCCATCAGTTTGCCTGCAACAACCGCACCGTCAACACCCGCATTTTCAGCGATTTGACGCAGAGGCGCTTGCAAGGCACGGCGAACAATATCAACACCGCGTGTCTGATCGTCATTCGCACCTTCAACACCATTTAGGACATTACCAGCATACATCAAAGCCGTACCACCGCCTGCAACGATGCCTTCTTCAACAGCAGCGCGCGTTGCGTGCAGAGCATCGTCAACACGGTCTTTGCGCTCTTTCACTTCGATCTCGGTCACACCGCCAACTTTAATGATGGCAACACCACCAGAAAGCTTGGCAAGACGCTCTTGAAGCTTCTCTTTGTCATAGTCAGATGTGGTAGTCTCAATCTGTGCTTTGATCTGCTCAACACGGGCTTTGATGTCGTCCTCAGAGCCAACGCCGTCAACAATAGTTGTATCTTCTTTGGTGATATTCACACGCTTGGCTGTGCCCAGCATTTCAATACCAACATTCTCTAGCTTGATACCAAGGTCTTCAGACACAACTTGCGCACCCGTAAGGATCGCAATGTCTTCAAGCATCGCTTTGCGGCGATCCCCAAAGCCAGGGGCTTTCACAGCAGCAATTTTCAGGCCGCCACGCAGCTTGTTAACAACCAAAGTTGCCAAAGCTTCGCCTTCGATGTCTTCCGCAATGATAAGAAGCGGGCGTGTGCTCTGCACAACTGCTTCTAGTAGTGGCAACATTGGCTGGAGGCTGGAAAGTTTTTTCTCGTGCAGAAGGATCAATGGGTTTTCCATGTCCACTGTCATTTTTTCAGCATTGGTGATGAAATATGGTGACAGGTAACCCCGGTCAAACTGCATGCCTTCAACAACATCAAGTTCGCTCTCAAGGCCTTTGGCTTCTTCAACCGTGATAACGCCTTCTTTGCCAACTTTTTCCATCGCTGCGGCAATATCAATGCCGACTTGCACTTCGCCGTTCGCAGAAATTGTGCCTACTTGCTGAATTTCTTCAGTTGTAGTCACGTCTTTCGAGCGGGACTTGAGGCTTTCCATAACAGCCGTTGTCGCGAGGTCAATACCGCGCTTCAGGTCCATTGGGTTCATGCCTGCGGCAACTGATTTCATGCCTTCGCGTACAATTGCCTGCGCCAGAACTGTTGCGGTTGTTGTGCCGTCGCCTGCCACATCATTTGTGCGGGAAGCAACTTCTTTAACCATCTGTGCGCCCATGTTTTCAAACTTGTCAGCAAGTTCGATTTCTTTAGCAACAGTAACACCGTCTTTTGTAATGCGCGGAGCGCCAAAAGATTTGTCGATGATCACGTTGCGGCCTTTAGGGCCGAGGGTCACTTTTACAGCATTTGCAAGTTTATCGACGCCCGCCACGATTTTAGAGCGCGCGTCTTCCTGAAGTTTAATGTCTTTAGCAGCCATGTGTGGCCTCCTAAAATAGAATTATTAATAAGGGACAAAGCGGGATCAGAGTGTTTACTCGATGATGCCCATAATGTCGGATTCTTTCATGATCAGCAGATCGACACCGTCAACTTTAACTTCGGTGCCACCCCATTTGCCGAACAAAACTTTGTCACCGGCTTTTACGTCGAGCGCAGTAACAGTGCCGTCCTCGGCTTTGTTGCCTGAGCCAACAGCAATAACTTCACCTTCAGAAGGCTTTTCCTGAACGCTATCCGGCAAGATAATGCCGCCAGCTGTTTTTTCTTCACTTTCGAGACGCTTGACCAATACACGGTCGTGGAGCGGACGAAGAGCCATAATATGTCTCCTAGAGTTAAACCTAAATTCGGGTTGTTAGCACTCACCCCATTGGAGTGCTAATGCGAGATACTATGTATGCCGACCAACTCAACAGTTCAAGTAGAGTCTCCAGAAAATTTTAAAAATCTTGAGATATTTTTAAAGAATGACCATCCCGGTTTGTCGCAGTTTGTACCCTCTGGTTGGCTGTGATAGTGTCACAGCTTACTAGGTGGGGGCCACGCAACGCAATTATCAGGGGGATGTCATGCGTTTTATCACAATGCTTTACGGACTGGTCTGTTACCTGCTTGGTGTCTTCAGCATGGTGCTGCTTATTTTTGCGGCCAACAACCATATGGATATTTTCGCTCTTGAGGGTATCAGCGCATTGAACATGAACCAGCCAAACGGACCACCAGTCCAATATCCGCTGATTATGAATATTGGATTGCTGTTATTATTTGGCATTCAGCACAGCGTTATGGCGCGTCCAGGTTTTAAAACCCAACTGACAAAACTATTACCCGCTGCGTGGGAGCGCAGTACATATGTGCTTGCGACAGCAATTGTCACAATGGCTCTGGTTCAATATTGGCAGCCTATGGCAGGCAGCGTGTGGCATATTGAAAACCAGACCGGACGTCTTGTGGTGAACACATTATATTATGCGGGTTGGGCGATTACCTTCCTTGCCACATATATGATCAACCATTTTCATCTGTTTGGCCTTCAGCAATCCTTTAAGGCAGAAAACCCTGACGCTGGCACTAAAGAGTTTAAAACACCGTTCTTTTACAAAATTGTGCGGCATCCAATCCAGACAGGGGTCGCTCTCGCAATGGTGTCTTCGCCCGACATGACTTTTGACCGCGCGGTTTTGGCACTTGGTATGCTGCTTTATATTATGGTTGGTCTGCGCTTTGAAGAACGCGACCTTATTGCAGAATTTGGCGATACATACCGGGATTATATCGCGCGAGTGCCAGGGTTAATTCCGTTCATTGGTGGCGGTAAAGGCTAAAGATAGCGCCTGCTCCTTTGTCTCTGAATACCCCCCCTTCCCTCAGGCGAAAAACCGTGGCATGGTATTTCCCTGAACTGAGACGGCCATATAGGGGGATAACGGTATGGCAACGGATGGAACAGGCACGCTTTGGGTCGCGATCGTCGGGGCTGGCCCAGCGGGATATTATGCGGCTGAGGCCTTTACCAAGGGGGATACAAATGTGCGGGTTGATATTATCGACCGGCTACCAACCCCTTTTGGATTGATCCGCGCGGGCGTAGCGCCTGACCATCAGTCGATCAAAAATGTCTCCCGTCGATATACCGCTACCAATGACCGAGATAATGTGCGCTTTGTCGGCAACCTAGAGCTTGGCCGCGATATCAGCCTTGATGAATTAAAAGAATTCTATGACGTAGTTATCCTAGCTACCGGAGCTTCAAAAGATCGCCCCTTAGGGATCGACGGCGAGAATTTAGACGGTGTTATCGGGTCAGCCGCTTTTGTTGGCTGGTACAATAGCCACCCGGATTTCACCCACCTAAACCCTGATCTGCGCGTTGCCTCGGTTGCTGTCATCGGAAACGGTAATGTGGCCGTTGATGTTGCGCGTATTTTGGCAAAAACCGCGCATGAAATGGCGAGCTCTGATCTAGCGGAATACGCCGCAAAGCGTATCCATAGTGCGCCGATCAAAGATATTTATATCCTCGGACGGCGAGGCCCCCTAGAGGCCGCATTTACGCCCAAAGAGCTCGGAGAGCTAAACGCGATGGAAAACTGTGTGGCCTTGGTCGATGGTGCCCAACTACCGGATGCCGCCAACGACGATGATTTAACCGGGGCCACCAAAAAAAACATGGCTGCGCTGCGCCAAATGGCCCTTAACCTTCCAGAGGCGAAGCCTGTGCGCCTGCACATAAAATTTTACCGGCGCCCTGTGGCTATTTTGGGTGAAAGCAGCGTATGTGGCATACAGCTTGAAGAAACCCGCGTTGAGGATGGGAAATGTATCGGCACAGGCAACATTGAAACTCTGCCAGCTGGGCTTGTAGTGCCGTGCATTGGCTACCGGACCAGCCCTATTGAGGGCGTGCCATACGATGAGGCGCGGGGGCGGTTTGTTAATGAGGATGGCCGCATTGATGATCAGCTCTACTGCGTAGGATGGGCTCAGCGCGGCCCTACGGGCACCATCGGCACCAATAAGGCTGACAGCGTGGCAACCGCCCATAAAATCATGGCCGAATTTTCTCCGTCGGGCAAAAAAGGACGTGAGGGTTTGGACGCTCTGGCCAAAGAGCGTGGCTTGCATATTGTTACCTTCGCTGAATGGAAAAAAATCGATGCCGCCGAAGTTGCTGCCGCACACAACGGCGCACCGCGTGCCAAATTCTCAGATGTTGATGAAATGGTACAGATCGCAGAGAGCCCAGAAACCTCTTAAAACCTGAATGCTCTGAATGCTCTGAAAGTATCGAAGATTCATAAAACTCAGGGAAACCGGACATCTAAGGCTTGGTTAAAAGATACTCGCCGCTGACCTTGGTAAATTTAATCGCCACGGCCACAGCAAACACCATTGGGGCCAAGGCCACAATCAGCACAGAAAAGCTTGACCGACGACTAGCGCCGACAGCCGTTAGATATTTCTGGCGTGCTGTTCTGTAATCTGTGTGCAATCCTGTGACAACGGCCTTGTCTGCTTCATTTAATCCCACAAAATTTCCCTCGATGCCAATAAGGAAGTTCGCAGAAATGTCAGCCGGAAAGCCCTCATTCGCCAACACCAGCTGCAAATCAGAACTTTTGACCTTCAACCAACGGCATAACGGCAAATACTCTGGGTTTCCCTTATTGTCGTCACAGGCATATTCACTGTAAACATCCAGCCAATTTTCCAGCGCCATACTTTTACCCAAAGCCTCTGTTCGGGATTGCTCGACCGTAATTTTTGACCTGTAAAAGCGTGCTTCCTGAACAATGCCAAAAATTGAGACAAGCGCCAGCGCGACCCACATATATTCAACAAGTTTCCACTGCTTTAACGTCAGCGGATATTTATGAATTAAAAGCCAATGGCAAAGAACCAGCGCCCCAATAAAAACCACCGAAACCCAAAGTGGGTCAGATGATGCTTCTAAAAGCTGGTCCATACATTCCTCCCGGTCGGTATTAGTTTTTCTTACGCACCCGCTTGAGCACGCCGCTAAAGGCAAGCAGTGTTTGATCCCCTGTAAAAACGGTACCGCGCACAAACAAAAGCGAGCGTGTAGCCCGCAATACTTCGCCTGAAGCCTCAATTAGGGGCCCCGCACCCGCGGCGCCGATAAATTCAGAATTAAAGCCCACCGTCACACAAGGGCCGTCCAGATGGTCTTTTGCGATTGCAAACAGCGCAAAGTCAGCAAAGCTCATCAACAAACCACCGTGCAGCGCACCCTGCCCGTTGATATGCTTGTCTTGGGCGTAAAAAGCGGTTCGGTATGTACCGTCCCCGTTTTCTTTCATATAAAACGGTCCGATCATATCTTCATAAGGATCGGTGCCGTCCCAAGTGTGATATCCGTCGGCTAACAGTTTTTCAATTTGTGAACTCATACATTCAGATCCTAAGTGATGTCTAATACGCTGGCTTCGATCCCTCGAATACCCTTCTTATCTGCTATATAGTACACAACCAAAATACGTCCACCGGGCAGCAAGGTGGCTGACGGATATCCGGTATCGCGGCTAAGGCTATCGTCGCGGATGATAATTTCCTCAGCGTCAGCAATGCTTTGCCCTACGTCCACAAGCCGCGCGCGCACCCCCATCGGCTGATGTCGGTATCCATATACCAAAAACAAGCGTCCATCGGGCAAAACAAGCGCATCATAGGGGTGCCCGATCACCTCATGGGTTTCAAGCGGGCCAAACTGCAGGTCGCTAACGCTTGCCTCTGCGGTGATTAACTTATCGTCATTGTTGGTGGTGCGGTGAAAAATGGTCACTTTCCCTTCAGGCCAAAGCGCGAGCGTTGGTTCCTGCAAAGCGCCTTCTTTGCGCACAAAATACTGGTCGGTGAAATCCCATGTCTCGCCCGCATCTTTTGAAACCATAATACGCGAACAATCATGCGGCACACCGTCCAAACCGCCGGTATAAGACGCCAGCAGCAAATCGCCGTTTTCAAGCTCTACCATACTGCCGCGAAGCGAAGCAGAGGCGGGTATGGCCTCCCATTTAGCAGGCGGCAACAAAGGATCACGAGCAAGCTCAAACGGATGGGACCAATGGCCCCCTTCATCGTCACTATAGCGCACATAACTACCGTAAAATATATAGCCCGCGCCCAAATGCGCTGATCCGTATGGCTGAAAGCCTTCCTCAACCAGCTTATCGGTAATTTCCTTTGTCACCGGATACCAGCGAAACCCATATTGAAAAAGACGGCCCGTTTTACTGATGAATAAATTACCGTCTTGGTCCCCGGCTTCTGCGTGGACCGGCAGAATTTCAGGTTCAGCAACAAGTTTTAAATCAGCGCCCAACGCACCAAACGCCACATGCGAGCGGAAATGCACATGATCAACACTGTTGAAGTCTTCGTCAGCGATATCTCCCAAAAGCCAGCGGTGGTCAGGCGCGCGGCGAAACGCGAGAAATACCTTACCCTCAGCCGTAGTGGCAACGCTTGGAAACGCTGAGAAGAACCTCTCCGAGCGATACAGCACATGATGCGAGATACCTTTAATTGCCATATTTATTCCTAGCACATCCTTTAGAAATTACGCTCAACACATCCATATCAAAACTTCTTTAGTTTACAGCCTAACCGATTATTACTACACACGATTAAAGCAGTGTGTGAGTGTTCTATCTCTGGCGGATCTCTGGCGGATCTCTGGCGGAAGCGGTTTCCTATATAGGGGATAACGCGTATAATAGATAGCACACCACCATAATTTATAAACGGAGCAAACCCCATGACGGGCATCAAATATATAGTCAGCACAGTGATGAAATTCATCCAAGCCTCACTGAAAACCATTCAGGGTATTGGTACCTTGACACTTGGTATTGTGGTCTTGATGTTTGCCTTTTTCGTCATAGTTGGCTCTGCACCGGAACCTGCGCCTCATGTCCCAAATGGGGCTCTGTTGGTCTTGGCTCCAAGTGGTGATATTGTTGAACAAAAAGACGAACCTGATCCGTTTGCAACTTTGCTTGCCGATTATAAAGACATCCCGGTCCAAACCAGCATTCACGATATCACAACAGCCCTAAAACGTGCCAAAGATGATGACCGCATCAAAGGCCTTGCCCTGATCACCCATTATATGGGTTCCGTTGGTCCAAGCCACATGCATGCAATCGCTGCTGCCATCAGGGATTTCAAAACGTCCGGCAAAAAAGTATATGCTTTGTCAATGGCTTACACGCAGGCTGGCTATATGCTTGCAGCCGAGGCTGACACCATTTACATGAACCCGCAAGGCAATGTCATATTGTCTGGATACGGGTCATACCCGATGTATTTCCGCAGCCTGCTGGAGAAGATCGGTGCCAATGTGAATGTCTTTAAAGTCGGCAAATACAAGTCAGCCGTTGAGCCATTTCTACGCGATGACATGTCCCCTGCTGCGAAAGAAGCCAACCTTGCATTCCTAGGTAGCCTTTGGGACCAATATACCGCCTCAGTAGAGGCCGCGCGCGGCATGGAAACTGGCACCGTGAAATCAGATATTGAAGCAATCGCGAATAATCTTCGGGCGGCAGAGGGCAGCTTTGCCGGGCTAGCGAAGAATTCCGGGCTTGTTGATGAACTTGCACCTCGTGCTGTGTGGCGCAAAGCCCTTATTGAAGAATACGGGGCGAACAAAAGCGGTGATAGCTTCAAGCAAATTAATTTCCAAAGCTATTTGGCGGCAACCGATCATAGAAGCAATAATGATAAAGACATTGCCGTCATCACCGCACAAGGCCCCATCGTTATGGGCAGTGGCCCGATCAATGTAACAGCGGCAGAGACTGTCGCGGGATATATCCGTGAGGCTAGAAACAATGACGATACTGCTGTGATCGTGCTTAGGATCAACAGCGGCGGCGGCTCTGCTTTTGCTTCTGAAATCATCCGTCAGGAACTGGTCACTGCACAAGAACAAGGTATCAAAGTGATTGCCTCTATGGGGCCGGTTGCGGCCTCTGGTGGATATTGGATCGCGGCTACGGCGGATGAAATTTGGGCAGCACCATCCACAATTACTGGCTCCATAGGCATTTTTGGAATGATCCCAACGTTTGAGAAAACACTGGATAGTGTGGGTGTTCACAGTGACGGCGTGGGCACAAGCCCGCTGGCTGGTGCATTTGATATTTCTCGCGCCATGTCGGACAATACAAAAGACATTATCCAACAGTCTATCGAATCCGGTTACCGCGAGTTTCTATCGTTGGTGGCGCGTGGGCGCGGCAAAACCACACAAGAGGTTGACGCCATTGCTCAAGGCCGTGTTTGGGCGGGTGTAACTGCGAAAGAACTGGGGCTTGTGGACCATCTTGGCAGTTTTGACGATGCGGTAAACGCTGCCGCCAAGGCCGCAGGTATCGAGGAGTATAATCTGGTTTTCTACCGTGAACAGCCGTCCGAATTTGATCAGATGATCGCCGAGCTATTCAACTCCAGCCTTACTGCTTCTGTCAAAAACACTTATTTGAAACCCCAGTCATCTGGTGGTTTTGACCCAATTTTGAAAAAAGCATTGGCTTTAAAAGATGATTTAGGGCTCCTAACGAACCTGAATGATCCGATGGGCCGCTATGTGGTGTGCCTTACCTGTGATGTTACTCAGTAGGCATAGGCTTTTCCATGGTCGATATGACACAAAAAACCGATGCCGAATGGCGCACAAAGTTAACGCCAGAACAGTATCAGGTTTGCCGTTGCGGGGGGACTGAGCCCCCGTTTCAGGGTCAATATTGGGACACGAAAACTCCTGGCACTTATCACTGTGCAGGGTGTGACAGCCCTTTGTTTTCTAGTGACACAAAATATGACAGTGGCTCTGGCTGGCCAAGTTTTTGGGCTCCAATCAATACAAAAGCCGTGAAAGAAAATGTCGACAATACGCTTGGTATGACCCGCACCGAAATTGTGTGTGCTCATTGTGACAGCCATTTGGGGCATGTTTTCCCTGATGGGCCACATCCCACAGGACTTCGCTACTGCACCAACTCAGCCTCGCTCAATCTCAAGCCTAACAGTTAAGGCGTTCTCATATTTGCAACAAAGCGTCGTTAATTTCGGCACTAGGGTTCATTAATTAGAACGCATATCTTTCCTTCTAGTAAATACCGTTACCCTGTTCGGAAGCGGTCACAAGAAGGAAACCAATATGAATAATAGCCCTAAAACCCTTTTGCGCATTGATGGCAGCGCGCGCCGCACCGGCAGCACCACGCGTATGCTGACCAATGACTTGATCAACGCCCTAAAGCCCAACCAAATTACCGTGCGGGATTTGGCGGACGGCATTGATTTGGTGGACGAAACTTGGGTCGGTGCAAATTTTACCCCGGTAGAAAACCGAAGCGATGTCCAGCGCGCAAAACTTGCCCTTTCAGATAGCCTTATTGCTGAACTGAAAGCCGCTGATACTCTTGTAATCGGCTTGCCCGTGTATAATTTCGGTGTTCCGGCCAGCATCAAAGCTTGGATTGATATGGTTGCCCGTGCAGGGGTGACTTTTCGTTACAGTGAAACCGGGCCAGAAGGGCTTCTGCGCGGCATAAAGGCCTATATCATTTTGGCTTCTGGCGGAACAAAAGCAGGCAGCGAAATTGATTTCGCCTCAAATTATATGCGGTATGTTCTTGGTTTTCTGGGCATTACCAATGTTACCATCATTGCCGCTGACCAACAGGGCGCGGCCGGGCAAGAGGCATTAAAGTCTGCCCGCGACCAGATTTCCAGCCTTGATTTAAAGGCGGCATAAAGCGGGATCCTTATTATGGCGTGCCATTATGGTGGCGTGCCGTTATGGTGGCGTGACAGCAACAGAGCTGTCCGCTGCCCCACTGCTTAAAAGGCTATAGAGCTCGGCCAAACTGGTATCGCTGAGCCCTAAAAACACCACCATAAACATGGTCGAACTTAGCATGACAAAATAGATGCTCCAGATAAAGCCAGCTTTAAAGAAGGCCCTGAACCAGCCCTGATTTTGGCCAACCTAGCGTGCCCGCGCCCGCATTGCAGCGTCCCCCACAAAGGGGTTGCTGCGGCGCTCAGCCCCGAAGGTTGATAGTTCACCGTGCCCGGGAACAAATGTCACATCATCACCCAACGGCCATAGTTTGTCTTTGATGGCATCCAAGAGCGTATCCAAATCACCGCGCGGGAAATCGGTACGACCGATCGAGCCCTTGAACAAAACATCTCCAACAAAGGCAACTTTATGGTCTTTATTAAACAGCACCACATGACCGGGTGTATGGCCGGGCGTATGCAAAACAGACAGTGTCTGATTGCCAACAGTAATGTCATCGCCGTCCTCAAGCCACTGGTCGGGTGTGCAGCACCGCAAGCCAGCCATTGAGTATTTCGCCGCCTGTTCTTCAATTTGGTCGAGCCAAAATTTATCGTCCTTGTGCGGCCCGATGATTGGAAGACCAAGCTTTTCCTTAATATCCGCCGCACCGCCCGCATGGTCTAAATGGCCGTGTGTCAAAAGGATTTTTACCAGCTTCACCCCAAGCTTCTCACTATGAGCTAAAATTTTGTCGGCATCTCCTCCGGGGTCAACAAGGGCGCCTTCCATAGTTTCGTCGCACCAGATAATGCTGCAATTCTGTGCAAAGGCGGTTACCGGAATGATTTGCGCTTTTAACATGAGCTCTCCTGGGCCAGGCTGACCAAACAAACTTGAGGACCAAATATGGTTTCACTTGAGCGGAGACCATAATAAAATGCGGTATCACTAGCAAGGATGCTCTCTTTGTTCTCTCAAGGTTAATCTGCACCCCTTGCGTCCAGACATATTAACGATAACATAGGCCGATATTCACTTTTCTTTGGCCTTAAAATCAACACAGTACGGAACCCCCTATGGCAGATACTTCGCACCCTAAAACATCAGTGGACCTCTCCAGCGAAGATATTCACTGGAAGCAAGACATGAGCTATGGCTCGTACTTGCAGTTAGATAATCTGCTTGCCCACCAAAACCCTGTATCAGAACACCATGATGAAATGCTGTTCATCACAATTCATCAAGCGTCTGAATTATGGATGAAACTATGCCTGCACGAACTGGGCGCCGCGATGACGCATTTGGCAGCAGACAATCTTGGGCCGGTATTCAAGGGCTTGTCGCGGGTTGCTAAAATTCAAGCCAATATGCAGCAATCGTGGGAAATCCTATCGACGTTAACACCGACAGACTATGCCTCTTTTCGGGATGCCTTAGGCCAAAGCTCTGGCTTTCAGTCTTTCCAATACCGCGAAATTGAATATCGGCTTGGTAATAAAAATGCCCAGATGGCAGAAGCGCACAAAGATGTACCCGCCCGATACGAACGTCTGCAATCGGTGTTAAACACACCAAGCTTTTATGACCTATCACTGCAACTGTTGGCACAGCGTGGGTTCGACATTCCAGAAACAGCCTTAGACCGTCCGTGGCGCAAGCCTTACGAGGCCAGTGAAAAGGTCGAGGCCGCATGGGCCACCATTTACCGCGAAACCGAAAAATATTGGGACCTTTACGAGCTTGCGGAAAAACTGGTGGACCTAGAGCATCATTTCCATCTGTGGCGCTTTGCCCATATGAAAACTGTCGAACGCATCATTGGTTATAAGCGCGGCACAGGCGGAACAGCGGGGGTTAGCTATTTGGTCAAAGCGCTTGATTTGCGGTTTTTCCCTGAACTTTGGACTGCCCGAACAGGGATATAAAAAGAACAAATATATGAGCAAAATTTACGACATCAGCCAACGCATTCGACCCGGCATCCCAGTCTGGCCTGACGACAAAGACTTTCGTCTAAAACGCACTTGGTCCATCGAGCCCGGCAGCCCCGTTAATGTCAGTGAAATGACGCTTTCCACCCATACAGGCACTCACGCCGATGCGCGGCTACATTTTGATGACAGCGGAACAGACTGTGCCGACACGCCACTAGAAGCCTATATAGGCCCCGCCATGGTGCTGGATATTTCCGCCAATATCGGTGGTCTGGTCTTGCCTGAGCACCTATCAGCCCTGCCCGACCGTGTAGAGCGTGTGCTGCTAAAGCTGTTCCCCAAATTCCCCCATGATGGGTGGGACCCCAATTTCCCGGCCATCAGCCCCGAAGCGGTAGACTATCTCCACCAGCGCGGCTGCATTTTAATTGGTACTGATGTGCCGTCTCTTGATCATCAAAGCTCTAAAGACCTAGCGGCCCATTTCGCCGTTGACCGCGCCAATATGGCCATCCTTGAAGGATTGGTCCTTGATGGGATCCCGCAAGGCCGCTACGAATTGATCGCCCTGCCGCTCAAGATAGAAGGCGCAGACGGCAGCCCCGTTCGGGCGATTTTAAGGACAATAGCATGAGCGGTACATCCCTAAATTGGTGCTATGAACAAGATGCCGCCGACCCGTTAGGCGGCTATAAAACACGCTTTGATATTCCTGACGGCCTAATCTATCTGGACGGAAACAGCCTTGGTGCCTTGCCTGTCGGAGTGGCAGAGCGCGTCTCTGATGTTGTTCTCTCTGAATGGCGTACTGGTCTGGTCAAAAGCTGGAACGAAGCCGATTGGGTGACCCTGCCTTTGCGAGTTGGCACGAAGATCGCCACCTTAATCGGCGCGGGCCCAAACGATGTTGTGATGACCGATAGCACCTCGGTAAATTTGTTCAAAGCAGCAGCCGCAGCCTGCCATATAAACTCAGGGCGCACTGAAATCCTCAGTGAGCCGGGTAATTTCCCAACTGACCTCTATATGATGCAGGGCCTTACAGAATTCCTTGGCGAAGATTATACGCTTGTCACAGCCCCCCGTGATAAAATTGTAGATGCCGTCAGCGACAATACAGCGGTTCTTGTCCTTACCCACGTTCATTATGTCAGTGCCGATATGTATGACATGAAAGCCATCACCAAAGCTGCCCATGATAAGGGCGCCCTGATAGTATGGGATCTAAGCCATTCCGCAGGAGCCGTTCCTGTTGACCTAAAAGCTTCAGAGGCAGATTTCGCGGTCGGTTGCGGCTATAAATATCTCAACGGCGGCCCCGGCGCACCGGGTTTTCTATATGTCGCCAAAAACCATCAGGAAACAGCCAAGCAGCCCTTGTCCGGCTGGTTTGGCCACAAAGCCCCATTTGATTTTGTTGACGGCTATGAACCCGGTGACGGGATTAAACGTATGCAGACCGGCACACCCGGCATTTTAGGGGCGTCGGCCCTTGAGAGTGCCCTAGATGCCTTTCAGGGCGTTGATATGGCCAAGGTGCGTGCCAAATCGGTCGCTCTCTCTGACTTATTCATCCGGCTGGTAGATGAAAAGCTTGCAGGACTTGGCGTGACCATAGCCTCTCCCCGTGACAGCCGTATGCGCGGCAGTCATGTCTCACTTTGTCACACAAACAGTTACGCGGTTGTGCAAGCTCTGATCGAAGGCGGCGTGATCGGTGATTTCCGAGCCCCTAACCATATGCGCTTTGGCTTCACACCACTGTATATTGGTTTTGAGGATATATACCGCGCCGTACAAACCCTTGAGAATATTCTTAAAAAGAAAATCTGGCGCGAATCCCGGTTCAATGAAAAATCTGCCGTCACTTAGACCGCTTCAACTTTAGAACACAAAAAAACCCAACATTTTCATGCTGGGTTTTCTCTAACTGGCTGGGGCGGGAGGATTCGAACCTCCGCATACCGATACCAAAAACCGGTGCCTTACCGCTTGGCGACGCCCCACTAAGCGTGAGCCGGTTTTTATAGAATGCACCCCATACTGTAAAGCCCTTTTTCCTGCTTTTTTAGCTGGCGGCCCTGAAGCCGCTTAAAACCCTGATAATAACTGTAAATTCTTGAGCCTTCGGCTAGTTTAGCGCTAAGGTGCCATTCTATGAAAGGCTTGCTATGACAATCTTGGTGACAGGCGCTGCGGGATTTATCGGCATGCATGTATGTGCTGCCTTACTAAAGCGCGGCGAACAGGTGCTCGGCATTGATAATCTCAATGATTATTATGATCCCGCATTAAAAAAAGCACGGCTTGAAACGTTGGAAAGTTCACACTTTCGCTTTCAGGCCTGCAATTTTGCAGACCCTCAGGCCTTGGCAGCCACTCTCAAAGGCGTCCGATTAAAATCAGTTGTCCATTTGGGCGCCCAACCGGGCGTGCGCTATTCCATCGAAAACCCCAGCGCTTATATCCAGTCGAATCTGGTGGGGCATGCCAATATCCTCGAGATTAGCCGCCATAGCGACAGCTTGGATCATCTGGTCTATGCCAGTTCCAGCAGCGTTTACGGCGGCAATAAAAAACAGCCCTTTTCAGTTGACGATCCAGTTGAAACGCCCGTTTCCCTTTATGCTGCGACCAAACGTGCAGACGAACTTCTGAGCCAAAGCTACGCCCACCTGTATGGCCTACCGCAAACTGGCCTTCGGTTTTTCACTGTCTACGGACCGTGGGGCCGACCGGATATGGCGGTATGGCTGTTCACTGAAGCAATCCTGAAAGGCCGTCCAATTCGGGTCTTTAATCACGGCAATATGTCCCGTGACTTCACCTATATTGATGATATTGTTGCAGGCATTATGAACGTTCTGACTGGCCCGCCAAGCGTTGGTGGGGATAATGCTTTTGGGAACCCCGCACCGCATAAAATCTATAATATCGGCAACAATAAGCCCGAAGCCTTGATGCACATGATTGAAGTTCTTGAAGATGCGCTTGGTAAAAAGGCTGAACGTCAATTTGAGGCGATGCAGCCCGGTGATGTGAAAGAAACCTACGCCGACACCAGCGCCCTAGAAGCCGATTTTGGCTTTAAAGCCAGCACCCCAATCGAAGTAGGCATCCCAAATTTTGTCAATTGGTACAAAGACTTCTACAATCTCACATAACGGCGTGCTAAGGCACCAACTGATCCGCCATCACCCACCATTTGGGGTGATCAGCCTCAATGCGGATCTGTGCCTGCTTCGCCTCTGAAACTGTCTGAAACAAAGCAAAACATGTTGCGCCGCTGCCCGACATGCGCACCATCATAGCACCGTTGATGGCAGAAAGGTCCCTCATGACGGGGGCTATGGCCGGACATAATGATACGGCAGGAGCCTGAAGATCATTCGATGTTTTCTCTAACAGCCATTTTATAAAGTCTGCGCTCTCTTTAGGTTGGCGACACGGCAAGCGCACACTTGGCTTATATCCATCAGCATGAAACGCTTGAAAGACAGCAGGCGTTGATAAAGCTTCCCCTGAATTTACCAGTAAAATGCCATAGTCTTTTGGCAGGCTAGAAGCCTTGATCTGCTCACCAATGCCTGAAACATGAAGCGGCCTATCGTGCAAACACGCAGGTACATCCGCGCCAAGCCTAAGCGCCAATGCGCTCAATGTCTCTAAGGACAAATCAAGCTGCCATAAATCATTGAGCGCTAATAAAGTCGCCGCCGCATCAGCGGAGCCGCCCCCAATGCCCGAGGCGATGGGAAGGTTTTTGCTAAGGCTAATAGCCGCGCCGTTTTTAATGCCTGCATGTGAGCGCAGCAAAAGGGCCGCCTTCATCACCAGATTATCCGCGTTTAAACCGCCCACAGCGGCCAAAGAACCTGCAAATGGCCCTGTTACCTCCAAGCTAAGCTCTGGAGCGCCGCGCACCGTTATCTCGTCCCCGTTTTGGGTAAAAGCAAACAAGCTATCCAACAGGTGATAGCCATCCGCGCGTTGACCAACGATATGCAAATAAAGGTTTAGTTTTGCCGGAGCAGACCGCGTGATAATTTGATTTGTAATATCCATAGACGGTCGCACTGCGTTAGTTCGGTTTCCGAATAGCTGTCTTAGGGAGGCCGTCCTCAATCTTAGCCTTCAAGGTGGCAAGCATTTCGCCTTCAGCCCCGCTATCAATAGCGTGACGCCACTGGAAACGCGCTTCTATTTTGCGCCCAACACGCCAGTAAGAATCGCCCAAATGATCATTGATGGTAATATCATCTGGTTCTAACTGTACGGCCTTTTCCAACGTAAGAACGGCAGCTTCATATTCCCCGGTTAGATAATATATCCAGCCAAGACTGTCTGTGATCGCCCCATCATTGGGCCGAGCCATAGCTGCGCGTTCGATCATTTTTTTTGCCGCCAGAATATGCTCGCCCTTTTCAATCCAGCTATAACCAAGATGGTTCAAAACATCTGGCTCTGCCGGGCTGATCTCTAATGCTTTTTTCATATCGGCTTCTGCGGCGGGCCAGTTTCCCATCTCTTGATGCGTAACCCCGCGAACAAAATAAATTTCCCAGTCGGAAAGCTTGGGGGTTTTTATTTCATTTATTGCTTTGTCATAATAGCTAATCGCATCTTTAAAATCTCCGCGCTGACGCAATATTCGGGCAAGCCAACGCAACATCCGGCTATCACGCGGGGCTTTCTCCAGCTTGCGCCGTATAAGTTGCTCGGCCAATTCCTTGTGGGAACCAGCTTGTAATGCTCCGATACGGTGCAAATCAGCCAACGGCCGCATAGGGCTTTTCACTGGCACTTGGTTATAAGCTGCTGCAGCGGCATCCATATGCCCTTCTTCTTCCAGCATGTCGCCCAAGAGAAAATAAATATCACTAACCTCAGGTGTCAGATACGATGCGATACGGCTATAAAGAATAGCGGCTTGTGATGACTGCCCTTGTGAAAACTCAGTGGCTAGGCGTAAAAACACCATGCCGATAGCCCCTTGTGGACTAGCCGGAACCTGTGTGGGACGTCCTCCGTTCTCGATCATTTGGCCTTCGCGCATCAGAAAGCCATTTCCCCGAAAGCGTTTTATTTGACTGATCAAAAATGTGCGTGCCTTTTCTGTATTTCCTTGCCGGTGCTGCATATATGCATACGCCACAGCAGGCTGCAAAGTCGCAGGTGGATCTATGCTTGTAAGGATACCGTACTGCGCATTAGCGTCTTCGAAATGCCCCATATGATCCAGAATATAAGCGATATGTTCTTGGGCAATAGATTTCATCCGCTTGTCGGCCATCAAGGGGGCAAGAGCCTGCCTGACGTGAGGCAAATCCCCTTCAGCACCGTAGCTCCATGCCAGCAATAAGGGGGAAAATATCTTACCAAAGCCAGAGCTAAAATTACCCTCAAGACGCACACGCACCTCAGGCCAATTCTGAGCCTTATACGCCTTAAGAACATACATCAGCCGCACCAGATCGTCTTTTTTCTTCAAACCGCGCTTCATGATTTGCTCGGCGATGTCGGCGGCTTTTTCGGTTCGGCCCCCGTATAAAAGCTGAAAGAACGCACGCCCAGCCACAAATTCACTGTCTGGATCTGCCGCTAAAGCCTCTAGGTAAAAATCCGCTGATTTTGCGAAATCGGCGTTATGCTGGGCTTGAGTTGCAGCCAAAAACGGCCCGTAAAAGCTGCTGTCTTCATCTTGACTTGCAAATTCACTATACAGGATCGCCGGTAAAGGCGCCGTATCCGAGGAAACGGTCCCAGCGCTGCACGCGCCAACAACCAACGTTAAAAGGCCCACAAAAAGCGCCTGTCTACTCATGAAGTTTTGCCTAACCACGCGTTACATGTTTGGATAATTAGGGCCCCCGCCACCTTCGGGCACAACCCAGTTAATATTTTGCGTATAGTCTTTAATATCACATGTTTTGCAGTGCACACAATTTTGCGCATTTATCTGCAAGCGTTTTTCGCTGCCTTCGTCTCCGATAAATTCATAAACACCCGCAGGGCAAAACCGTTGTTCGGGACCTGCGAATTCTTTCAGATTAATCTCAACCGGCACAGATGGGTCTTTCAGCTGCAAATGCACCGGCTGATCTTCCTCATGATTGGTGTTTGACAAAAACACCGACGATAATTTATCGAAAGTGATTGTTCCGTCTGGTTTTGGATAAGCAATTGGCTCACAGTCAACCGCCTTTTTCAAAGCGCAATGATCCACATGTGGGTGTTTGAAAGTTGGCATCAAGAAGCCCAGACCAAGTGTATGCATCCACATGTCAAAACCGCCGTATATGGTGCCCCATAATATACCGAATTTAGACAAGGCCGGCCGCGCATTGCGTACTTTGTGCAGATCTTTATATATCCAGCTCTTTTTAAAGGCGTCGGTATAGCCGGTCAGCTCTGTTTCCCCGTTTGATCCAGCCGCAATTGCACCAAACGCGCTTTCAGCGGCCAACATTCCCGATTTCATTGCTGTGTGTGTGCCCTTGATACGCGGAACGTTCAAAAAGCCCGCAGCACAGCCAATCAAGGCTCCCCCAGGGAAATAAAGCTTAGGAACGGATTGCAGCCCGCCTTCATTGATGGCTCGCGCTCCGTACGCCACACGCCGACCGCCCTCCAGAATCTTTTTAATTTCAGGATGAGTTTTATAGCGTTGCATTTCTTCAAACGGCGACAAATACGGATTGTCATAATCCAGCCCGACCACAAAGCCGATCGCAACCTGATTGTTTTCCTGATGGTAAATAAACCCGCCACCAACAGTATTGTCCAAAGGCCAACCTTGCGTATGAATTACCCGCCCCGGCACATGCTTAGCGGGGTCTATATCCCATAATTCTTTGATACCTATGCCGTAAGTTTGGTGATCACAATTTTCGCGTAGTTTAAACTTAGCCTCAAGTTCTTTCGATAAAGATCCTCTGCACCCTTCAGCAAACAATGTGTATTTGGCGTGCAATTCCATGCCCGGTTCATAGGAAGCTTTGGGCTTACCGTCCATGCCAACGCCCATATCACCAGTGGCCACACCTTTTACTCGGCCATCGTCATGAAATAATATTTCTGCACCCGCAAAACCGGGGTAAATCTCAACGCCCATGGCCTCAGCTTGTTCTGCAAGCCAGCGGCATAAATTACCAAGTGACAGCGTATACATGCCTTTGTTCGACAAAAGCGGCGGCATAATAATATGAGGCAGCGCGGTTTTCCCACTCTCAGACAAAACCCAGTGCTGATTGTCGGTTACGGGCGTATTTAAAGGCGCGCCTTTTTCTTTCCAATCAGGGATCAATTCATTCAAGGCGATTGGGTCCACCACAGCACCAGAGAGAATATGCGCACCAATTTCAGAGCCTTTTTCAATCACACAGACCATCAATTCCTGATCTTTTTCTTGTGCCATTTGCATAAGGCGGATCGCAGCCGAAAGCCCTGAAGGTCCCCCACCAACAATCACTACATCAAATTCCATGGATTCGCGTGCCATGTGTCACTCCTTATTCGCTCTGTTTGGCTGCTACTCATGGTTTCAGCCGGGCATACGGTTGTTATGGTCTGGTTACTCAGGCCTAACGTGGTTCGCGCGCTTGTGCTTTCAAGTGTTATGCCTACACCCAGCCAAAAGGTCAAACGCTTGAGCCTTTTCAAAGCCTTTTGACCGTAACGGCAGAAAACTAAAATGCTAAAATTTATTTTTTTCATGCATTTGAAAGAAAGCAGCCGCTATATTAAGAAAAACGAGTTAATGGACGGCTGATTTGATGGCGCTTACAGAAGAAAATATCGACGCAGCTTCCCTGCTAAAGTGGCATGTTGCCATGGGCGCAGACGATGCGATTGACCATGAACCTGTTGATCGCTTTCTGGAGATTCCCCCCGCTGAAACAACAGCAGCTGCAGTCACTGTGTCCAATGCCGAACACACGCCCCCGACAAGAAATACGGCGGTAGAAAATCCGGGCGCAAAAAATCCGGCATCACACACCACACAGAACACATCCACATCAAGCGCGGCAAAAGCAATCGCCTCAGGGCCAACACCAGTGGCAGCGCGCCCCGCACAGCCTACCAGCGGCGCAGGGCCTGATTTGGCTGAAAAAGCGGCTGCGGCCTGTTCGTCCATCAGCGAGCTTAAAACGGCACTGGAAAATTTTGACGGGGGACTATTAAAGCGCTCGGCCAAAAATACGGTTTTCGCGGGCGGTGTAGAAGGGGCTCCCTTGATGGTCATTGGCGATGTGCCATCACGTGAAGACGACCAAAACGGCCAACCGTTTTCAGGGCCGTCTGGGCAGTTGCTTGACAAAATGCTTGCTGCCATCGGCATGAGCCGAGCAGAAAATGTTTATCTATCAACGGTGCTGCCGTGGCGGCCCCTTGGGAACAGCAAACCAGACGCAAGCTTGCTTGCCGTTTGCAAACCTTTCACTGCGCGCCATATTGAACTGGCCCAGCCAAAGCTGGTTCTTGGTCTTGGCGGCGCGCTTTCAAAGGCCTTATTTGAAACACAAGACAGTATCTCGCGCCAACGAGGGCGCTGGCAGTCTTTTATGGTTGAGGGTCAAAACATTGCCTTGATTGCCACTTATCACCCTTCCTATCTGCTCAGTCAGCCGCATATGAAAGCCGCCGCTTGGCAGGACCTCTTATCGGTTAAGGAGAAAATGTCATCCTAGCGCGTACCGTTTTGGCTTTCTTGTTTTTAGCCACTTGTATTTTCAATACTCCAACCGTTTTTGCTACATCTCAGCTAAGCGGTAGTGCTGCGGTGCCAACTGTTCTCTCGAAAAAAGATGTCGCGCGTTATCAGCGGATATTTGAACTGCAAGAACAAGCCCGCTGGAGAAAAGCCGACAAGTTAATCAAGCGCCTTGATGATAAAATTCTGATGGGACATGTGCTATTGCAACGCTATATGCACCCAACCGGATATCGCAGCCGCTACAGTGAGCTTGCAGGTTGGCTAAAACGCTATGCTGACCATCCTGCGGCATGGCGCGTTTACAAACTGGCCCGACGCCGTCAAGGCAAAGCGCGTGCTCCGCGAAAACCTATCGATACCCGCTACCCTGGAGTAACCGGTCAATCCGCTGCGCCAAAGCCCCCCCTTCCGCGCCGAACGCGCCTTGAACGCAGAGCCGTCACAACCTTTTTTGCCAATGTCCGTCGCTATGTACGCAAAGGCCTGCCTGAACGTGCAGAAAAGCGCTATTGGGCGATGGAAAAGCGTGGACTTCTGGTGCCGCATGAAAAGGCCGAGGGGCTAGAGCGCATCGCGGCCAGTTATTATTATCACGGCCAAGACTTCAAAGCGTTAAAGCTGGCAACCCTGGCTGCCAATTTATCCCGTGAGCTTGTGCCTGCAAGCGATTGGATCGCGGGACTTGCAAATTGGCGACGCGGTGATTTCTCTCATGCCCGCAAACATTTTCAGGCTCTAGGCGAAAGTGAGCGCGCAGGAGATTGGTTAATTTCAGCCGGTAATTTTTGGGCAAGTCGCGCAGCCTTTAGAGAAGGGGATGCTCTTGGCGGAACCCATTTTCTAAAAGCTGCCAGTACAGCTTCTGAAACATTTTACGGCCTTTTGGCCACGCGCCAATTGGGGATCATGCCAGACATTGACTGGACAGTGCCAACCTTAACCAAAAGCGCTATGGATAATTTACTGCGCTATCCCGCAACCCGTCGTGCGCTCGCCTTAACCGAGATTAACCGCGACAATGTGGCCGACGAAGAATTACGCCTTCTTTGGGGTCGAAAAGGCACAGCCGTACAAGATGATCTTCTTGCGCTTTCAGCTTACCTAAATTTACCTGCCGTGCAAATTCGGCTGGGCCGCGCAGGCGGAACGGGGCATCCGGCACCAACAGCAACACGCTACCCCTTGCCTGACTGGAAACCCGCAGGCGGCTACAGTGTTGACCGTGCTGTGATATTCGCAATGGTTCGCAAAGAAAGTGATTTCCGAAGCCGAGCAAAAAGTCGCGTTGGTGCGGGCGGGTTGATGCAGGTCATGCCAGCAACTGCGCGCTGGATTACGCGGAATGGGTCTTTTTTACGCAAAAACCGACACCGTTTGTTTGAGCCCGAATTTAACATGGCGCTTGGTCAGCGCTATATCGAACATTTGATGACGATGGATTATGTGGAGGGCAATATGCTAATGGCGCTTGCGGCCTATAATGGCGGACCGGGTAGCCTTGTTGAATGGCGCCGTAATGTAAAATACAGCCAAGACCCTCTGTTGTTCATTGAAAGCATTGGCTTTTATGAAACCCGTAATTATATCG